>CBINDO010000152.1:0-18445 GCA_966249405.1 uncultured bacterium | reverse complement strand
TGAAGCGCAAACAGGGTAAGCCCGAGCAAGGTGACCAACGCGTGTGGTAGCGCTACGTGAGGCGAGACCATGATACGAAGCAGGCTCTGAAAAGCTCCTTCGCCCCATCGGTTGGTCCAAGACTCACCGATCTGAAAGGGCTCCAAGCCGACGATCTCGCCCCTGAAGAAACGTTCAATGCGGAAGGCACGCTCGTAATAGGTGGCCTGAAATGACTTCCAGAAGCCTTCGATTAGCCAGAATAACGCTGACCCGAGACTGGCGAGCACTAGAACGACAGCCGCATGGGTGCTGAATGCCCCAACGATGGCCACAAAACTGAATGTAACGCTCCAGGCCTTGATCGTGACAGCTCGCCCGTCGAAGTCCTCGATCGTCTTCTGCAGGTGAAGGTATTCGTCTCTCAGGAATGCTGCTCGTTGCTGTTCGTCCATGAGAACCTCGTTAGGCTAGAGTCCTTGCCGTTCGATGGGCAGAGCCGTATCAATACCCGTACCCGTCTCGCGGAGCGACGCACGCGGGCATGCTGGAGGCGCGGCTCACGAACTGCACCGGCAGCGGTGACGCCGGGATGATGGCGGAAGTTACCGCCTCGCAGTCCCACGCGTTGGAACAACAAGCGCCCGACGGCTCCACGATCACGAGCCAGTGTTCGGCATTGCGAACCACGGCGACGACGCGGGTGGCGCGTTCGGCGGCCCCATCGTGCCTGGCGAACACCGCTACGCGAAAGCGGCTCCAATCGAGGTCCGGTTCGAGACAAAACGAAGCACGAAACACGTCCGCGCTTTCGATGACACCCGTCGCTGGTCGGTAGCGTTCACACGCGCTGCCGAGCTGCGTCGGTGCCCACGCGAAGCCTGCCTCGGCGTCCAGCGCCGGCACTTCGGGCGTCCAACGGTTCGACGGCTCGGGGGGCGGCTCCAACGCTGGGGCCGCGGGAGACTGCGGTGCGGGTGACTGCGGCGCAGTCGGCGACTCCGCTGGCGGTTTGGGTGAACACGAACTCGTCACCGCGAGGGCGAAGACCGACCAAAAACGTGTGTTGCGGCAAACCATTCAGCATCCACTTCTACGAGAGGTCGACACCACAATCCACTCAGGCGTCAAGCGTGAGTGCCAACGAGTCGGAGCGCCATACGTCCGGTTGCTTTTTCCACGCGGCCGGTAACCGTGCGTCGAGCTGCGGCATACCCGGACCATGGCGAATCGTGGTTGGATGGTGACGGCGTCGATCGTGCTTGCGGGCTGTGGCGACAACCAAGACGACGCGGGGGCGCGGCGCCTCCTGCAGGAAGTGCGCGCCGACGACTACCGCAGCTGGGCGCGTGCTCCCGGTTACGAAACGCGACGTAACTCCAACGCTCCCCACTCGGACGCGGTAGATATCTACATCAACCCCCTCGTGCAAGCGACGTTGGAGGAAGGGGCCGACGTGCAGTCGTGGCCCGCTGGGTCCGTGATCGTCAAAGATGGTTTCTCGGGTTCGAGTTTGGATCTCATCGCGATCATGGAAAAGCGCACGGACGGTTGGTACTGGGCCGAATACGACGATGACGGCGATCCCGACTACTCGGGCAAGCCCGAGATCTGCATCGACTGCCACGCGTCGGGGAGCGACTCGGTGCGGGCGTTTGGGTTGCCGTGAGCCCCACCTGATTGGCCCCGCAGTGTTACCGCGGGGCCTCCAGCTCATCACTCGAGCACTGGAGCCAGCACCCACACGAACGCATCCGCTCTGCCGGCATTGACGCCGTCGAGGGCCGCGTAGGTTCCGCCCGCCACGACCACGCGACCGTCATGAGTGAACGCCGCAGTCGTTACCCGTTCGTTTTCGCCCATCACGATGCCCCATGTCGAGTTGCCGCCGGTATCGAACTCCGACAAACGAATTTGGCCGTCGATCCCTCGCCCGCCAGCGATGACGGTGCCATGGGTGGTGGGCGCGAGACCAGTAACTTCAGTGGCGGTACTGGCGGAGGTTCGTGACCAGATCACAGCGCCATCCGGATCCAGTTGTGCAACCAGCCCTTCGCTTTCGCTCGTCGATTCCGCTTGCGAGCCACCGATGAATACATTGCCTCCGGCATCCACCGACAGGCAGAAAAGCGTCGTGTCCTCGGGACCGTCCCACTCTCGTTCCCAAAGCAGATTGCCGTCGGCGTCGAGCTTTCTTACCAAGGCATCGGTCGAGCCCACCGCGTAACCCCGCCTAATCGCCAACAGGATGTTACCCTGGCTGTCGAGGGCGACCTGGCTCGCCGCCTCGCCGGGCGACTCCTGCGTCCACAGCAGCTGACCCGCCGCATCGAGCTTGGTGAGGAAGGCGGGGTCGCTCGAATCTGCTCCGCTCGAGACGTGGCCGACGACGTAGACGTTGCTCGCCGCATCGAGCGCAACGTCCAACACCTGTTCCGTTCGAGAGTCGCCCCACGTGGTCGTCCAAAGCACTTGACCATCGGGGGCGTAGTGAGTGACCGACGCGTCTCCGTAACCTCGCCCCTCAATCGTGCCGGCAACGTAAAAGTCTCCCGCCGGATTCACGACGAGGTTAGCCGGGATGTCGATTTCACGCCGGTCATCGGTTTGGATGCGCAAGAGCTCGTCACCCTCCGAGTTCAGTTTGACGATGAACTGTGAGCGGTCCTCCGCACCCTCGTCGTCTGTGCCCACCTCGACGTGGCCGATGGCAACCAAGTTGCCGTGGGCGTCCGCGCCGATTTCGTCGACGACGTCTCCGTGCACGCCGCCCCATTGCCGAACCCAGAGCGGCTCGTAGCCGAGAGGCTCATCTGCACCACTCGGCAGTTCGGGGTCGGGGGAGTCGTCGTCAGCAGGCACGTCGCCACCACTTGGCGGTGCCAGGTTACTGCCTTCGGTCGAGCTCTGCGTGGAACTCTCGGTATCATCCGCGCCCACCGGGGTAACGACGACCGCGCCGGTCAGCCAATGACTCTCGGTGCTGTCATCAACCAGCTGTCGACCGCCGCACCCGGCAAGGGCACTGAGCAACCATGTTCCGATACCAACTCTAGTCGTTCTCATGTTCGAATGTCTCCCTGCGATCGAATTTGATCAATTGGCCGCCGTAGATGACCACACGGGTCGTATCTTCTGGCGCCGCGTTTTGTTCGTTGTAGGCAGCAATCTTGGCGCGCAACTCGCCCGCCTCGCGCCGGAATCGCTGCAAGAAGGTCGTCGCTTCTTGGTGGTAGGGATGCTCCTCCCACACGCGAAAACTGAACGTGCTGCCCCCGAGCAGATCTTCAGCCCCTGGGGGTGGGCGGCCTTGTTCGAGCTTGGCGCACAAGGTGCTGACCATGGCCTGGTAGTGATCGAAGACGGCAGCTTCCCAGCCCCGAGTGCTACCGAGGGGGATTACACAACCAGTGCCGTCGAAACGGGGCCTGCCATCGCTGCCCGTTACCGCGCGAATGCGGCCTTCGCGAGTGAGGGCGTCGAACACGGGAGCGAGTTGCTCGGGCGCCAATGACAGCGCTCCGCTGACCTCCTCGCACGTGGCTGGGGCCAAACGATGCACGGTCATACACACCAGGTGCCCGAGGCGTTCGCTAGCGCCGGCTTCCCCGTCGTCCCAGTTGCCCGACACTTGATAACGCACACTCGCGCCGCGTCCTGTTCGATAGAGCATGCCCGAGTCGACTAAGTCGCGCAGCACGCTGCGCACAGTCGCGGCATCGTCATAGGCGAAACGTTCGAGGACCTGCGTGCGGAGCGTTGGTCCCCGCGCCTGCACGTGCTCGAACACGGCCTGCCATAAGGTCCGTCCTCGCACGGTCTGGCTCTCCCCGAGTCGCCGCAACTTGGCGTGGTAGGTGCGGAGCGCCATCCCGAACATATCGGCGATTGCCTTGTTGCCGAGCCCCTGCTCCCGAAGCGCCTTGGCCAGGTCGACGAAAAGCTGGTTGGCCGTATTCGTCAGCTGCGCCCGCTCCCCGCCAGACGTCGCCAATTGTGCAATCAACACCGTGGTTTGCCTGACGATGGCGTCGATGAGGGTACCAATCTCCACCCTCAGACTATGCGAGGCCGGTATGGGCTTGGCTAGTGCTGATTCGTGCCGCGATTTCGGGCAGCAGAAGGGATGGAGGCGAGGAGCTTCGGCGTTGCCGTATCGGCACGGCCCCGGCCTCACTCCTCGGCTCACTTCACTGGGTCCAGACGCTTTCTGACCTGCGCCATCTTGGAGCACGGCTCGCGCCTTTTTGAAACGACCGAACGCGCGACGTCCGGGCTCGTTCACCCCGCGTTTTCGCGACGGCCCACGTCGCGTGCGCTCCCTCGTCGACGTGAAAACGCCACTTCGTTAGCCACGCTGCCGAGGGTAAGCTACGACGACTTGCCACCGTGTGGTCGAAGGCAAGCGAGGAACTCCGCGCGGGACATCGCGGGTCGAATCGTGGCGTGGGGTATGTAAACGGACGCGTTGGTCGCGGAGACCGCCGAGCTGCCTGTGACCGCTAGGCCCTGGTACCTTACGAGGTAGCCGTTGGGCGTTGTGATCACAGCCCCGGTCCGATGAAACTCCGGAGCCCCCGGGAAGTCTTTCACCTGAACCAGATCACCGTCACGAACCTCGATGCGCAGGACTTTTCCGGACCAAGGAAGCGAGGCACAGTTCCTGAGCCAAGCCGCTCGATGACGCATCAAACTCACGGTCACAAGAAGTGAGAAAAGCACCAGTGCTGCGGCCACAACGATGAGCCCCAACCTATTGGTAAACCAACCACTCCCCGCGAGCACCATTGCGGCGAGTAGGCACGCCGCTGCCAGGCGCTTTGCCGTTCGCCACCCCTTTCCAAGCGCGACAGCCCACTCCCGGTGATACTCCGCAAAGTAGGCGCCATCCATGAGAAACTCGGAGTAGATTCTCATCGCCGTCGAACTGGGGGCTCAAACCAGCAAGGATTCGTAAGTCTGGCGCGTCCGTACCATCGCACACCTGCAGGACCGCCCAATCGATGTAATCCTCCGGGGCTGCCCGTCCGAGAGCGTGTAGAAGCAACAAAGTCGTGCATCTATTTGTTCCGGACGTGTAATGCGTTGGATTGACCGAACCTTCGCAACACTCGGTGAGGCGCCCGGACGAGGCGAGTACGCCGTGCCAACGGGACTGATGGCGTCCAAATCTGAAGAGCGGCTGCCAGAACAAACAGTATTGAGCCGCAGTAGAACGATGCCACCATGCCGCCATAGGCGTTTCCAGGCCAGAGCCAACCGACGGTTAGCGGAAAGTGAACGGGTAGGTCATAGGGATCGCAGCCTGTTGCCACGCCTGAGAGGTGCTGCGCGGCGAGCTTCGTCGCAACATGGTGATACCACGCGGCACACCCGATGGTGACGAGGAAGCTGAACCACGAGAGCACTAGTACAACGTGGGGACGCTTCGCTTGGGAGTTTCCGAGAACCTTCTCGCGAAATCCGATTGAAAAGGCGAGCGCGCCAGTCGCCAGCTGGGCGTACTCACGAGCGGACTCCATGTACATTGGCAAAACTTTGTCGGCAAAGTTGGCGCTATCCCTGAGAATGTAGGCGAACTCTGGTTCCAGTGGTTGACACAGCATCTTCCCTCCGTGGTGAAAGGCGCTCAACTTGTTGCACGGTGGTAAGTGTTCGCCCGAGCACCTGCCGCGGACGGCAGGTTAGCGCCCTCCGTCCGAGACGTCGAGATGCTCGGGTGAGCAGCATTGCGTGACGCGGAAGCAGTGGAGCAGCGCCTTCCAAGGCCTCGTCGAGAGCGCGACGCAAGTAGCGGGCGGGTCAACGGAGTTGAGACGAGCGCTCTCGACGAGACTGTAGAAGAGCGCAGCGAGCTCCGTGCCGCGTTCACTCGTCCTCCCCACCGGCGAGATCAGAACCCGGCCAAACGTTTGACATATTCTGCGACGCCAAACACGTCTGGAAAAACTGAGCGAGCATTGATGTTCGCTATCTCAAGAAACTCCTGCGCTGTGGCGATCGCGCTGGCACTAAGCACAATACGCTTCACTGCCTTTGGGCACAGCCGTTCGATTGCCATTGTATTATCCCCGTGAACTGTAAACATCCCTTTTTGCGCGAGTATGCGATCATTTTGAAATAGAGGATGAATGGCTATAGGATACGTTGGCGCGAACGGCTTCTTCTCCCAATAGACGGATCTGTAGTGGAAGTCCGGATCATCCGGTACAAACGGAATCCTAGCTAGTCCACTGTACTCGTTGATGGTGTTCGGGTTGAGTATGTAAATTGCGGCATTGCTTGCATTCAATTTGCTCCACGAATGCACAGCAAAGAAGACGGCAATCCCGAGGTTCTCGGACCAGTCAACTAATCTTGTGGGAATACCGTAGTGCTGCATATCAAACAACGTCTCCCAATCGCTTTGACGCCTGGGAACAAAGCGTAGCGAGTACTGAACAAACTTCTGAAAAAGTAGTTGTTCCTTGAGAGGGCCGTTGGCCTTGCGCATTAAGCTCGGTAGCAGCGGGTGAGACGCGTCGGACTGTCCGCGAAACCACAGCTGATCTGAGCCATCCAGCGCCGCTCTGGCGCTCTTTACCTCAACAAGCAGCTCATTCCATGATTTGACGCTAGCGTCCTTTCCGGCCACCTTCGAAGCCATCAATCCTCCCGTGCGTCCGTGTGTTGAGTTGTGAGACGCGATGCAATTGCGCTTCGTTGATCTCTTGTGAGGAGCTCGCTAGGAACGGCATCGAGCTTCGCAATAAGCTGCCTGTGGCTCCGGAAAAACCGCCAGATTCGATTGGAGAGCTTGTTGTCAAATGAGGCGTCGTTCCGGAGACTACGGCTCAGCATCGTGAAATACAGGTACTCAAACCCGACGACGTCATGAAAAAGGGAATATGTATGCGCATCCAGGAGGCGCTCATACGCATACTCAGGGAATTCTTGTTGGTGGTCTTCCCAACTTGAGCACTCAAGCCACTGCATTAGAGGGGTTAAGTAGTAGCGCGCTCTCTTCCGTGAGACGACTTTTGCCGTGAGCATAGTCCTGAGTATGCGATCGAATCTCGGCTTCACCATATCCGACGCGCGAAGCCGAACGTCACGGTACTCACAGAGCTGCCGGTAGTTTCCTTGAGGGACATAAAAGCTACGCAGTAGGTGAGACTTCTCAGTGACACCGAGATCCTCGGCCACGCCGGAACTGATCGTGATTCCAACCCCTTTCAAGCCCTCAGTAGAGCCGACCAGTCGGGCAGCGGACAGCCCGAAGGTTACCCCTCTCACGCTTGTGCCTGCTTGTAGAGTCGAAGCTGCCTTCGCTCGTGCAGTCGATGTCTCCCACAGTGCACCTTTGTCAATGGCTCCCTTGAAATAGAGTCCTTCTAAGAAGAATTCCGTTCGGAGATCGATCATATAGGTCAGGAGGCGCCCAGCCGACGAGGATTCGATGAATGCGCAATCGCTGAAGAAATAGACAAGATCCTTCTTTCCGAGAACGGTTCCTTTGCGCTTGAGTATGGTCTGAAATAGGTCCAGACTTTCGCAGTATTGCCCGGGATCGTGCTCAGCCTGATCCTTGATGCCTACCAGATCAATAAAAGCCGAGTACACTGCGTCACCCTCCTAGCGAATTGCGAGAAAATTGACGTGCGGCCAATAGCACACGTAGTCCATTGCGCGTTCCTTAGGTACTAAGGCCCAGCCGCAACGCCGCCATCTTGATAGGGACAGAGCTTTGAGCAGACGCTGTCGGACCTCGGCGGAGGCCGGCCTTTGTGCCAGGAGCACTAGGACTTGATCGCGTGGCGCGGGCAGAGCCTTCAGGGCCTTTGCGAGGCGTCGAATTGAAACCTGACCCTTGATCGGTCCCGGCAATCTCAGTTGCTTGCGGCCAGCGCGTCTAGCTGTCCGAAAGGTAACGCAAGATGACAGCAGCTTGGGTAAGATAAAACGCGCCCATAAGCTCACGTACTCCTGTACCAACAGCTTTCCCTGGGAACGGCATGCGGATGCAAAAGCGACGTAGCCAGCGCCAGGCTCTACGATGTCTTCTGAAAGTGGCAGGCTCTGCAGGCTGCGCAAGAATCGAGCCTTGTCGTTTGAACACTGTTTCCGTTTCGTTGGTGTGTTGTACTTGGCACAGAGACATTGCCAGCCGCGAAACAATGCGATGTCCAGCGCGACATCGACAAGAATGCGCGCCGAGGCTTCCTGGCTACATTCGACAGTTGCGCCACACCGGTTGTTTGGCAACTTCTTCCAAGTAGTCTTCTGGTGCTTCCCTGGCTTAAGGGTTACGAGATGTCCGCAATTCCTTACGGCGGGATGGTTTCCGTAGTGCTCAGCCGGGTCGAACAGGATGCGGGTAGTCGTGGGAATCTCCTGATCTTGTTCAATGCGTTGGACGCGTAACTTAATGCCGGGTAGCCGGAAACCCACGTGGGAGCTAACTTCGTCGAGCACTTCACGAAGCGCATTATCAATTGCGTCCCGTTGGTCGTGCAAATCATTGATCAGCTGTTCTTCGTCCCTGCTTCCGTTGGGGGGGTAGACCAGTTTGGCGAATCGCTCCAGTGTCTGTGTTGGAGGACGGCTACTGGTTGGTCTGGACGATCTCATTGCGCAACGGGAGGCTAACCTATTTCGCGGCAACGGTGAAGGTCTGACGTGAGGACCGCCCGTTGATTTGGGACCCGCGGTTTGCTTGCAAACGCAGAACTGGCACGGCTTCTCGCTGTCTGAGTGGCGGACCCTGGGGGTTGGTTGCGCGGAGCGCGAGCCGGAATGGCTAGGGCAGACTGAACTGACAATTGTGCTTTGTGGCACGGATCAGGGTCGCATCCTATCAGGTTGAACGTATCCTCTCCGAAGTTTCTAATGCAGGCGGCCCCCATCGCGGTAGCCCGGAGAACTCCCATCTGTGTCGCACAGCCCGCGCGGTGATGCACGTCCCCAAACCCCTATGTGCGAACCCAGACCTGCGTAACACGAGCTATCGCGGTATTCGACTGCGTGCACCCTGGGTGCCACGTCCTATGTCCCCGAACGGCCACGTGCGTCGCCGCGCTTGGCGCGTCGAGTTACGTCCGTGAGTCCCAGTCGGAACCAATCTGGTACACGGGAAGCACGCGCGCTGTGTCCACATAACACTGCTGTGTAATGTGCTGGGTGCGCGGATGGGAACGCTGCCACGAGTTTACGTCGGTAGGCGTCACCTCCGGATGCCGCTTCAGTCGAGCCATCGGCGCGTGCCGTGTCGAGCGAGCCCGCGCGTCGGCGTCCGCACCGCGACTCAAAGCGGCTTCGTCCCCCGCCGTTCAGTTTGGCCGGCGCACTCACTCCGCCCATGATGCGTCGCGGCACGTCGTGGTGCCAGCCACTCACGCCGCCCTACCCACTGCACGTTCGGCAAACTCCCAACCTCACGGTGAGAAGGGAAGAACCCTCCCGTCAACTCCCGCCCATCCGAAGTTTCTCCCATTTTCTGCATCACGTGATGCGCCAGAGTACTCCGAGTACTCTCCGTGCATCACGTGATGGACGGGAGACTACTCCCGAGTACTCGGGGTTGCATCCCGTGAAGCAGCCGGACTACTCCGGAGTAGTCTCCGTGCATCAGCGTGATGCAGTTTGCGAACTGGCCAGTGGGTTACTTTTCTTCCGACGAAGGAATTGGCGATGGCGGGGAGTTCTGTCGTGCATCCCGTGAAGCAGCGAGACTACTCGGAGTACTCGCCGTGCATCAGCGTGATGGAAACGGGACTACTCGAGAGTAGTCACCGTGCTTGCGGTGAAGGAACGGGTAGTACAGCCGAGTTGTAAGCGTGTTTTGCGCTGAAGGAAGGGGGAGTACTCGGAGTACTCGCCGTGTTTCAGCGTGATGCAGCGCGCGTTCGCGACGGTTCTCGCGGACAGTTGCACGGCGCCAGCCACGTCGAAAGCGCCCGTGCTCGATAGTTCTCTTCCTTATTATTAGGTGCGCCTCCGGGGTGCACTTGCTGCCACTGCACGAGGCTGGTCGGCTCGCGGTGCAACGTAACGAGTTTACCGGCCGCCGAGTATAGTAACTTTTTCGGCGGCCCCGTTTGCCTGGAAAGCGCGGGCGAACGCAGCCCGTCCAGCACCCGATGCCCGAAGCCGAGTTGCTCGCGGTGACGCGGCGCTTTGCGTGAGCCGAGTCGATTTTCGATTTCTTTGTTTTTTGTGCGCAACCGGGGTGGGGGGACGCCCGAACGAAGATCACTTGGGCAAGCTGACTCCTCGGAGTGGATGGCGGGCGAGGGGTGAATCTCTCGCGTGCCGTGGCGCAAAAGGGGCGGCCTACCGAGGGGGACGAGTGTCCCACGTTACGCAACAACCAAACATCGAAGAAAGAAGACGAACATGGCTAACGACAACAACAACACGAACGGCAACCTCGGCGCCAATAGTGGCAACACCGTCACCTCCGCAGGTGAGGGGAGCGCGAGCACTGCGGTGGATACGGGAGGGAGCAGCGGCTCCCCGCCGCCAACACCACCCCTAGCGGGCGGGGCAGCCAACGCTGCGGCTTCGGGCAATGCGGCGGCTTTGGGCAACGCTGCGGCTTCGGGCACGGCTAGGGCCCACGGCTTCCGCGAGTCGTATCTGATGCTCAAGCCGAAGTACGATCTGATCCCGGCAAACACCCTGCCGCCGGCCACGCTCGACGTGGTCAAGGTCACGGTCATGGGCTTGAGCGTGTTGCCCGAAGCCGCCAAGTTGCAACCGGACATCGCACGCGAGTTGCCCCTGGTACCGCACGACTTGGTCGACCAGGTGAAACATGCGCTGTTCGGGTTGGCACACGCCAACACCCTCAAGCAGGTGGCTGCCGCCGGTGAGCAGGGGGAGACGGTGAGCGACGCCGCCGCGCCGCTGCGTGCTCTCAACGAGACCATCTTGGCCGACGTGGCGCCGCTCGTGGCTCGCGGCGTCGTCCCTGCCGAAGCCGTGGTACGTAGCCAGGGTAACAACCCGCGCAATGTCGCGTTCGACACGTTGCGGTTGGTCGAGGTCGCAGAAAGCAACTACCGTCACCTCGAAGGTCAAACCAAGCTCACGCGAGCCGACCTTCAGTCGGCGGTTCAAGCCGCTCAAGATCTGCTCGAGTTTCTGGCCACCAAGGAGCAGGCCGTGGAGAGCCTCGAAGAGGCGACTCTCACGCGTCTGCGCGCCTTCGCATATTTCCTCGCCTTGTACGAGGAGCTGCGTTGGGCAGTGCGTTACGTGCGTCGTCATCAGAAGGACGCACACCTGATCATGCCGTCGCTGTTCACGTTGCGCAAGAAGCGCAGCTCCGGCACGAGCGCCGTGGACGACGGGGACGACGAGGTTCAGGAGCAGCAGACGCCGCCTCCCGCCATGACTGACGACGGCAGCGTCGACCTCGAGCACTTGCAGGCGCTCATGAACGGCGGTGGGCAGCCCGCCGTGAACGCGCCGGTCACTCCCGGCACTATGCCCAACGCCGCGCCGAAGGCGCCAAGCGGCGCCGGGAACCAGGGCAGCAACGGCGCGCGCTGAAGTGCGTGCGGGATCGCCACCCAGTCATCAATCATCTAGCTCAGGGACACATTCATGCAACGCCTCCTACATCTTGGTCAGTTCGCACCGCTCGGCAAAGGCTCGGGGTTTTCTCCGTTAAGGATGCCGGCTCACCACCTAACGACCCATTGTTTTACCGCGGGCGCATCGGGCAGCGGTAAAACCGGGGCCACGTTGGGGATGATGGAGGAGGCGTTGCGGCACGGTGTCCCCGTGTTGATGATTGACGTCAAAGGTGATCTCACCAACCTCGGGCTCACCTTTCCCAGTTATTCTCCAACGCCGTTCGAGCGTTGGGTGCAGCCCACGCCGGGGGACGGGCGGAGCACCGCGGAAATCGCGGACGCGCTTGCTTCCGAGCGCGCCAAGGGGCTCGCCGCCGCTGGGATCGGTGAGCCCGAGTTGCTCGACTTCTACGACAACGTCGACATCCGCATCATCACCCCGGGGAGCGACGCCGGGGAGTCGCTGCACTTGCTCTCTTCGCTCGAGCAGCCGAAGGCCGATTGGCAAACGGACGCGGCCTCGGCCGAAGCGTCGCTCTCGGCGGCGGTGTCGTTGGTACTGAGGCTCCTCAAGCGTGACCCGGACGCAGCCACGAGCCGCGACCACGTGCTCTTGTCCTTGCTCGTCACGCGCCGGCTCAAGGCGGGGCAGACGTGTGATCTGGCCGCCATCATCCACGACCTCTTGGAGCCGCCCATCGATAGCGTGGGGGCCCTACCGCTCGACACCTACGCGGGCCCGAAGCAGCGGGCGGAGCTCGCAGCGGCGCTCAACACGTTGCTCGCATCGCCCTCCTTCAAGTCGTGGCGACAGGGCGCCCCGCTAGATATCGCCGAGTGGTTTACGCCCAAACCCAACCTGCGTAATCCGGCCAAACCCAAGACGCCAGCGGTGATCATCAGCGTCGCCCATTTGGACGATGACGACCGGGCGCTGGTACTCGGCGTGATCTTGGAAGAGGTGCTCAACTGGGTGCGGAGTTTGCCGGGCAACAAGGCGCTGCGAGCCCTGATCTTGTTCGACGAGGTTTACGGCTTCATGCCGCCCCATCCGCGTAACCCTGCCACCAAACCTCCGCTCGTGGCGCTCGTCAAACAAGCGCGCGCCTTCGGCGTGGGGCTGGTGCTCGCCACGCAAAACCCGATGGACGTCGACTACCGCGTGCTCAGCAACACTGGCATCTGGTACATCGGTCGCCTTCAAACCGACGCCGATCGCGACCGCGTGATCGAGAGCATCTCCCAATCCGCCGGCACCGGCGCCCTCGCGCCTGCGGCGCTCGCCAACGTGGTGAAACAACTCAAGAACCGCTGGTTCGTGATGCGCAACGTGCACGACCCGAGCGGCACCGTGCTCGTTCAACCCCGCCACGCGATGTCGTTCATGCGCGGCCCGCTCACGCCCGCCGAGATCCGGATGTTGCGCGAGGGGCGGTGAGGGGCCGGGCAGGAGCTGCGCCTCGCGTCTGCCATGCACGCGACGGCGCCGAAGTTACTCTGGGTAAACCGGTTCCCCCGCCGCGTCGATCCATTGTACGTCGCTGATACACACCTCGAAGTCGAAGGGGGTGTACCGGTCGGCGGCGATGAAGAACTGCAGTGAGTTCAGGAACGCTGGGTCGAAGGGCACGTCTGGATCCGGCGACCCATCCCCGTCGACGTCCAGATTTGTCCAGGCGGGCAGCGCGGCGTTGGCGAACAAGAGGTCGAACACCCCGTTTTCGTTCAGCTCCGATATCACGAAGCTGTTTTGGACGAAGTTGCTGACGGGGTTGGTGATCTCCGGCGCATCGACTTGGTTCAAGTAAGCTCGGACCATGAACGGGGGACGAGCCCCGTCGATGGTGAATCGAACCCCGGCGATGCCCAAGCTGGTTGCATCGAAAGGTTCGACGCCGCCGTCTGTCGACGATGACATGACCAAACCTAGCCCGCCTCCCCAGTACACGAAGTCCTCGCCCGAGGCGGCGGTTGAGCCATACATGCACAGCTGGGTCGGCGTTACGGGGTCGAGGCATACGACGGCGCGTTCGTCTTTGGCCACGTACACAGCTTTACTTCCGCCGATGGACGGGGCCTCGATTGCAGTGAGACACTCGTCATCGGGGGGAGATGCGCTCGCGTCCGACTCCGGAATGGCCGGTTGATCGCTCTCCTCCGTTTGGTCGGGCGGAGGTGAACTTTCGGCGTTTGCCGTCGTCTCGTCGCCGGGCGCTTGCGCACCGCTCGTCGTGCAGGTGACGGGTTCACAACGCCACTCGCCGTTCTGCTCGCACGAACACCGTTCACAGGCATCTTCACGCTCGACGATGTCACCCACTTTGCCCTCGCCGATCGCCGATTCGCACTTCGTCCCTGGCCTCACGACGCCGATCGCTTCGAGCGAGTCGGTACCGGACTGGCCGCCGCTGAACGCGCCGCACCCGGGAACCAAAAACCCCACCACCACCATCGCCTGGCGATTGCCCCGCTGAATCGACATCTTCATGTCCCTCGTTGTGCCAGCCGGGTGGGAGGCGCGCAAACCACTTGTTGCCTTGATTAGCACAAATCGTTGCCACGATCTGCCGCTATGCGTGCTAATTGAGGTAAGTGGAACAAGCATCTGCCCAATTGCTACGCGCGTTGCGCGGAAATCGCTCCCAGGTCGCTTGGGCGCGCCGGCTCGGTTATCGCGGCAATCCGCTGACGGACTGGGAGCGGGCGCGCAACTTCCCGACCGCGGAGGAGGCGCTTCGCGTGGCCGCCAAAGCCGGTGTCGACGTCGTGGCCGCATTTGCGGAGTTCGACCCGAAGGTGCCGCTGACGATGAACGCGCAGGGCGCGCTCGACCTGAGCGACTGGTTGCGGCGTTTGAGTGCGGGCAAGCAGGTGACCGCGCTGGCGCGAGCGATGGGCGCGTCACGGTCATCGGTCAGCCGTTGGCTTTCAGGGCACGCCAAGCCGCGCCTGCCGGAGTTTCTGGTACTAGTTAACGCCAGCACCGGCCGGGTCCACGACTTGGTGGCACTGCTCGTGCCCATAGCGAGCGTGCCGGCGCTCTTGCCGTCCTATGACGCCGCCAATGCCGCCAAGCGGCTCGCCTTCGACGTGCCGTGGACGGAGGCGATCTTGCGAGTGCTGGAGACGCGCCCCACGTTGCGGAGCGAGTTACCGACGGCGGAGTGGGTCGCCGGTGTCTTGGGGCTGACGCCCCAGGCGTGTCAGGTTGCGTTGGAACAACTGGAGCGCGCTGGGCTAGTCGAGCAGCGTGGGGTCGAGTTCGAACCCAAACAAGCCTTGAGCGTGGACACTCGCGGCGGCAAACAAGCGGTTCGTGCGCTCAAAGTGCACTGGGCCGAAGTGGCAACTCGACGCGCCGTGGCGCCACGCGCGGAGGACGTCTTCGGATACAACGTGTTTTCGGTTTCAGCGGCCGATCTGACCCGCATCCGCGAGCTCTTGGGGCAGACGTATCGAGAGATCCGTTCCATCGTCGCCGGCTCCGAACCCGCCGAGCGCGTGGCGCTCGTCAACTTGCACCTCGTCACGTGGCCCTCCGCCGACGACGTCGAAGCAGCCCGCGAGAGCGATGCCTAGCGGGCTATCAACGAGCCGCGCGCTCCGCCGAGTCGTGGAGTTGGCCCGGGGTGGTGAGTTGCTCGTAGATGCCACCGCCCGCGTCGGCGATGTCTTGGAGCAGTGCGGCCGCGCCGTCAGAGCCGGGTAGGCCGAGCACGCGGGTTTCGACGCCTTGGGCGCGCCACGCCCGCGGCAGTGTCGTCAGCAAGTTTGGACTGCCCTCGCAGTTGGGCTCGCCGTCGGTGATGATCACGACGCGGAAGCGCTCTTCGAGCAAACCTGCGTCGGCAGCGTTTTGGATCGCCTTGTCCGCCTCGATCATCGCTGCCGCCAGCGGCGTCCCACCGTTTGGGTAACGGGCGCCCGCTTCCCAGGCGTCTAGAAACGCGTAGCCCACGTCGAAGGCGAACTGGTTCGGGCTCTCGAAGGGCTCGACCACACACTGGCTATCGGCGGGAAACCGAATGGCGCCGACGTTCAAGGAGTGCTGGGCGGGTTCAATTGCAGCGCGCAGGGCGTGATTGGCGTGTTCCCAACGCGTCTTGCCGTCCCAACAGTCGAGCATGCTGCCCGAGTTGTCGAACACGATGAGCAGCGTCAAATCGTCGACGAGCACGGTGTCCCCCGATGGTAGTGGCGCAGGTGACGCTTGGCTGGACTCCACTGCGGTGGATGCGCTGGGCTCCACTGCGCTGGACTCCACTGTGGCGCTGGCATCGTTCGAAGCCTCGGAACCCTCACGTGTGTCACCGCCGTCGCCGAGGGGAGAGCTCGTGGCTGCACCATCGGTGCTCGCAGTAGGCACGCTCGTGGAACCAACGTCCGTCGACGCTGCCTCCGTGGACGCCGCGACTTCGACCGCTGGCGGACACCTTGGCAGCGAAGACGGCAACGCCACAGGTGACGGCGGGGCTGGCGCGATGATGGTGTTTTGCGGCGGCGCTGAGGTAGTCGTTGGGGTAAACGTCGCAGGCGGAGGCGGCGGATTGAACGCCGAGGTCACCGGCGTGGTTGGAGTGGGCGGAACCGGGCGAACGGTGGGTAGCGGGGTATCACCTTGGTTCGTCCGCTGCGGCGATTGCGCGAACGTGTCGCAGGCGCCTGCGGCAGTGCACAGTCCCAGTGTCATGAGTATACGGTCGTAACGCAGTGTCGTCATTTTACCCCTCGGCCTCGAGAGCCATCGAGCGCCGTCCTGATTGCGACCAACCGCGCCTTCCCTTCGACAATACGAACGTGACGTGCTTGGTGAAAATTCACTGGGGCCTGCGAGATCGCTGCCCGCCGTCGCGAGACCACTCCCGGACGAAATTGTAACTGCCGCACCATGCGTGCTGGGCAACCGACTTTAGAGCGTGAGCTCGTCCGCCTGCATGGCGCGACGTCGCGAGGAGGATTAGCCTGCCCCCTGCTCACAAAACGCCGAGAGCCCGCCTCACGTGACGTGAGCCGGGCTCTCTGGGCGGCGGCGCCGGGGCGCCGGTTTATGCGTTGAGTTCGACGCGCAGCAGCTTCTTGCCGATGAACACGTAGTCGCCGTGGCCGAGCTCCACTTCGCTCTTGATGCGCAGGTAGGTGCCGTTGTGCGTCGAGTGGTCGGTGAGACGGTAGCGGCCGTTGACCTCCTCGATGGTGCAGTGTTTGGCGTCGACGAACTCGTCGCTCGGGAAGTTCATCTCGGAGTCTTCTTGGCCGATGCGCAGGGTGGTGCCCTTGGTACACACGGTGGTGCCGAAGCCGCCGCCAGCGAGCAACTGTGAGACGCGGAAGCCGCCGGGGTGACGGGGCGAGGTGTAGAAGTAGGTGCCCTCGGGGTCGGCGGCGTCGGGGGTGTTGGGCGTCTTGTCGAAGCGCAGCACCTGCTTGCCGACCATGAACGTGTCGCCGGGCGCCAAGTCGACCGAGCCCTTGATGCGGACGTACACGCCGTTGAGCGAACCTTCGTCGCGCACGACGAGGCGGTTGTTGCGGTAGAAGAAGTTGGCGTGCGTGGGCGAGACGAACCTGTCGTCCGGGAACTCGACCTGGCCGTTGCGACCCACGATGTGGTGTTCGGCCTTGAGGTGGTAACTCAGACCCTCCATGCCTTGGCCGTTGATCTCACCCTGGATGAGGATCAACCGGGCCTTGTTCGGGTCTTGCATGTCGCTGAAGTAGCGAGTGGTCTGCACCAACGCGTGATCCGGCAACGGCTCACCGCAGCGGCCACAGAACTTGTGCCCGCGGGGGACGGCGGTCATGCACGACTTGCAGATGTAGTGTCTCGCTTGATCCATTTTTCCTCCGAGTACTCCAACTTGGGGCTCGTCGAGCTTCCTTCAGGTAACCAATAAATTGAACAGAAATCGCCTCTTACGCGCCGAGGCGGACTACCGAATGTAGTCCAGCCGGCTCTCCACGTCAAAGAAGCCCTCACCCGAGACCAACCGAAACACCACACTCTCGCGGCAGCTCTCGGCGGGCAGGGTGCCGAAGTGGCGGGAGTCGAAGGGGTGGACGCGGTTGTCGCTGAGCAGAAACACCTGGCCTGGCCCGACGGTTTTCTCGAAGGCGCGCGGCGTGCTCTCTGGCTTGCCGTGGGCACGTTCGTGCAGCCGGCCCCCGATGTCCTCCATGTCGCACGCGAGCTCCACGGGTTTGAGCGTGTCGGGATTGATCACGGTGAGCTTGAGGTCGGTGCAGTTGTACTCGACCAGCGGCGCCACGCCGTCGATCTTCACCTCCGGCCCGAGCAACGACACCGTGTGGTTCTGGGTGGCGGCGATGCGCCCCATCACCACGGCGGTGGGGTCGTCGGGGTCCGGACACATCACCAGGCTGCCTTCCCCCGGTTTGGTCAGGCGCCACAAGATCACCCAATCGCCGCCACGCAACGTCGGGGCGAGCGAAGCGGCGAGTTCCGGGTCGTTCGGCGGCACTTGCCACCAACGCAGGGCCGTCGCTCGCAAAATACCGACCAGCGCGCCGAACACGATCAGCAGCCAGACGAAGAAGCGCAGCACCTTTTGCACGGCGACAGCGTAACTACGGCGGCGTCTCTGGTCCAAAATAGTGGGTAAGACGGCCCGGCTCGTCGGGTCGTCGGACCCGAGGCCAAGCCACGCGTCGTGTGGAAGCTCCCCGCGTGAGTGTTGCAGCGGGTATCGAACGGACCCGTGCTCAGCGCGGTGTATCGATCAAGCTCAGGATCCGTTGCACCATCGTGAGGAAACTGTCGAAGTCCATGGGCTTGGTCTGTACGCCTTTGCCGGCGTGGGCGAACTTGAAGTAGCCGAAGATGAGGAAGGCGCTGTTGACGGCCTTGCCGAGGGGGGAGTTGCGGGGGAAGCCCTGGTCGGCGCCGA
>CBINDO010000151.1:0-18481 GCA_966249405.1 uncultured bacterium | reverse complement strand
GGCGCATCTGGCCGAAGACGCTCCAGGGCCGGCTGACGCTCGGGTTTGCCGGCGGTATTTACGACGAGGACACTGGGCTTACGCGGTTTGGAGCGCGGGACTACGACGCCGTGGTGGGCCGGTGGACGAGTAAGGATCCGATCTTGTGGGGTGGGGGGCAGGGGAATTTGTATGTTTATGTGGGGAATGAGCCGGTAGACCTCGTTGACCCCAGCGGATTGGTCTTTGCGCCACCGTCCAATTCAACAATGAATTGGCTGAACCAACAGGCAGATGCGTGGTACCAGGTTGCAGGTGAAAACTGGCTTCATGGAGATCATCTAGCTGCCGTAGGTCCGGCAGTGATGGGAGCATTGGTTGACTTCTTCCCCTCTGCGATTGATCTGATTGCTACCTTTTATAAGCCAGCAGTCATACTTAGAACCGAGAGGCATGGGCCGCCTCCAAAATTCAAATATCATGCACACGGTTGGACTGGGACAAAGAAGGGTCAAGGTAAAGAATGGAGCATCAACGAGGACGGTAGTCCACACGACGGTTTGACGACTCGGCTTCCCAAAGACGATGCTGACAAGCTACGTCAAAAAGGCTTCGACATTGCACCCGATAACTGCCCTCGCAAATGAATAGGAGACCCATCGACTACGACGCATTGCTAGCGTCGGTTCTGCGGCAGAATGCGCTGATTCTGTTCGATCTCAGCGGTGCAGCAAAGCCCTTGGATTGTTCGAGACATTTGGACGCGGTACAGAACGTAGCAAGGAAGCCGAGAGCCACACATCTCCAGCTGGTTGTCGACCTTTGGGCGTCCTGGGAGATGCACCTTGAGCGCTCGAGCTATTCGCTGCCTCACATCGGTGCGGTCCACATCGAGGCACGCTGGATGCGTTGGGGACGTGGAAGCCCTCCATGTGTACTCATGATGAATGACGACTTTCGCAGCAAGGAAGAGGTGAGCATTCCGTGCCCAGTGTCACTCGAATGGAAGGCGGTTGCTGCCCTCGGACCGCTACGGTGGACTGAGTCGCGGGTGAAGGGTGTAGGTACCTGCTACCGAGCGTACAGGCAGTGCACTTGAGCTCACCCAAAGACCGGACCCAGGTTGAGGTAGCGCAGCGCGTCGACCCGACCCAGGTTGACCTTCCAAGGACCCTCGGCAGCGACCCGCCGGCGACCTGGACGACCCGACCCAGGTTGATCGCGCTTAACCGATCCAACCCGTGCGACCCGACCCTGGTTCGATGTTACCGGTATCCGCTTCACGGAGCCGTGTAGCGAAGTCGTTCGAGCCGGATCAAGTTGTTGGGCATGGCAAAAGCAGCAGAGTGGGTGTTACCGTCCAAATTGACGTCGTAAGAAGTTCCAAAACTGACGTCGTACGGTTTCGGGTGACTTCACCAGGATGACGTCGCAATTCTTGGCCGGAGGGCGGCCCGTCGCACCACGCTTGGGAGATGACGGAGGCCGCATATAAGGCCTTCTTCGGTGAACTGGCGACAGGTTTCGTTGAAAGAAAATGCCAGTGAAGTCATCGTATCATCGACTAGGCGTTGTCGGCGGTGTTGCGAGCCTGTTGGCTCTGGGCGGCGGCATTAGTCTGGTCTTGGCAATACTTTTCGTTGCGGGATACCGGTTGCACGACGACGCTGGCTCATTTGTCCTCGTGTGCGTTCCGTTTCTTGGGTTAGCACACGAAGGCCTACGGACTACGGTCAGGGTTACCGACGCTAGAGTTGCCTGGCGTCGGTACGGGGTGTTCGGTCCGGTTCGCTCCTTATCGAGGGATTCCATGCGCGATGTGGAGTTCTGTCTCTCCGAGGGATCTCGTGATCCTATGTTGCGCGTGACTACTAGCGACGGCGTAATAATCCTTGGGCCATGGGACGGCGGGTTTCGGCAGGCTCTGGAATCCAGGTGTCGACGATTAATCGCGGAGCTTCAAGTTAAACGACGCCGCGACCCGAGTTGAGTCGCCGGATTATCTCGAGCTCTCCCGCCCCGACACGGGCATGTCGCAGGTTGTGTGTGAAAAGTTATCAGTGGGCTAGCAGAGTTGGATCCGGTGACGGGCCGGCGCCGAGCTTAACCGCTGTAACTGCCGTTCGACGCTCCACGACGGGACCCTCGTCGATTAACACGGCGAGACGAACCGACCCGGGTTCACAGCGTAACTGCTTTCTCGACTCGAGTCCAACTGGAGCCCTGATTCCTGGCGATGCCATCGGTTGTTGGTTCACCCAACGCCATAACCCCTGGTTGAGTCCCGACTCCAGAAACGACCAATCAACCGACTCACGTTAACGTCTGCATGTTGATTGTGACCAACCCGGCGGCCCGCCCCTGGATGACCAATAGCGTGGCCACTTGTCCCTAGTTTGAAACAACCGAAGTCCATCCACTGGTGGAGACGACGCGACGCGCGGACCGTGGTTGTCTGTTCCCAGGGCGCCCGAGCTCGCCGGACTAACCCTTCACTGCCGCGGCGCTGCCGGTGCTGGCTACGTCACTGCACGCGCCAGAGCTGCCTGGTCTGGTCGAGTCGGCGACTGGACTGTCTGCTTTTCAGAACTCGACGTTCACAGATGGCTCGGTCGAGCACCCTAACGCTTCGCGCAGATGAGCGAGCGCCCGCGCCGCGATCTCGGGGGAGTTGGCCGCCGTGCAGTCGGCGGGAACGACCAACTCGAAGCGACGCATGTGCGCGTCGTGAGCGGTGAACAAGACGCAGAGGTCCGTGGCAAATCCGCACAACACCAAGCGAGTGACCCCCAAGTGGCGGAGCATCAGCTCGAGGGGGGTGCAATAGAAGCTCGAGTGCATGGGCTTGAGCACGAAGTAGTCGCCATCGTTGGGCTGCAACTGCCGGGTGACGTTTCGACCAGGGGCATCGTCTTGCATGCAACCTTCGACCGTCTGCCGAAAGTCGGAACGCCACCTGCCAAAGTTGTCGTTGACGTAGACAACGGGCACGCGTGACGCACGGGCCCGTTGGGCAAGCGCGGAGATAGCAGGGGCCGCGAACTCGGCCGCTTTCACCAACCCGTCGGACTCCGGAAAATCGAATGCATTGATCACGTCGATCAATATCAAGGCCGTACCTTTACCTTCTTCCTTCGCCGTCGAACCTTGCCACTCGGGTTCGTCCATCTCCGCCTTGGTGCTCATGTAATGCCCTCGAGGTAACACTGGTCGTGTAGGGACGTTCGGAGTTGGGGCAAGGGACGACGAGTGAATGGGGGGCCGTTCGGTTCGCCACCCGAGGCATCGTTGTAGTGTTTGTGGTAACTAAACGGCTGTGGTGGGATAGCCGCCATGCTGTCGAGGGGGTCGCGCGGGCGTGTTTCGCCGGACTTGTCTGTCCGGATTTGGGGCAGCAGGACAGGGTTATCAAAAACGCGATTCAATTGTCTGGGGCTGGAGCGCGATCGGTGGCCTCGCAGGGCCAGTCTAGGCCAAATGGTCGGCAGTAACTGAAAATGAAAGTGATTTTCATTTACTGGTGGAGCTAGGTCGGGCAAAAGTGTGGGTGGACGGTCGCCCTCACCCTGGGCGTCTGTCGAGACCCGACGAAGGAACCCCCATGAACTCCCTCACACGCTTTCGCACTGGTATTTCTCTTGGCATGGTGGCCGCGGCCACGCTCGTAGGTTGTGGCGACGACGATTCCGCACCCGTTACCCCCGGATCCGACGCCGGTGACGGCGGCGCCCAGCTCACGGACGGTGAAACGGATCCCGACCCCGACACCACGACCGACGAGATGCCGCCTCCCGTAGAAACGAGTGAAGGTGAGACCTCCGTCGTGCTCGACGCAGGCGTCGACACCTCGTGGGACGCGAGTACACCGGCAGACAGCTCGGAAACCGTGACGACGGACGCCGCGATCACCGAGGCAACGACGACGGATGCGACCGCGCAAACGAGTGACGTCGCCAGTCAAAGTGGTGAGAGCACTGACGTCGCAACGAGCGAGGAGACCAGCGACGTGGAGACGTCGAGCGACGCGTGGACCGGCGGCGCCGACTCAGGGGTGGTCGACAGCACCAATTCGACTGGTGAAGGCGCCCTCAGCAGCACCGGACCCATCAGTGAGACGGAGACCGGCGACATCGCCTCGACCTCCGACGATTCAACCGCGCCGGTAGTCGACTGGATTGGTCTCGAAGTGGGCGACGCGGTCGCTACGTCCGTCTCCGTAGAGCCACAAGGAAACGACGGCTACCTGAGTGTCGTCTACGACGCAGATGGCAACTTCTATGCGGTGGGCAGCGCGACGGACGCCAGCGGCGATTCGTACATGGCGGTTACGAAGTTCTTCGGCGACGGCACCATCGACAGCAACTTCGGTCAGAATGGCGTCGCCCGCAAGAACGTGTCGGCGGGAGGCGCCGAGACCGTTCGCGCGATAACGCTACAGACCACGGGCACCCCGGCCACGACGTACATCGTGATCGCAGGTACTGCCCAATTCCAGCCGACCACCACCGGGCTCGCCGCAGCTGAACAAGACGTCGCGATTGTCCGCTTCACCATGGGCGGCACGGTCGACGGGGCGTTCGGCTCCGGTGGTGTCGTTCGCCTCGACTTGAACAGCGGCATCGAAGGCCTCGACAGAAACGGCAACCCAGCATGGGTTGGCAACGACGCGGTTTGGAGCCTCGGGATCACCCAAGGTGACAAGCTGGTCGTCCACGGTGAACAGCGCACCGAACTGGTCACCGAGCTCGAGGACGGTGGTACGGCGCCGCGTTCGGACGTCGACTGGACGCTGATCCGCCTGCTTGCGGACGGAACGTTGGACGACTCGTTTGGCGACGGCGGCAAGGTGACCTTGGACTTGTTGGGCGCAGGGGCCAGCGCGCGTTCCGCCACCGTGTTGGAAGACGGGAGCATCATCGGCACCGGCTACCTCACCTCGGAAGTGCTGGGCGCCTCCACGCAGCAGCCGGTGCTGTACAAGGTGGACCAATACGGAGCGTTCGATGTCTCCTTCGCGACGGAAGATGCGTGGGGCGCCGATGGCGTTTTCCACGACTACGTCGTGGCTACGGATAAACGGGCAGAAGCCTACGGCGCGGCCGTGCAAGGCACGCATCTGGTCACCATGGGTTACGGACCGACGACTGGAACTGGCACCGGCACGGACTTCGTGGCGCTTCGTTTCACGGCCGAAGGTGCACATGACAAGACCTTTGGCGTCAATGGCGTTACCTACATCGACGCGGCTGGACAGTCCGACAACGGGCGCTCTTTGGTGATCCTCCCGGACCAGACCATCCTGGGCATTGGCGGCGGTCGTCACCTTCTCGAAGACGGGACCACCGCCGTCAGCGACGGCATGTTGGTCCTGCTCACCCCCGATGGGTTGCCGATTCAATCTTTCGGTGAGAAGGGGCTGCGTCTGTACGAACTCGGCGGATCCAATGACTTCTTCTGGGCTGGCGCAGTCGCTCCCGACCACAACTCGGTGGCCATCGTCGGGATCAAGGGCGCGACCGGGAGCGGCGACGACGCCGACACCGACGGCGCTGTCCTCGTGTTGCCGTTGAGCCACTTCTCCAACTGACCCCGAGGTCGTCTCGGGTCGAGCGGTCGAGCGCAACTCTGGTGAACGGAATCGTCTCACCGACTGATGTTCGACACACGACAAGCGGTACGGACGCGTTACCCAACGGGGCGGCTCGTACCGCCGGGTTACTCATAGTTCACCTGTCAACCAAGTCCTCCACGGTCGCACACGCTCCGACCTAGCCCAGTGCGTTCGGCGCCGTGACCCCATCACGGCGCTTGGCGGCTCGAGAGGAAGGCTCCAACTCGATGAAGTACTCGAACACCAATCTGGTCAATCTGGCATCTCTCGTCGCATCCCTCGCGCTGGGGAGCGCCGGTTGTGATCGCTCGTGGCGTGACGAAAACTTCACGACTCCTCGGGCAACTGCCGGGGAAGGCGACGTTCCGCCGCGGGTTAGGCCAAACGTACCGACGGGAACCAATCCAACGACGGTTTTGCCGCTAACCCCGGGGCAGCCCGCGCCCGGTGGGCAAGCCAGCAACGGCGACGCCGGTGTCCCCGGCCTCGGCACGGATCACAGCGGTGACGCGAGTGTCGAACCCAATTTGCCGCCCGACGACACGGGTGAGCCCGCGCCGCCGCAGACGGACGCTACGAATGACGTCGACACGGATTCGGATCCTGGTGAGACGAAAACGCCGGGCGGCCAAGCCTCTGGCGCTCCGCCGGCGTCCAGCGCCCCCGGCGATGAAACCAGCGACGGCGAGGTGGAGCCTCCTGACGAGCCAGCGCCGTTCTCGAAGTTAGCGCTGCTTCAAGCTGCTTCCGCTTGCGCCATGGCAGAATACGAAGCCTTCGCGCAGCGCGCAGAAGCGCTGCGCTTGGCGGTAGATGCGATCGAAGACGACGCCAGCCTGCAGCTGGCACGACAGGCGTTCGTGGAAGCGATGTTGAGGTTCCAACGCGTCGAGGGCTTCCGTGTCGGGCCCGCCGCGCGTGCCATGGATCCGGGCGGGCAAGATCTTCGCGATTGGATCTACTCGTTTCCCACTCAGAATCGCTGCCAAGTCGACCGAAACATCGTGAGCGAAGTGTATGCAACCAACTTCGACAGCGTGTTGTTCAACGCGCGTGGGCTGTTGGCTCTCGAGTATCTGTTGTTCGAGCGCGGTACGACAAATGTTTGCACGGCGGGCATCGACATCAACATCAAGGGAACTTGGACTGCGTTATCGCAGTCCCAGCTGAACGCACGTCGCGACGCGTACGCGCGCGTACTCTCGCAAGACATTGCCGAACGCGCCAACCAGCTGGTTCGAGCGTGGGCCGCCGACGCGGGGAACTTCGTCGCGCAGGTGGAAAACGCGGGCGACGGCAGCGCGGTATTTGCAACCCAGCAAGCTGCGCTCAACGCGTTCAGTCACGCGTTGTTCTATCTGGAGCGTGAACTCAAGGACTACAAGCTCGGCTTGCCGCTCGGCATCGTCGCCGAGTGCACCGCATCGAACGGCTGTCCGCACATGGCCGAGCTCCCGTATTCGGGATTGTCGGGCCCCAGTATCACGCAGAATCTGGTCGCATTTCGATCTTTGTTCGAGGGCTGCGGCACCGACTACGCCGGAGTTGGTTTCGACGACTGGCTTCGTGAGGCAGGACAAGCAGAACTAGCGGACCGAATGCTCAGCAACCTCAGCGCCGCGGAGCAAGCGGTGTCGTCGCTGCCTCGGCTTCTCGAGGACGCGTTTTACGACGCTCCGGACGAAGCGCGGGCGGTTCACACCGCGATCAAAGGCGTGACGGACCTTTTGAAGACCGAGTTCGTCTCGGTGCTCAACCTCGAGTTGCCTATGACGGCAGAGGGCGACAATGACTGAAGCGAGCCGCGCCGAGCCGCGACTCGGCCCATACGAACGACTCGTTCAGCGCTTCTCGAGAACCACCGACTTTGCGTGGCTGGCAGCGTTTCGCTTTTGCTTTGGCGCAGTGATGGCGATCAGCATGGCGCGGTTCATCGCCTATGGCTGGATCGACAACTTCTTCGTCAACCCGAGGTTCCACTTCAAGTACTGGGGATTCGAGTGGGTCGAACCCTTGTCCGCGTTCGGCATGTATGCCGTCTTCTGGGGGCTTTTTGTAAGCGCGCTCGGCATGGCGCTGGGGCTCTTCTACCGCGTCTCTGCCGCGTTGTTCGTGTTGGGGTTTGGGTACGTTCAGCTGATCGACGTGACCAACTACCTCAACCACTACTACCTTGCGTGGCTGCTGTCGTGTTTGCTGCTGGTCTCACCGGCGGCGCGAACGTGGTCCTTGGATGCGTCGCTTCGCCAGCGGGCTGCTGACGTCGACTCCGCCGATCGTGGTGTCGCGCTCGGTTGGCTCGTGGTGTTCCGCGTGCAAGTGGCGGTGGTGTATACTTACGCCGGGATTGCCAAAGCCCACGCCGACTGGTTGCTCGACGCTCAGCCGCTGCGAATTTGGCTCGGGTCGCGCACCGAGATGCCGGTGTTGGGGGCGCTGTTCACGGTGGACGGTATGCCTCTGTTGATGAGCTGGTGCGGGTTTTTGTTCGACACCACGGTGGTGGCGTTCTTGTTGTGGTCCCGCACGCGCTGGCTCGCTTACGCGGCGGTCCTGGTGTTCCACACGATGACGCGAAGCCTGTTTCCGATTGGCATGTTCTCCACGATCATGGTTTTGGCCGCGCTCGTCTTCTTTCCGCCAGACTGGCCACGTACGTTGCTGCGCCGGATCTTCGCGTCACTACCAGTCGCGGTGAACGAACGTTGGCGGGCTTGGGCGAACGGATCTTTCGCCAACGAAAGTGTCCTGCCGTGCCCGTCGACGCCACGGCCCGCCTGGGTTCGTCACCTTGCCTTCGCCGCGGCCGCGTCCTTCTGCGCGTGGCAAGTGCTGGTTCCGCTCCGCTTTCTGGCGTACGGCGGCAACGTCCGGTGGCACGAGCAGGGGATGCGCTTCTCGTGGCGGGTCATGGTTCGAGAGAAGAACGGCAGCGTCACCTTTCACGTCCGCGACCCGCGCACCGAGCGCACGTTTACGGTAGCGCCCCGTGCTTACCTGACGCGCCTTCAGGAGCGCGAGATGTCTGGGCAACCGGATCTCATCCTGCAACTGGCCCATCGCATCCGGGACGACTACAGCACGCAACTGGGCGCGCCGGTCGAGGTTCGAGTAGAGGCGTTGGTTTCGCTCAACGGTCGCAGGTCGTTGCCATTGGTGGACCCTACGGTGAACCTCGCGGCCGAAAGCGACGGTTTGTGGCCATACCATTGGGTGCTGCCAGCTCCAACCTCGCGTCCGCCACACGTTAGGCCGGTTTGAGACGATGCAAAGGTCGAGCACCTTGTTCAAGTTAACCCCCATCCAAGTCATCCGTTCGACTGCGCTCGTCGTCACCTTGAGTGCCGAAGCTGCGTGGGCGCAGTCCACCATCGAGCCAGGCGTCGAGCCGAGCGCCGACCCCGGGACGTCGGGTGCCGAGCCAGCTCCCGTCGCGCCAGCTCCCGTGCCCGCCGACCCCGCCGTCGCGGAGGTACCCAGCGAGCTTCCCGAATCCGAACCCATCGAGGTCACGATCGCCGACACGCCCCTGCGTCGTACGGCGGGCTCTGCCCAGGTGATCTCGGACCGCGACCTGCAACGCTATGAGTACGACGACGCTCACGCCGTGTTGTCCCAGGTGCCCGGCGTCTACGTGCGTACCGAAGACGGGATGGGCCTACGCCCCAACATCGGTCTACGCGGTGTAAACCCGGAGCGGAGCAAGAAGGTGACATTGTTCGAGGATGGCGTGTTGTTCGGTCCTGCGCCGTACTCCGCCCCCGCCGCTTACTTCTTTCCAGTCATGACCCGCATGACGGGCGTCCGCGTCATCAAGGGGCCAGGGGCGGTGAGCTACGGCCCACAGACGGTGGGCGGCACCATCGACTTGATCTCGCGACCCGTGCCAACGGCCCGGTCAGGTGCCGTCGACGGCGCGTTCGGGCACCGCGGGTCTCTCAAAGCCCACGCATACGTGGGCGGCAGCGCTGAACAGAGTGGCGTCTCGATCGAGGGTGTTCACCTCGAAAATAGCGGCTTCAAGTGGTTGCCAAACCACACGGACACTGGCTTTTCCCGCAACGAATGGGTCGTCAAGCTCAACCACGTGCTCGACCCCAACGCCGAGACGTTGCACACCTTTCGCCTCAAATTGGGCTACGCCGACGAGGTTTCGAACGAGACGTATTTGGGCGTCGCTGCTTCAGACTTCGAGGCGGACCCCAACCTCCGGTACGCCGCCTCGAACCTCGACCAGATGTCGAACCACCGGACGTCGCTGGTGTTTACCCACGAGCTTGAAGATCTGAACGGCTTCCGTCTGAAGACGGACGTGTACCGGCACGACTACGAACGAACCTGGCGCAAGGTGAACGGTTTTCGTGGTGCCAACCTGTTCGAGATCCTGACACGAGATAGCCCGCGGCACGACGTGTATCGAGCGACGTTGCGAGGCGAGCAGGACTCGACGGCGTCCGAGACCTTGCTGATTGGCCCCAATCACCGGTGGTACGTCTCACAAGGCGTGCAGACGGTGGGGCATGCTCGCATCGACACTGGACCGTTCGAGCATCGTCTGGAGGCGGGCGCTCGGTATCACTTCGATCGCATCAACCGTCGCCACAGCGAGGATGGCTTCCTCTTGGTCGGAGGTGAACCGGTCCCCGACGGCAGTCCGACGACCGTGACTGCGTCCAATCGCGCCTACACTCACGCGATCGCGTTGCACGTCGTGGACGCCATCGGTTACGGTCCCGTTACGTTGACGCCGGGGGTGCGCACCGAGATCATTCGCTCGACGTTCGAGGACCGCCTCACCGACGTGGCATCCCACCGCTTGTTGGCGGTCGTGTTGCCTGGTGTCGGTGGTTATTACGAAACTGGGGTCGGGCTAGGTTTGCTGGCGGGCGTGTACAGGGGGTTTAGTCCACCGGAGCCGGGCAGCAGCAGCGACGTCAAGCCGGAGTCCAGCTGGAACTACGAAGCCGGCGCTCGGCTCGCGCTCGCCGGCATCAACGCCGAAGCCATCGGCTTCCTGAACGACTATGGCAACCTGAGCGACATCTGTTCATTTGCGACAGGGTGCACCGGCGGCGACGTAGAGCGTCAATTCAACGCAGGCAAAGCCCGCATTTACGGCGTGGAATCGTCGCTCGGCTACGAGGTACGTTGGGGCGGGCTCAGCGTTCCGCTCGCGGCGAACTACACGTGGACACATGGCGAGTTTGCCGAATCCTTCTCGTCCGCTGACCCCATCTTCGGCGATGTCCTCGAGGGGGACGAGATGCCGTATCTGCCGAAGCACCAGTGGCGAGCGAGCGCGGCCGTGGAAGGAGAGCTGGGCGAGTTGCACGTGGCGGCCAACTACGTCTCGGCGATGCGAGAGGTAGCGGGCAAGGAGGCTCTTTCCGAGACTCTCGCCACCGAGAGCTTGCTCACGGTAGACGTCGGCGCGAGCCTCTCCGCGGGGCAACCGTTCTCGTTGTACGCCAACGTGAACAACCTGTTCGACCAGCAGCGGATCGTGTCCCACCGTCCGTTCGGCGCGCGGTCGAACGCCCCACGTTGGGTTCACGCTGGCATCAAAGCTTCGTTCTAACCTCAGAGTTCGGCTCAGTTGAACCGAACTCTGCAACGAGCACCGACGGCGATGGCGGCCGGTGAGACCAATGGCTTCAGCTCATGGCGACGGCAGACGAAGCTCGAGCTGGACGAGCGGCGACTCCGCGCTGGGCGCAGCACCCTCGGTGACGACCCGGACGTTCCTCGCGTCCAACTTGCAGCGTTCGATCAAGGTCTCGGCGACACCCGCGGCCAGCCTTCCAGGAGCCGCCCACCGGGACTCCGTCGAAGATGGTTCTGGTGAGACGTACGTACGAACGTAGACCGTGACGTCGCGTGTCACCGTCGCCAGCGCCGGGCATACGACCCGGTGACCGTTGCGTGTCAGGGCGTCGCCCGCAGGCGTGATCCACGTCTTGTCGTTGAGGTTCATGACGAGCGACCCCGCGCCGGGAGTCAGCGTTAGGCGACGCGCGTCGACCGCGCTTCGGACGGCCTGCGGTAATCCGTCGATCAATCGTTGGACGCGGGCTTGCGAATCCCGCGCGGCAGTGTCCGTCTTCGCCTTGGCGTCGCGGAGGGCATCCCGCTCCTCGGTGACGGTGCTGAGCTCTGTTCGGATGGTGTTCAGTTGTTGCGACAACGCCGTCTCCGAACGGCGCGCTTTTTCGAACTCCGTTTCGAGGAGCTGATTGGCTTGACGTAACGGCAAGTAGTAGCCGAACGCGATGGTGGCACCAACAATGGCGAACAGCGACGCCGTTAGGCGCCACCAGCCGCGTGAGGTCGATGGATGTTCGCCCGAAACCATGTTGCCCTGGAGAAGGCCGATCATAACGGCCATGTCTTCTACCATGTCGGAAAACTTTCACGGTCTGAGATCTCGTCGGCACCGGCATGCGTATTCGGTCAGTGATTTGATCCAGTCGGAGCGGTCCTGAAGCGCCCCGGATCTAGCCAAATTCTCCCGCTTTCATGGAAACCTGAGCCAACAGGCGGCACGTGTGGTTCACTCCATGGTCTAGGCACGTCCGACGTCCACCATTCCGCACCCATGCTCAACCTGACTCACTCTCGACACACTCGTGCGACCTGCGCGGAGCTACGCCGGGTCCCCGCGTCGGCGGTGCTGGTCGACGCGGCATGGATGGCTCGAAATGCGGCTGGAACGCCCCTCACGGCGCCATCGCGCGACCGTGGGTACGAGGCCTCGAACTCGGTCACGCCGGCTCGGCGATAGTTGCCGCTCACTTTGGAGATCCGCGCATGTATCACGTACTGTTTGCTCCCAACGACGTACGCCAAATGACCCTGGACCAGGTCGACGACTGTTTCAGGTTGGGGCTCATCACCGAAGAGACGTGGCTGTGGACCGACGGCATGAAGGGCTGGGAGACCCTGAAGGATGCCGCGGGTTTGAGTGAACCTGGCACCTCTTCCAAAGCACCACCGCCACCGCGTCGCGGGGGGCAGACGGCGGAGACGCGCACCGCTTCGTCCGCCAGCAGCAGTGGTTCTGGCAGCAGTGGTTCTGGCAGAAGCGGCTCCGGCAGCAGTCGTCGACCGACACGCGCCGAACCACCACCTCGCCGCCGTGCGGCGGCGGCATCCCGCGCGGCGAGTTCGCCGGAAGTGATCACCAGCGCTCGACCGATGCAACTTTCGCAACCTGATCGCGGTGGCAATCCGTTCCTGCAAACAGCCTCGACTGCAGTAGCTGAAGTCGTGGCGGCGCGGCCCAATGCGGCGCCAGCCTACCAGCCGCAGCAACCCTACTACGGGCAAGCAGCCGTGCAGCTCGCTCCAGCCCCGGCAGCGCCGGTCGCTACGGCGACCTGGCCGTCGGTAGCGCCGACCTCCACCGTGAGACACTCGGGTCACGCCACCGCTGCCAGCCCGGCCGTAGTGAACCACGCCCACACCAACGCGCCCTACTCCCAACCAACCCCGTATCCTCAACCAACCTTGGCGCAACCGGCGTACGCCCCAACGGCGTATTCGCAACCTGCGTACGCGCGCCCTGCATACTCCCCAGCGCCGAACTCGCTGGCGCCGAACTCGCTGGCGCCGAACTCGCTGGCGCCGATCGCGATGACGGCAGCTCCCGCGCCGTCGTGGGAGGCCTCCGACTTGGACGACGTGCCCTTCGCGCGCCGGTCACGTGGCGCTGGCTCGCGGGTTCAGGGGTGGCTACTGACGTTGTGTTTGCTCGCGGGGGCCGGTGTCGTCGCCTACCGCAACGACTACGTGTTCCAGCTCGCCAAATCCTTCCGTCAAGAGTCGGCTTACCTGGCGCTGGAGCGACGATACTTGGGGGGTGCCCCCGATGGCACCCCGCGCGACGTAGAGAAGCTCGTGGAGGGGATTGCGCCTGCGATTCAAACCGTCGTGTTCGGTCGGGATTCGGCGCGGTTGGACAGCGAACCGTTGGGTGGCAAAGCTGCACTTGGAGCGGCCGGCGTGGCGCCCAATCCTGAGCCAGAGGCGTCTGCAGTCACTCCGACGCCGAGCCCGACGCCCGAGGCGGCCAAGCCTGAGGCCAAAGCCGACGCAGTCGAACGTCTCACCCCCGAGAAATCGAGCGTCATCCCGGAGTCTGCACCCAAAGGCACCAATACGCGCTCCGTTGTTGCGCCCCGCGCGGCCGAGGCGCGACCCGAGCCTGCCCGTCGAAGCTTTGCCGCGCAAGCCAGTGACGACAGCGAGAAGCCAAGCCGCGCCTCCCGCGAGCGGGCTCAGAAGAGTGAAGCAGAGTCCCGCGCGGAGCCAATGCCGGCGGCCGGCACGGATGACTTTCTGCACATGAGCATGCGTCAGGCGATCAAGAAGAAGTCCGGCTCCGCAGCAGCCCCTTCCGAGTCGGCTCCGAAGAAGAAGAAGAGCTCCCGCGCCGACTACGATCCGCTGAACGGGGAAATCTAGCAACCAGGGCACGCCTGCCGAGCTTCGACCTCACGAACACACGGAGTGAAACTGCTCGTCGACTGGATTGAGCGGACCGTTGGTGTCCGTGTGAGACGTCTCAGCGCGTTGTCGGGCGGCGACATTCATCGTGCGCATCGCGTCGAGCTCGAGGACGATCGCACGCTCTTCGTCAAATGGAACGACCGTGTACCGAAGAGCGGATCTCAGAACCCGAGATCCGCGACCAGTGCAACAGGTGAGCGATCGAAAAGGGGGGGCCCAAAGCCGGGCAAAAACGACCGCCTCACCCCTGCTGGACCTCCCGAGACCGGTTTCGAGATCTGCTCCGCGGGGATGTTTGCAGAGGAGGCTCGCGGTCTCGATTGGTTGCGAGAAACGGGCGCGGTGGCCGTGCCCGAGGTCGTGCACTGGGTAGACGCGGCTACGTCCGCTTCCGGCGCGGTGACGTTTTCAGCATTGTTGCTCGAGTACCTCGAGCCGTGTGAAGTGAGCGGTGGTGATTGGGAGACCTTCGGCCGAAGTCTGGCGGCTCTTCACGCGAGCACGGCGGCCGCGTTCGGGGCGTTACCCAACAACTTCATCGGTATGTTGCCTCAGGATAACACTCCCACGGAGTCTTGGACGTCGTTTTGGATAGAGCGACGTCTGGAGCCGCAATTCAAAGCAGCGGTCGATAGCGGACGCGGACCCGCGCGCTGGAATCAGGTGCTCCCGAGACTGTACGACACCGTTCGTGCAGTGGTTCTCGAGCCCGAACGCCCCGAGCGCATCCACGGCGACCTGTGGTCCGGCAATTGTCTCATGGGGACGCCACGTGGGCCGGCGTTGGTGGATCCTGCGGCGTATGCCGGCCACGGCGAGGTCGACTTGGCGATGATGCGACTGTTCGGCGGTTTCGACGAGCGGGTGATGAACGCGTACTTCGAAGTTCGCGGTGAGACGTCTGGGCTCGGCGAGCGACTCGAGCTGTATCAACTCTACCCATTGTTGGTGCACGCAAACCTGTTCGGCGGCTCCTACGTTGCATCAGTAGACAGTCTGGTGCGTCGCTTCACGTGAAGTGGCTGGGCACAGCCGTGAAAAACGACCGCCTCATCCCCGTTGGGCGGGCGTTTTTCCCATCGCAACCGGTTTTGAGATCTGCTCTAAGTCGTGGCCGTGTCACGGCGCGGAATGAGCTGGTTGGGGTGCGGTGCACGGCGTGCAGTGGTGCGCAGCGTGTCGCGGGCGGGGCACGCCCTCTTGGCGTTGGCCTCATCGGTCGTGTTCGTGGTGAGCGGCGCCGTGGCAGGTTGCGGTAGGGAAGCGATGGAGCCCCCAGCCGGAACGCTTGCAGCCGTCCACGCTCCGTCGGGCACTGGCGGCGTTGCGGAGACTCCGAGGCATGGTTCGGGGGCATCGAGTGATCCAACGAGCCTAGACGTCGATGCCAAGACGACGGCGCCGACGCTCGCGGTGTTCGACTTCGTAGCGTTGCGCGAACTCGAGCGAGCGGGGTTCGGGTTTGCACCGATGGCGCTCGGCCTCCAGGGCGCACCGACCAACGCGGAGGCGAGCTCGGATCCCGGGTACGCGTCGATCGTCGCGGTGTTGTCGCGCGATCTCGATGAATTGGCGCGCAAGGATGGCGCGGCCGGCGTGGGAATGAAGTACGCGCACCGGGTCTTCGACAAGCGGTGGCTCACCAGCGCCAAGTTCGGCTACGAGTTGGCCGCGGTCGTGCACCGCGTGGATAGGCGCGTGTTCGCTCCTGGGACGTGTGGCGAGTTGCGGTTCGTGTACAGGCTCGGCTACCGTAGCGAGATCGGCGGTCAGCCCGTTTCGTCGCGGGTTCCGATGACCGTCAACGTTGTGCGATGGATAAACGAAGAGGGTTGCGCGCGTTGGCTTGCTGCGATGACGAAGGCCGGCATAGGCGAAGGCGAAGGCGCAGCCGATCGCTGGATGGCTTCCGACGCGCCGTTGGGCCCCGACGTGTTTGCCATGACGTCGCTAGCGTCCGTCGAGGTGAACCTGCAAAGCGTGCGGTGGCCCTCGACGGTGCGTCCGAACATGGCGGGGCACGCCGAATACCTGCTGCGGGTATTTCGTCGCGCAACATCGGGCCGGTTCGAGCCGGCTTTGCTCGAGAACACCCCAGACGTCGAGCGCCTTGCTGGTAACCCCAGGTTAGCAGCCGAGTTGGCGCAGTGGTTGAGGGCCCAGGAGCAGCAGCAAGCCATCACGCTGGGAACGGTGCGGGTCCCCGACCAGTTCTTGGCGACGCGCGCCGTCAGCGTGGCTCCGCACGGGTTGGCCCGCAAAGCCAACCGCCCGTTCTCTGCGCTATTCGCAGCCGCTTGGGCCGATGACGACGAGGCAGCGCGGATACTTCGTCGGCTGGACGGGCTCAGTTGCCCGGGTTGTCACCAAAGTCGGAGCGTCGCTGGCTTTCACGTGCTGGGCAACTTGGCGCCCGATAAACGGTGGGACACTTTGGTGATACCACACTCGCCGCACTTCACCGACGACATGCCCCGCCGGCACGAATACGTGATGGCGCTGATGGAAGGCCGTCCCCCCGACGAGTACCGTGCTCCCGCAGAACACCCGAACGGCGCGGGAGGGTGGGGAAGCCGCTGCGGTGTGGACGGCCGCGGCGCCGCGTTTGCCGATTGGAAGTGTGCCGACGGATTCACGTGCCGGCAGGTTGACGATCCGGACGTTGGAGAGTGTCTCCCGACGCTCCCCGTCGTCGGTGCAGCCTGCGAAACGGGGATCACGAGCTGGGGAGCCGCGGGTCGAGACAGCACCCGTTTGGGCGCCCCTCGAAGCTGCGGTGACGAGGGCGTCTGCGAGCGCAACGCGGTCGGTTTCCCGGGCGGGATGTGTTCGGCGTCCTGCCCCGCTCCCGGGGAACCCAACGACGTCTGCGGCGCCATTGCCGTACTCGACAGCTTCAACGCGTGTATCGCCCGTGGTGAGATATTCGAGACATGCCTCGCAACGACGACGCGCCCCGGCGCGCTGCGGAGGTGTTCCCACGACGCGCCGTGCCGAGACGACTACGTGTGCGCGGCGACGCCGTCGGGAGAAGGCGCCTGCCTACCGCCCTACTTCTTGTTCCAGCTGCGCGTAGACGGGCACGTGTTCTGAGCCCAGGGCCACCCTCTAGCCGCTCGAAGCCAGATACGGAAGAGCTGGCTCTCGTTCACCACTGTGATACGCCTGCTGCATGTCCGCGCTCGCCGTCGACGACATGCCCAAAGACTTATCCTATGACCAAGCCTTCGAGTTGTGCGAGGCCTTGGTCGCCGGCGCCTATTCGGACGACGTCGCGGCCCGACTGCTGATCGCTCTGGCCGAGAACGGAGAGTCCGCTGCCGCGATCCATGGGTTCGTAGCGTGCCTAGCGTCTCACGCTGAACGCATCCCGTACGAGGCTCCGACCATGGACGTTTGCGGCACTGGCGGCACTGGCCTGACCCGCTTCAACGTATCGACCACGGTTGCGTTCCTGTTGGCCGCGGATGGTCTCTGCGTCGCCAAACATGGAAATCGCGGTTCGAGAGCACCCAACGGCAGCTTCGATCTGCTGGAGCGACTGGGCGTGCCAGTAGATTTGGGGCCGCAGTCCGTCGCTACCTGTCTGCAAGAGACTGGTCTTGGCTTCATCTATGCTCGTCGCTTTCACCCCGCCATGAGACGTGTGGCGGCAGCACGTGCCCTTGCAGGCCGGCGTACGATTTTCAACCTAGCGGGGCCTCTCAGCAATCCAACGAACGTAGCGACCCAAGTCGTTGGGGTCGCCAGCTCGCGGGACGCCAAGACAATCGCCGAAGTGCTCACGCTTTTGGGCAGACGTCGGGGTCTGGCGCTCACCGGTAGCAGTGGGATGGACGACGTGGACTTGACGGGGCCAATCTCGATTCACGTCGCTGGTGAGACGTTTGCGGAGCGGCAGTTGGACCCGTTGACGATTGGTCTTCCGCGCGTTGCGCTGCTCGAAGTGCCGGGCGGCGACGCGGACGTGAATGCCGAGCTCTTTGCGCTACTCTTGACCGACCAAGCTCCACCCAGCTTGCGGGATACGGTTTGCCTCAGCGCGGCGATCGCCATGGTTGCAGCGCGGCCCGAGCTGTCCGTCGCTGCTGGGTACGAACGCGCTCGTCACCTCTTGGCGACCGGAAAGGTTCGAGAGAAGTTCGAAACGTATCGCCGTGTGGCCGTGAACGCCGTAGAGCGCTGGGGTTGAACGGATCTTGGCCTTTGCGGTCTTGAACGCAGGAGCGATCACCCTGATGGAATGGGCCGAGCAGCAGGGGCGAGTGGAGCGTTACGTTGAGATGATCGTCCAACGATGGAACGGTCTGACGCGGTGTATGCGCTCGCTGCGCGTGGCATTTCAAAGTAATCGCCAAAGTGGGTCGGACACCAGCCTTCCCA
>CBINDO010000150.1:0-18554 GCA_966249405.1 uncultured bacterium | reverse complement strand
CAGCTTCAGCGTCAGGCGACGCTGCTGGCACAATACGAGCGCGAAGCCCGAGAGGCGCCGCCCGCCGCGGGTTGAACCTAGGCAGGCGACGCGCCGTCGCCGTCATTCCAAAGAGCCGGAGCAATCGCGCCTTTGCGACGGAAGGTTCCCGTGACGTTCAGCACCTCGTTGATCGTCATGCGCTATCGGCCTGTTCATCCACTGCAGCTACCGCGCCGTCGAGTGTCGCAAAGCGATGCGCCTTGGCCAACGTCAGTTCGGGGTGCTCTTGCTTCATTGGGCGCGACCGTTGGACGCGCCGGCGACGCCGCGACGGCAGCCCGCCGTTTACATCTCCGGCGCTGCCAGCGCCGGGAACGACCCCGCAAGACCGCGCAAACCGAGAGAACACATCGCTACTCGTTCATGCCCATGCTCCCTTTTGCCCATCGCCGAAGACGCCAACACGGACGGCAGAACGCCCTGGTGGTTTTCTCCGCCTTCATCCCGCGACCGGCCGCCAAGCTGACATTTCCAAGGTTGACAGGTGTGACCCGCGACTTAGTTTGCTCGCGGATCTGTCTTTGGAACCCAGCTCATGAGCGAAAAGCGCGATTTTTACGAGGTTTTGGAAGTTAGCCGCGACGCCAGCGACGACGATATCCGGCGCGCGTACCGAAAACTCGCGCTGAAGTATCACCCCGACAGAAACCCCGGTAACGATGAAGCCGAGGGTAAATTCAAGGAAGCTACCGAGGCCTACACCGTGCTCTCGGACGCGGACAAACGTGCAGCCTACGACCGATATGGTCACGCGGGGCTCGGTGGGGCCGGCTTCGACTTCTCCAACGCCGGCATGGGGGATGTGTTCAGCCACTTCCAAGACATGTTCGCTGACTTCTTCGGTGGTGGTTTTGGAGGGGGCGGCGGCCAACGTCGCCGTGGCGAGCGCGGGCGTGACGTCCGAGTGCAGGCAACCGTGTCACTCGAAGAGGCGATGACCGGCATCAAGAAAGAGGTGACGGTCGAAGGCGCTGCTCCCTGCGACGATTGTGAGGGTTCGGGCGCAGCGCCCGGCACCAAGCCTCAAGCTTGTGTCGCGTGTGGGGGCAGTGGCCAAACCGCGACGCAACGCGGCTTCATCATGTTCAGCTCGACCTGCGGACGGTGCGGTGGACGCGGAGTCATCATCCCCGAGCCGTGCAAGACGTGCCGCGGTCGTGGCACGGTGGAGAAGCGCCGGAAAGTCGTGGTCAGCTTCCCTGCGGGTATCGATGGTGGTCAACGCTTGCGCGTTCCAGGTCAGGGCATGCCCGGCCCCAATGGTTCACCTGCCGGCGACCTGTACGTGGATGTAGATCAAGAGGCGCACGCGCGTTACGAACGCGATGGCAACGATCTGATCTTGCGTGAGCAGCTGAGTTTCGCCGAGGCCGCGCTCGGCACCGAACGCAAAGTCGTGTTACCCGACGGCAGCGAGGCTTCCGTGAAGGTGCCCGAAGGGACCCAGCCAGGTACCGTGATTTCCTTGCGCGAAAAGGGCATGCCGATCCTGAATCGGCGCGGTTCACGGGGTAGCTTGCACGTCGTGGTAACGGTGGGCGTGCCCCAAAAGCTGAACCGCAAAGCGCGGCAACTGCTCGAAGAATTGGACGCCGAATTGTCCGCCGGCTGACCTGACGCGGTCACACGCTGTCCGGATTGGGCGCGGAGGCGAAACACAGCCGAATCGAAAGGGGCCTAGTCTGACTTCGTCAGCCTCCCGTAATTGCACGAGGGGCAAGTCGAAATCAGCATGGAACCCGTACGTCTCGCCGCCGAACTCGACGACTTCTACAAGCAAGTAAAGGCCGTCATCCTCGAGAAGCAGCATCCCGTGTCGGGGCTGCTTCCGGCCAGCGTAGCCATCACCTCACACGGCAACTATCGGGACGCCTGGGTCAGGGACAACGTCTACAGCATCCTGGCCGTTTGGGGGCTGTCGCTCGCATACCGAGCTCTCGACGACGATCACGGGCGAGGCTACGAACTCGAACACCGCACCATCAAGCTGATGCGCGGCCTCCTGCGTAGCATGATGGCGCAGGCCCCGAAGGTCGAGACGTTCAAGAAGACGCGCAATCCCAACGATGCGCTACACGCCAAGTACGACACCGAAACCGGCGGGGTGGTGGTCGACGACACCGCGTGGGGCCACCTCCAAATCGACGCCACCTCGGTCTTCTTGTTGATGCTGGCACAGATGATCGCCTCTGGCCTCAACATCATTTGGACTCACGACGAAGTCGCGTTCATCCAGAACCTCACCTACTACATTGAACGCGCCTATCGCACGCCCGACTACGGCATCTGGGAGCGCGGCGCCAAGAGTAATCAGGGCCGAGTCGAGTTGAACGCGAGTTCACTAGGCATGGCCAAAGCCGCCTTGGAAGCTCTCTCTGGGTTCAACCTGTTCGGTGCCCGCGGCGGCCAGGCGTCGGTCGTACACGTCTCACCGGACAACATCGCGCAGTCCGACATCACGTTGAAGTCGATGTTGCCTCGCGAATCGACGACCAAGGAGACGGACGCGGCGCTGCTGAGCATCGTGGGGTATCCGGGCTACGCGGTCAGCAACCGCAAACTGGCCGAACTCACTCGAGCAACGGTGATCGAGAAGCTGCAGGGCAGCTACGGATTGAAGCGGTTCTTGCTCGACGGTCATCAGACGGTGCTCGAAGACGAACATCGCCTCCACTACGAAGAGCAAGAGCTCAAGCAATTCGAGGGCATCGAGTCCGAGTGGCCTCTGTTCTTCACCTACCTCTATCTCGACGCGTTGATGCGCCGCGATACCCGGACCGCCGCCGACTACCGCAACAAGCTCGAGCGCGTCCTCGTGACGCGGGAGGGGCAGCAGCTCTTGCCCGAGCTCTACTACGTGCCCAAGGAGAACATTCCGGCGGAGAAGGCGGCTCCGCATTCCCAAGAGCGCTTGCCCAACGCCAACGTGCCGCTGGTTTGGGCCCAGAGTCTGTACTTGTTGGGCAAGATGCTGGAGCGAGGTGTGCTCGTCCCTCACGACATCGATCCGCTCGGCAGACGTCAACCCAAGGTGCGCCAACGCCCAGTCGTGCAGCTCCTATTCCTGGCGGAGGACGAAGACTTGCAGAGTCAGCTCGCCGAGCGCGGCATCCTCACCGAAACCGAAGCCGACATCGCGCCCGTGCTCGTTTATTTGCCGGAGCACATTGCGAACGCACACGCCCAGGTGGGGCGTCACGACGGCCTCGGCCTCAGTGGTCGTTCCGCTCGAGCCCTCAAGAGCCTCACGACGAGCCGCGTCTACAAGCTCAGAGGTGAGACGGTGGTGTGCCTCGCGTCGTTCTTCATGCAGGAGGAGTTTTACCTCGCGTACGATCTGGACTTCCTGATTCGGCGCTTCGAGAGCGAGCTCGCCTATCTGCACCGCAATTGGACGGGACGCGGGCGCCCGACCGTCACGGTGCTGCTCACCAAGGCACAACTGGAAGGTGCCGCGGAGGGTTTCTACTCCTTCATGCACAAAGTTTCGACCGGGAGCGTCAACGGCATCCCCGTTCGCGTGGGCCGCCTGAGTGACCTGATTCACACCGCCTCCTTCGAACGCATCGACAACCTGTTCGACTTCCAGGCCCCGACGTCGCCGCTACGAGCGATGACGCACAACAAGAACAAGGCTCTGGCCATCCCTGGCAAACAGGTGCGCCTCGAGTCCTCGGAGGAGTTGCGCATCGACACTACGGCTGAACCTTCGCAGCTGCTCGCACGGTTGGAGAAGACCGACAACCTCTACGAGCAGATCGAGCTCCTCGCGGGCCTCGCGCGACTCCAGCCGATGGACGCACCGCTCGTGATTCGGAACAAGGAGACCACTGGGCTCGAATTGCTCGAAGAGGTGTACGAGGCCGCCGGTCGCATGCGGCTGTGGGCGGTGATTCGGCGGGCGGCTGGTCTCTTGAACAAGGTGGACGTCGATCTCAATTTGGCAGTCGGCGTGATCCTGGTGCGCCAAAAGAACATCCAAGTGGGCCGTGCGTACAGCGACGAGTCGCTCATCACCAAACCGGTCACGGAGCACGAGCTACTCTCCAAGATCAACACCTTTTGCCGCGACGACATCCGCGATCACGTGCTCACACAAGAGCTGATCCTCTACATCAGCCTGCTCATCAAAGCGCAGCCCACCTTGTTCGCCGAACTGCTGACCATTCGCGTGAGCCATCTGATCTCGCTCTTGGCCAACGAGATGGCGCGCGAGAACGCGCTCTCGCCGGACGAAGGCTACGAGATGCTCATGCACCTCGCTCCTTCGCAAATACAACGACTGCTGGAGACGGTGATCGCGCGTTACCACGAGATCCAAGGCCTACCGCAAGAGCAAGAGCAACTGCACGCACCGGCAACGTCGAGCCCGGTCGGTTGGACCCCGGATCTCGGACTCGAGAAACTCAAACAGCCCGAAGGCGGGTGGTTACCTTGGCGCCAGCACCACGGCATCATCGATCGCAGACCCCCCAACTTCTACGAGAACACGTATCGATTGTTCCGGCACATGCAGGGGCTGATCATCGGTGACAAGCTCGAACGCCGCAACCGCATGGATAGCCAGGTCGTTCTGAGCGACATGACCGCTGGGGAAAAAGCGTTCGCCTTGTGGGTCGAACACCTGCTCAACCGCGTCCATTCGCCGGAGTATCGCCAGCTGAACATCGAAGCGCTCAACGTCCTGTCGAGCTTCTTTGCGCAGAACCCGTCGCTGCGCTTGGAAGATACGTTGTCTCTGGAGGCTGTGCTCGGTCATGCCGTGCGTCTCGCGTACGTCACTGCGCACCCCGAGCGCGAGCCGACGTACAACGACTACAAGGCCGCTGCGTGGGAAGAGTACTACGCGATGTCCCCTGCCAAGACATCGCGTACCCTCGTCGAAGCGTTGCAACAGCTGATGATTCGAACTTGAGTCAGCTGCTGGTTGCTTACTCCTTACGCCACTCCACGGCGCCCAGGTAATCCCCCTTGCCCACTTCCACGCCGTTGTGGCGCAAGACCGAGTAAGCCGTGGTCAGGTGGAAGTAGAAGTTCGGCAGCGCGTACTGCGCGACGTAGTCACGGCCAGTGAGGTAGACACCAGGATTCCACGGGAACTTGATCGCCTTGTCCCCAAACTTGTCGAATTGCTCCGGCTTGAGCGTCTCGAGGAAGGCCAGGGTGCTCTCGATGCGTGCCACGAACTCGGGCAAGGTCTGTTCCTTGTCGTCGTGTTTGGGAGCGTCGACGCCGCTCAAACGAGCGCTACACAGCTTGGCGTTGTCACACACCATTTGGATCTGCTTCGAAAGCGGAAATTGGTCGGCTGCCAGCCGCGAACCCAACAACACCTCGGGGGTGATACGCTTCTGGTCGGCGAATTGAGCGGCTTTCGTGAGCAGCGCCTTAAGCGCCGTAAGTGAACGGATAAATTGCCCAGTGGTGATGTCGTAGACTGAAATTTGCATGGTGTCTGAACTCCTTGCTTGCGCCTCGAGCGCGAAACTAGTGGGGCGCAACATAGAACCCCTTGCTCGCGGCGCAAGTGTGCCAGACGCGACGCAGCGCTCGAATTGTCGGTTCAGTCACCACACGGGCTGGAGCCACTTTTCGGCCTCGAAACCTTCGCGTACAGAGCGAGCCGCCCAGACCCGACGGCCTGTGGCGCGTTGCCATCGAACGACGCGAGCAAGCCGACCCTCGGGCGCCGCTGCGCTTTGAACTCGACGCGCAAGTGGTGGTGCCCCGAGCCCAGAGCCAGCTCTTTGCCGAGAACCCGGCGGTCGCGGTCGGGCTCCGCCTGGTTGCCGAGCACCGCCTGACCGTCCAAGAGAAAGCGAGCGTCTCCGTCGACGACCAACAGGAATGGCACGGTCGCCGGTTCGCTCAGATGCAGGCACGCCTCGAAGTCCGCGGCGAACTCGTCTTCTTCGAGCCCTGCCGGCGGGTCGGCAAAGTATTTGCCGGACCAGAGGTGAGACATCTCACGCTCGAAGGTGTCCACGACAACGTGCGGATCGCCAGCCCGGCGATAAGTCGCGTGCCAAGCCGCTGGCTCGGTGAGAAGGACGGAACCCAGAAACCACGCTGGCACCGGGAGCAACACGGCCCACGGCACCAAACGCTCGACCGGCACCTTGCGCAGCCACGTCGCGACGTTCACTCGTCACCTCCCCCGAGCACACCTTTCATGTCACGGGCCACGCCGAGCGTCGCGCCACGTCGTTTTACTTCCACGATGGCGGGGAACTGCGTCTTGCGCTCGAGGCAGCGGTCGCGTGGGTAGGTCGCGAAGATGTCTGCCCGGTCTATTTTGCCCATCGACGCGTAGCGAAAATTCAAAGGCATGTTGTGCGTAACGAACAGGTACGAACCACAAGCCGCCACGACGTACTCGCGGCTCAGATAGTCTCGCCGATCTTCTCGCCACAACGTCTCAGCGAGCTCCTGTCCCAGCTCTTGGTACAACGCACCGTAGTACTCCGTTTCGTAGCGCTTTACCGCCGGCTTGGTGCCCCCAGACACGCGATTGAAGAATACGTGTTGATAGGGATGCAACTGAACCAGCGCGACGGTCTGATCGACGACGAACGCGCCGCCGACGACGGCCAGAGCAAAAGCCCACCGCCAATCACGTTTGCGCAGTTCGTCACAAACCCAGACGAAACCAGATGCACCGAGTACGGCGATCGGCGGCATCAAGAACAGGAAGTGACGCAATCCGTCGTACAGTGTCGAGCCGCGAACGATCGCGTACAGCGGCGGCAAGAACGTCGCCATGACGAGCAGCAACACCGAAAGTGGGAGCGCTTCGCGACGTTTCCAACGTTGCCAGGCGCGCCGCAACGATGCGCCCACGCCAACGACCAGCAGCACGCCCGTGAACTCCGGCAACTGAACGAGGAAATACGTCGGCAAGTAGTCCCACGGTACTTTCTGGGAAGAAACCAGCTTGCCTCGGAGCAACGTCGGGCTGTCGAAAGCCTTGTACTTCGATACCGACTCGACGGCAGCCGCCGGCCCCTCCACGGGCGACAAAAACGCCCGCGGCCAAAACACGAGCAACACCAACCAAGCCAACACCAAAGCAAACGAGACACGCCAAGCGACGGTCCGCCACGACGCACCTCCAGGAGTGGTGCCGCGGAACTTGGCGTCCAAGAACACCGCCGCCAGCGCCATCAGCCAGTAGCCGATCAGCAACGCGCCGCCGACTCTGACGGACATGCCCAAGCCGAGAGCCAAACCAACCTGTAGGTAGTATCCACGGCTTCGCAACAGCGCTGCGGCCGCCGCCGGGTCGCGCTCCTGGGTTACCAAGAGCTTGGCGATCACGTATAGGCCCCACACGTAACCTGCCGCAAACGGCACGTCTTTGGGATTGTTGAACTGATGCGAATAATAGACCGGGATCAGGACGAGGATCAGCCACGCGCACAACCCGACGAGCGGACCACCGAGCAAACGGCCCAGCTTCCAGGTACCCAGCAAGCCACATTGCGCGACGAAGATGCACAATAGATGGTTGGTGACGGACCAGTCGAACGGCGACACTCGCCTCAGCAATGCCGCCAGGAGATCGAAGCCACCTACGTAGGAACTGTCCAGCTTACGATGGGCTTGAAAGCCGTTGCCGTAGAATTCGAGGATTCGCTCTCCGTAGAGCACGTGGGGCGGCTCGTCGTAGGTGAATCCATAGTCGAAGACAGTCGCCAGCATCGTGACACTGGTCGCCGTCAACAACACGAAGCTCACCCAGTCCCAGCCACGCCACGTGGTCACCGACCAAGACCCAGCCAAAGCCTTCGCCCGAACGTCGTTCACCGGAAACTCTGACGAGGTCACTTCCACAACAACACCTGATCGAGGAACGCCGATTGACGCGCGCTGTTGTCGAAGACGCGCAGCTGCGCCGTCTTCCCCGACCACGGGCTCACGTCCCACCAAAACGAAAGCAACACGTTCTCAGCGCTACCCGACGTCGCGAGTACCACGGCACCATCGACCAGGAGCTCCACGCCGACTTCACTCTTGGCGCCTCCTCCAAATGAGAAGCTCAGTCGTTCACCATCCAACTGGAACGGTGATGACGAGGCTTTGCCTTTGGCCTTGTCGCCCTGGAGGTGAGACGTGAAGTAACCGCCCCCGGACAATCCGCGCCGCCGTTTGCGCGCCACCTCGTCGGGGTGTTCGATGGCGAAGACGTTGCGATCCCCTGTCCATTCCGGAACCTCGTCGCTCTCGAACGACTGCGCGTAGGTCCAAAGTTCGCCTTCGTTAACCACAGGCGCCCCGGTCTGGCGCTCGAAGTACTCGCGTTTGGCCGACTCACCGAGACTCGCGTAAAACGCCACTAGCCGCCGCAGAGTTTTGCCGGCGACCTCGGCTTTTCCTGGTGCGGCGTCGGCCCTTTTTGGCGCGTCGAGAACCGCGACGTTAGGCTCTGGCGCTCGAGTGTTCTCCGGCGGCGCCGTTGGTTGCTGTGCAAACACCGACCCGTAGAAGTCGCGGAGCAGGGCCAGTTCGTTACCGACCCTGGCGTCGTCGATCGGCTCGCGGAGCGCAAGCATTGGTTTGGTCAGCTCCTCCCACTGTCGGGCGTCCAGCTGAGTAGCCCAGGCGTAGGCCAAATACGCCTGGGGTGGCGACGATGCGAACCAACCGTCGCCAAGTCGTCGCAGTTCGCCAGCGAGTTCGACATCCTCGGCCCGCTGCAGCCACTTCGACCCGTGATGTTGACGGTCGATGGCAGTAGCCACGCGACGTTGCAGCGCCACGAGCTCTGGTCGCTCGGCCACCGGCAACCCCGACGGAAAACGCGGAGCCACCCGCTCGTGGGGACGGAGTTCGCTCCTCATGGCCAGCTCGGCGACTTCCACCGCCCGTTCCTTGCCCCGCTTGCCGGCGCCAACGCCGACGGCCAGCTTCAACACCGACCCGTTACCCTTTGGCACGCTCACCGTGAACTCCAGCCGCAGCGGCTCACCGATGGCCAACTGAGAGCCCAAACCCGAGATGCCGCGCCCCAAGGTCACGCGTTCACTCTTTGCAACCTTGTCTTCCGCGCGGAGCTCGACCCAAACGGTTTCGGATCCGCGCAAGGTCGTCCGAGGCACGACGCTGAGCACGACACGGAGGCGCCCTCCCGCCTCCAGCTTTGCTGGATTGTCTCCAACCGCGAACCATCCGGCACCGAACAGTCCCAACGCCGGTGAAAGCGACCGCGGCTCGACACTCGCGTCGAGAGGTGCAAAGTAGTCTACGAGCCGTCCGCGATGGAGCGATACGTAGCTGCCGCCCGGAGCGTGCGGCAACAACCGCCAAGAAAGCGTGTAGTAACCCGAACGGTACTCGGGCAGGTCTTTGAGTCCGCGCCAGAAGTTCTTGGGCAAGTAGAGCCAGGTTGGCGCCTGGGGCTGCTCGTGGAACAGGTATGGCGCGAGCATCGTGTTGGGCCAAATCCGATCCTGGTCGCGGCGGATGCGAGCCACGCTCGCGTCACAAAGGCCCAAAAAGTCGATGGGATAATATTGCTCGTCAGACTGCCACGACGGTCCGCCGAAGTCGTGCGTGAGCACGCTGACGCGCCCGAGCCCAGCCTCTTGGGACACCTTCTGGAGCCGCTTGGAGTCGTTGGTGCGTTGGCAGAAGTGGCAAAACTTCGACTTCGCCTCCTTCGCGAGGCGAGGGCGGTGATAACCCTGCCAAGCAAACACCGCGCCAGCGACGACGGACAACACTCCGGCCTCGACGAGGACGTCGCTCATGCGCGGCGCCCAACGTCTGGAGGCCCACCCGACGACTGCTCCGATGTTGGCCACGCCGTGCACGGCGAGCAACACGACGGCGGGAGCGAAGAACGAGACGAAGCGCGCGTACGGCATCCAGTCTCCGCCGGAGTACAGGATGAAGGTGACGCCCCCAACACAGTACCACATCAGGCCGAGTTTGTTGCGGACTGCCCTGAAACACCCGATCACCATTACCGGTAAAAGGTAGACAAGTCCGGTATCACGCGCCCCCTTGACGAGGTAATCGATGCCACGCCCAAGTGAACGCTCACGTGGTTTGGCGAAGTAGGTGTTGGGGACCCATTCGTGGAACACCGCGAAATGGACCAAGTGATACGCAATCAGCAACACCACGAACACGAGCGCGGCGCGTCGTGCGGAGCGCCAGCGGGCAGGATTGCTTCGCGCGTCCCACGCCTCGAGCGCGAGGATCGGCGCCGCATACATGATGCCCTCGGGTCGAGTGATACAGAGCCCGAAGGCGAGCAACGAACACCACGTAAAGCGTTGTGGTCGCTCGCGTTCGGCGCGCGCACCAACCAGCAAGCCAAGCATGAGCGCGCCAAGCAGCGCGTTCTCGAGGCCCGCCACGATCCACACCACCACTTCGACACAAGTGCCGAGCAGGATCATCCACCCCGCGGCGAGCGCGGCGGTACCGATGCGCCAGCCGTACTCCTTGACGAGCAGCCACACACCCGACGCCACCGTCACCGCGAAACCCAACACACCGAGCCACTTGGACACGGTTGCGAGCGGCAGACCGAGCCACTGAAACGGCACCAACACGAACACCCACAACGCGTTCGAGTAACCCTCCACCCACGGCGCGCCAGGAGCAGCGACGGGGCCCCAACCCTGGGCGATGTGTTTTGCGTAGGCGTAGCTGATGCCCGAGTCATCGATGGTGAACGCCCAAAGAGCCACGAGCGCGTGCGTGACCAGCCAAATCGACACGCCTAACAACCCCAGCCGATACAGACCTTGGAGCCAAGTGGTTGGGGGACGGAGCGCAAGCTTAGCGAACTCGGGAATCACACTTTGCTCTTCGACGTCATTGACTGATGGGTGTGCGGACACATCCGCGAGGCTCGCGCGCGGGGTTACACGAACCTCCCCGGCGTGGCCACGAAAAACCAGGCCAGGAGCGCGAAATTGGCCTTCCCCGCGCTCCTCGTCGCGGGCTGGAACGGCTGCGAAAGAGTCGCGGTCGAGCCGGCTCGGGAGGGGCCACGCGACATCCGACCGCTACTCGACGCGGCGGCTCCAACCCCTACAATTCACTCGACATCGCCGCCGCGGCGTCTAGGGTGCGGGCGTGTTCGTCGGTAGTTCGAAGATGGCGCGGCTAGGCCCCGGGTGCCTCGTACTTTTGTCGCTTCACGCTTGCCGAGAGCAGCGTTCACCCACGGACACCCCTAGTCAGCCTGCTACCCAAACTACGCCGAGTTATGGGAGCGGGTCGAACCCGTATCTCACCGCGCCGAGTACTCCCGCCATCTCGACGCTGCCCTACGAAAGCATCGCGATGGCGTTGCCTCAGCCCCTACTCGAGCCAACTCCCGAGCAAGATCCCTCGCAGTACGTGCCTGCCGACCCGCCATGGCCAGCAGACTTCACGGCAATATACGGCTCCGAGCTGGTGGCCAAGGTCAAACAAGCCGCGACATCGAAAGGTACCAAGGGCGTGCTCATCAACGCTTGGGCGAGCTGGTGTGGCCCGTGCAAGACCGAGATGCCGATGCTGCAGAAGATCGCGGCAGAATACGCCAAGCGCGGCATCGAAGTCTGGTTCGTCAGCGTCGACAAGCCGGATCACGCCGAGCAAGTGCGCGCGGTGTTGAAAGAACGCGGAGTCCCAGCGCCGCACTACGTCGTCAAAGGCCGCTTGGGCTACTTCAAGGAAGCGCTTTCACCGATTTGGAAGGGTTCACTTCCGTCGACGTTTTTGTTCGATACCGAAGGCCGCGTCCGCTACTACTGGGGTGCTCACGTCTACGAGAACGAGCTCGTCCCCCTGCTCGAAGATTTCCTAACGGGCAAGCTGGTCGACGGCATGGCCAACTTCAAGGTTCGCCGCGGTCCGGCCCCCAACGATCCCTGACGACTTCTACAATCGAGGTTTCACATGCGTTCAACGCCCTTACACTTGCGCTCTGCCTCCCTTTGCCTGTTCACCCTCGCCGCCTGCGCGTGCACGGCTGCGGCGCCGCCACATCGCGAAGGGGGCGCCACGCAGGTCTTCGCCGATGGCCCTGGAGATCCGGCCCACAACTTGCTCAAGCAGATGTCCTTCGACGAAGGTTCGATGCTGCCGTGGCTCGGCAGCTTCGGCAACGGGGCTGAAGCCAACGCGCAGGTGAAAGACGGCGCTCTGTGCGTCGAGGTCACGAAGAAGGGCGTGGAACGGTGGGACGCTCAAATCCGCCACCGTGAGATGACGATTCAGAACGGCCACGACTACCGGCTCAGCTTCAAGGTGTGGTCGAGCCGTCCCACCAAGATGAGCGTCAAGGTCGGCATGAGCGGACCTCCTTACCAGGACTACTTCACGCGCCCGATGAACGTCACCACGGAACCGCAAAATGCGGCGTTTCAGTTTTCGATGCAGAAGCCGGACGACGCCACTGCCGAGCTCGCCTTCCACTTCGGTGGGCGCATGATCGACGGGGACGCACCGGTGACGTTGTGCTTCGACGATCTGGTGTTGTCGGACCCAGCCTTCACGCCACCACCGCCGCCGCCCAAAGCAAACGTACCCAGCGTGCGTGTCAATCAACTCGGGTATGCTCCGGGCTTGCCCAAGGTGGCCACGGTGGTGACGACCGCGGCAGCACCGCTGGCGTGGAAGCTCGTCGACGAAGCGGGGAAGGAACTCGCCCAAGGCAAGACGACGGTCGTCGGCGCGGATGCCGATTCGGGTGACTCGGTGCACGTCATCGATTTCAGCAACTTCAAGAAGGCGGCCAGCGGCGTCAAGTTGCAGGTCACCGAAGACAAGCCCGAAGCCGGCGAGCCGCAGGTCAGCGACCCCTTCGACATCCGGGGCGACCTTTACGAAGCGCTCAAGTACGACGCGTTCCGCTACTTCTATCACAATCGAAGTGGCATCGCGATCGAGATGCCGTATGCAAAAGACGCGCAGTGGACGCGCCCGGCAGGGCATCCCAAGGATGTCGCACCGTGCGCGAAAGGGACCGGTTGTGACTACGAGCTCGACGTCACTGGCGGCTGGTACGACGCAGGCGACCACGGCAAATACGTGGTCAACGGTGGGATCAGCGTTTGGACGTTGATGAACTACTTCGAAAGCACCAAGTACAACCACGGCGACGAAAAGGCGTTCGGCGCCGTGAAGGGCCTACTACCCGAGAGTGAAAACGCCGTCCCCGACGTGCTCGACGAGGCGCGCTGGGAGATGGAGTTCATGCTTCGCATGCAGGTGCCCGAGGGTAAACCTCTGGCCGGCATGGTGCACCACAAGATGCACGATCAAGAGTGGACGGCGCTCGGCCTACCGCCGCACGAGGACAAGACGCCGCGCGTATTGCGCCCACCGAGCACCGCAGCCACGCTGAACCTCGCGGCCACCGCGGCGCAGGCAGCCCGCATTTGGAAGGCGTTCGACAAGGAGTTCTCGACCAAGTGTCTCGCGGCGTCGGAGAAAGCATGGGCGGCTGCGGTGGCGAACCCAGCCGTTTACGCGAAGCCCGAAGATACGGTCGGCGGCGGCCCCTACGACGACACCGACGTGAGCGATGAGTTCTACTGGGCGGCTGCGGAACTGTTCATCACGACGGGGAAACCGGAGTTCAAGAAGTACATCGAAGAGTCGAAGCACAACGCCAGCACGGCCGCGGCAGCCGACGGCACGCCGATGACCTGGCAACGCACGGACATGTTGGGAACGATTTCCCTCGCGGTCGTTCCCAGCAAACTCGGCAACGCCAAGTATCGCAAGGCAGTCGACGAGGTTGCCAAGCAATACGCAACGACGACCGAGACTCAGGGTTACCGTGTCCCCTTCAAGGCCGGCAAAGACGGCTACCCGTGGGGTTCCAACTCGAGCGTCATCAACAACGCGTTGGTATCGGCCCTGGCCTACGATTTCACCAAGAAGCCAGAGTACCTACGCTCGGTCGTGTTTGCCCTCGACTACTTGCTGGGCCGCAACGCGCTCGGGCAGAGCTACATCACTGGCCACGGTGAACGCGCGTTGCAGAACCCGCACCACCGCTTCTGGGCCAAACAAGCCAACGCCAAACTGCCCGCCGCGCCTCCCGGTGCCCTGTCGGGCGGCCCCAACTCGGGTTTGCAAGATCCGTATGCCAAAGCTGCGGGCTTGCCAGGCTGCAAACCGCAAAAGTGCTTCATCGACAACATCGAATCGTGGTCGACCAACGAGATCACCATCAACTGGAACTCGCCGTTGTTCTGGGTGACGGCGTGGCTCGACGAGGTCGCTGACCGCAAATAAACACGCCGCAACTCAAGCAGCGCGCGTCCCCAATCCACCTGGAAGAGACCATGACTCTGTTCGACGTCCACGCCCACTTGACCGACGAACGCCTGATGGCGCAGTTGCCGGACGTCTTGGCACGGGCGAGCGCAGCCGGCGTTACGACCATCGTGAGCAACGGCCTCAACCCAGCTGACAACCAAGCGGTGGCCGAACTCGCGGCGGCTCACGCGATCGTTCGGCCTGCGTTCGGCTATTACCCGGTCGACGCCGTGCTGCGCGCCATGCGTGCCGACGGCGTCGAATACCCTGGGCAACGGGAAGATTGGGACCCGAACGAAGCGGTCGATTGGGTCGCAAAACACGTAGACGCTGCGTTCGCCGTCGGAGAGATCGGCCTCGACGGTTATTGGGTTCCCGAGAAGTATTGGGCTGCTCAAGAGGCAGTGTTCCGCCGTTTGGTGCAGATCGCCATCGACGCCGACAAGCCGATCATCATCCACACGCGCAAACGTGAGGCGCGCACGCTCGAGATCTTGCTGGAGATGGGCGCCAAACGTGTCGACTGGCATTGCTTCGGCGGGCGCGTCACGCTCGCCCGCCGCATCGCCGAATGCGGCCACTATCTCTCGATCCCCGCCAACGCACGCCGTAGCGAGGCTTTCACGCGGATGCTCGAGACGTTACCCCGCGACCGTGTACTCTTGGAAACCGACTGCCCCTATCTCGGCCCCGACAAAGACGCCGTCAACGAACCGTCCAACGTCCGAGTGACGGCGCAGTTCGCCGCCGAGCTCTGGGGTCGCTCGGAAGCCGACGTCGATGCGCAACTCTCCGCCAATTTCGAAGCGCTGTTCGGTTGTCCTCCGTAGCTGGATACTCCCGAACCGAAAACGCCCCTCTGCGGACGAGTGCGTACGTCTCCGCTGCCGAGACGTACCCTCACGTCGCCCCCAAAAATCCACGGAGCACCCGCTTTCGTTCGAATGCGAAGCTCCTCGGTTTGGGGACAGCAAAGACGCGCCCTTCTCACACCAGATTCTAGCCGGCCTGCGTCACCAGGTTCCTGCCGGCGTTCGCTGCTGTGTCTCACTGCAGCCCACGCTGCGCTGTGACCACGTGCGAGGGAGCCTCACGGAGTCCAGAGCGGGCTTGCGCTCGAGAAGCCCGACCGCGCAACCGCCCGCTCGTTCATTCGAGTTGAGCGGCCGCGACCTAAACCCACGGTTCGGCTGTGCTTCTTGCACGGCTCGCGCCATCGACGCACCGGGTCGTCGAGCTCCAAAGCCTCGCCGCTCCGTGAGCGCGCCCCTCGACGTCACACGACTTTGCTCCACCGCCACGCACTTCCACCCACCTTCGCAATACTCAAAAGGCGCCGTCCGCATTTTCACCGCCCGGGTGACGACACGGACGCGGTTCGCATAAACGGCTATCAACCCCGAGTTTCTTGCGATAGCGTCGAACGCCATGGCCACCCGTACAATCTACCTCGTACGCCACGGGCAGTACACTGCCGCCAACGTCCTGACGGGAGCCACGGAATGTCTCACACGCCTCGGCCGTCGACAGGCATTACGAGTTGGGCGCCGACTCAAAGAGATCGACTTCGACGCGATGTACCAAAGTAACATGCCTCGCGCCGTGGAGACGGCCGACATCATCGCCGCGTGTCTGCCGCCGATCCGCCGGATCACGACGCCGATCTTGCGGGAGGGGCTACCCTCGGTCGCCGCGCACTTCGACGCGCGTTTTCGACCGCCGCGCGCCAAGGTGGCGGAAACACGCAAACGCATGGATCTGGCGTTCGAGCGCTTCGTTCGTCCGTCGACCAAAGACAGGAACGAGCTGTTCGTCGCGCACGGCAACATCATCCGTTACTTCATGCGAAAGGTACTGGGCGACGCCGAGAACCGGTGGTGGCAAATGGATACGATCCAGTGCGGCCTGAGCGTGATCCGCGTCGTCGACCAACGGCGCGTGTTCGTCGCGTTCAACGACGTGGGTCACTTGCCCCTCGCGATGCGGACGCACAGCTGACGTAACCCGTTTAGCCCAACCGGTCGTCTACAAGCCAAGTTCCCGAAGCTGTTGCTCTACGACATTCGCCCAACCGGCGTTGGCTTTCGGACTCGCGGGGCTCGGGTGCAGGATTGTCCCAGTCGGGATGCCGCTGTTTTCGAGTGCCGCGTTGGCGCGCCCCAACGCGAAGGCGCCAACGCCGATCACCATGCGCGGCGACAACACTCGACACAACTCGACGAGCGCCAGATCACACGCCTGGAACAACGACTGGCGCTCCGCAGACGGCAACTTGTCGGGCGTTATGTTCTTGCCGCTGTCCCCCATGAAGACCAGCGGGCAGTAGTTGACGACGAAGTACTTTTCGAAGAAGCGTTCGGGTTCTCCGAATCGCGCCTTGGCCCACCCCCAAAGACGTGCGCCGCTCACCTCGCTGCGTGTACACTCGAAACCATGAACCGGGCGGGAAGGATGCTCGAGTTTCGGCTTACTCACCGTGCCGACAATCTGCAACCAGTCTCGCACCAGTGAAACTTCACCGAACGGCACGCCCACCTGTGCCATGCCGAACGGGCCGGGGTTCATCCCCAACAAGATCGTGCGGTTTTCTCCTCCGCCGTATCGCCGCAGGTAAGCCTCGTGAGGTTCCCAGGCGTAGGCCAACGGATTGTAGACGTGGGTTACCGGAGCACCGAACTTCAAGCGTTCGACCGATTTGGAGAGTTGCTGCGTGATCGCGATCAATCGTTCGATCCGGTCCGACGAGCTGTTCGGTGACATGACTTTGGTTCGACTGGCCACGGTGGTCTTTTACCAGTTCAGCGCGTGGCATCAGCCCTTTTTCCTCCTCGGAAGCGCGAACGAACAACCAGCAAGTTCCGAGCCGGGCCTTCCGCGGCCCCCACCCGCTCGCGCTTCCGTCGCGAGCGTCTAAGCAGGAATGCGGGGCGACCCGCGCTGGGGCGAACCAACTGCTGCAAGCGGCCATTGTCGCGCAACGACCGCCTGCGACGCGCCGTTCGTCAAGCGCCGGGCGCTGCCGGTGCGGGTGGGGCGGGTGGCTGCGGCGACTCGCCGAGCCCCAGCGGCTGCCCAAACTTGGTCCAGTTCACGTTTCGAGTGAGCACCATGACGAGCCCCAATACGCCAAACACCACCAACGATCCCGTAAGGAGGGCGTAGTCCTCCGAACTGAGGATTCCATACAACACCCCGTACAAGCCTCCAAGCGCCGCGCTGAAGCCGGAGGCGTTGCGCGCCGAGCCCAAGATCGGAACCACGTAGTAGCCAATCAGCAACACGCTGGCACACGCAGATATGCCGTACGCGGTAGCGAAGCCGAGGTGCTCGGACAACGACAACAACAGCAGGAAGAACACGGCCAGGGCCAAGCCGACCAATCCATACTGAACGGGGTGCACCGAAAAACGCCGCAACACCTCGAACAGAAAGAACAGCGCGAACGTCAACCCGACGAACAGGAAGGCGTATTTGGTGGCGCGTTCACTCTTCAGGTACTGATCGACGGGATCGACGAAACTGACCGCAAAAGTCTTGCTCGCGAGTTCGTTGCACGCCCCTTCGACGGCCGAATGGCAACGCTCCGCAAGGCCTTCCAGGTTGGTCGCAAAGAAAGATGTCTCCCAATTGGCTTCGAAGCCATCGTTCCTGATCGAATGCGACTTGGGCAAAAAGTCCCCGATGAAGCTCGGGTGTGGCCAGTTCGACGACAACTGCACCCGAGTCGAGCGACCAACGGGCGCCACACGAAGCTCACTCGTGCCCTGCAAAGAAAGGTGGATGGCGAAGGGCCGCATCTGCTTCTCCTTGGGCGCATCCATCACCAACGGCGCGTGCACGCCGGAAGCCAGCACGCTGGCCAACGCAGGTCCGCGCGCGCTACCACTGGGCGTCGTGTTCGGGGCAAAGGAAGCCTGCGCGTCGCCCCACTGCAGTTTCAACTCGGTACCGATGCCGCGGATGTCGCTGAGACCCAACACCAAGTACGGTGTGCCGAAGGTGTAGTCCTCGACGTTCTCCTGGATTCCGTAGGCGGGCTGGAGTTCGAACTCTCCGATCAGATCACTCGTGAGACCAAACACGCGAGCCTTGTAGATCCCACGCGCCCGCTCCTGAATGTCGACGTTGCCTTTGACGTCGAATTGCTTCGGCAAAAAGACGAGCTCCCCCGGCGACGTGTACTCGATCATCTGGCGCGGCTTATCGTTGGTCTCCTCGGTCCAACGTCGCATCCGCTG
>CBINDO010000149.1:0-18592 GCA_966249405.1 uncultured bacterium | reverse complement strand
GGCGAACCGACCAACTACGGCCATCAGTCGACGTTGTCCGGCAAGGTGGAAGTCGCGTTCACGAGCACGCCCTGAAGCTGAAAGACGCGCCCTGGGCACGACTTTGGCCGTGCCCACGGTGCCTCGACGCGCGGTGGTGGGCGGGAGCCGCGCAACGCCGCAGAGGCGCTGGGCCCAACCCCCAAATTAAGGTTAGACGGCTTGGTCGACCCGGGTTGCGGCAGAGGACGAGTTACCGCTTCAGATTAACCACTCACGCCTCGATGACGCGGCCGCGTTCCAACGTCAAGCGGCGTCCGCCCCACTTGTCCGCCCAGGCACCCTGGTGGCTCACGATGATCAGGATCGCGCCGCGTTCACGTTCCGCCTGCAACACTTCGTCGAAGCGGTCCATGGTCGCGGCGTCGAGGCCGGTTTGGGGTTCGTCGAGCAAGAGGATGCTCGGCGAGTGAACGAGGGCGCGCGCCAACGCAACACGTTGGCGTTGACCGCGCGACAACGTGCCGACGGGTTGGTCGAAGAACGCCGCTGCGCCGACGCGGTCGCACGTGGCTTGTACCAACGCGGGGTCGCGCAAACCGAACAACTCGGCGGCGAACGCGACGTTCTCCCGCCCCGTTAGCTCGCGGTAACAATGGGATTCGTGCCCCACCCAGCCGATGTGGCGGCGCGCGGTTTGCCGATCGGCGCCGAAGGGATGGTACAAAACCGTCCCGGACGTGGGCCGCTGCGCGGTCCCGATGATGCCCAGGAGTGTGCTCTTTCCTGCGCCATTGGCGCCCTGAACAAACGTCATGGTGCCGGCCTCGAAACGGCAACTCACGCCGCGCAGAGCCGCCGTTGCTCCGAACAAACGCGTGACCTTCTGCACTTCGATGCACGAAACACGGTCAGCCATGGCTGCCGCTTATCGCACCTCGCGGAGCCAAGCCACCGGCTGCCGCGGGGGGATCCCGTAAACTGGCCTACGAGCCGCGTTAATTCGCCTGGGGCGTTTCAGCCTAGCGGCCTTCTACCGGTCCCGTGCTACGATGGGTCCAATGAGTTCATCGGCGATCGCTGCCGAAGCCGAGCGGCTAACACTACTTGGAGAGCTAAAACGGGCGGTCGAGGCGGCGTTGGAAGGCAAGTCCGATGTCGTCGAATTGGCGATCATTGCGCTTTTGGCGCGTGGCCACGTGCTCATCGAAGACGTACCCGGCGTTGGCAAGACCACCCTGGCCAGGGCTCTCGCGCGCGCCATCGGCGCGGACATGACCCGCGTCCAGTTCACGAGCGACCTACTTCCGAGCGATTTGCTCGGTGTTTCGGTCTACGACCAGCGTCAGGCTCAGTTCCACATCCGTAAGGGCCCGATCTTCTCGAACGTCTTGTTGGCGGACGAGATCAACCGCGCGAGCCCCCGCACCCAGTCGGCGCTGCTCGAAGCCATGAACGATGGCCAGGTGTCGCTAGACGGTGAGACACTGCCGCTGCCGCGGCCGTTCATCGTGCTGGCGACGCAAAACCCGCAAGACTTCGCAGGAACGTTCCCTCTGCCCGAGTCGCAGCTCGACCGCTTCATGGTGCGGCTCAGCATTGGTTACCCGCCGCCGCACATCGAGACGCGCCTGATCCTCGAACCCGAGACGGACCGCGTCGTCCGCGTCGAGCCGGTGATCTCGCCAGCCTTGCTGGTGCAGCTGCAGCGCGACGTGGATGGCGTTCACATAGACCACGCCCTGGGGACGTACCTGCAGGCGTTGGTGGGCGCGACGCGCCACAGCCAGCTCGTGTCGCTGGGCGCTTCGCCCCGCGCCGCCAAGAGCCTTGCCCGCGCCGCGCGGGCTCGTGCAATGTTGCGCGGCCGCGGCTATTGCATCGCAGACGACATCCACGGCTTGGCCGTACCGCTGCTCGCGCACCGCGTACGGTTGGCTGCCCACGCCGAAGGCTATTCGCCCACGCGCGAAGAAGCCGAGAGCGCGATTCGTGACATCGTAGGTCGAGTACCCGTCCCGTTGTGATCTACCTGGAGCACCGCGCGTGACGTCATCGCTCCAAACCCCCGTACCTTCGGCGACGATCCCGGCTCCCGGCAAGGCGACGCCCGAAGTCGCGCCGACGGAGCGGCGTTGGCGTCTGCCGCGCCGATTGAAGATAACCCGCGAGGGCAAATACTTCATCGGGATCACGTTTGGTGTAGGTTTTGCGGCCATCAACACCGGTAACAACCTGCTCTACCTGCTCCTCGGCATGCTGCTGGCGCTGATCGTTGTGTCGAGCATCATGAGCGAGGTCAGCTTACGGGGTCTCACCGTGTCGCGTCGGCTCCCGACGCGTGCCCACGTGGGCAGACCGCACGTCGTCGAAATCGAGGTACACAACAGCAAGAAGCGGCTGCCGAGCTACGCGATCGAGATCGAGGATCTGCGCGCCGGCCAACCTGCGGACAAGCGTTGCTTCTTCCTCAAGATCAGCCCCGAGTCGTCCCAAGTCGCAGCGTATCGACGTACGCCGAACCGTCGCGGCATGGAGAACCACGTCGGGTTTCGCATCGCCACACGCTTCCCCTTCGGGTTCTTCGAGAAGTCACGCGAGCTCACGATCCCGGGGCAACTCGTGATTTACCCAGCCATCGACCCGGTGCGTTTGCCGGATCGCAACGTCGGAAACCCGCAAGGTGGCGCAGGCGTGCTTGCGCCCGGTCGCGGCCACGACATCCTCACGGTTCGTCCGCTGCGCGACGGTGACGACGTGCGCGACATCTATTGGCGCAAGAGCTCGCTGCAAGTCGTGGTGCGCGAGCGCGCCCACGAGACGCAGAGCACGGTGACGTTGACGCTCGACAATGTCCCACCGGTGCCGCAATCCACCTCCTGGCACAAGCGTTTCGAACGCAAGCTCCGCGACGTGGCGTCACGCGCCGTCGCTCACATCCGGCGCGGTGACACCGTCGTGGTTCAGACTACGACCGGCGCGTCCGTGCGGGGTGATCGCGCCGTGGGTGCCGACCCGGTGCTCAAGTTCCTGGCCCTGCTCGACCCCGCGCCGATTGGCCGTGAGTCGTCGTTGCCGCCGAACACTTCGTCCAGGCCGGCACGCAAGGGGCGCGACAAGAGCAAACAACCCGTCGAAGGTGAGGCGGCGTGAGGTTCGGCCGAATCCATCGGCTCATGACCAACGCCCTGGCCGCGTTGGGTCTGCTTTGCCTGATCACGAGCGGCGGTCTGGATCGCCCGGTGATCATCGCGCTCTCGATCGGCGCCTTGCTCGCGTTTTTGGTGCCCGATAGATACCAGACGTATCCGTGGCTAAAGCACCTCGGCACGTACGGCTCACTGACGTTGCTCGGCATCCAAGCTGGGCGTTTGGTTTGGGGCAGCGCAGTGCTCACGGTTGCCGTCGAGTTCGCGGCAGCGTTGCAGGTGGTGCGTCTCGCCACGCGGCGCGGCGCGGCTCACGATCACCAGGTCATCTTGCTGGCCCTGTTGCACCTGATCGCCGGAACGGTGCTCGGCGGCGGCCTCGCGTACGGCATCTGCTTCATCGGGTTTTTGATTTTGGCGCCCGGCGCGCTGGTGCTCAGTCACTTGCGACGTGAGGTCGAGGGCAACTACCGCCAGGGCGCTCGGGACCGCACCGGGTTACCGGTGGACGTACCGCGCATCTTGCGTTCCCGGCGCGTCATCAGTCGACGTTTCCTCGTCACCACGTGTGCACTTTCGATCCCGATCTTCGTCTTCACGGCGCTCCTGTTCGTGTTGTTCCCGCGCGTTGGGTTGTCGCTGTTGTTGCTCAACCAAACGCGCAGCGAGCGCATGGTTGGCTTCTCCGATCGGGTCGACCTCGGACGCGTCGGCAAGTTGCGCAGCGATCCGACGATCGCGGCCCGCGTATTTCTGAAGACCACGACGCCGGAACCGCCACCCAGGTTGCCGCTCTACCTGCGCGGCACGGCGTTCGACAGCTACGACGGCAGCAGCTGGAGCCGCGATCGAACGCAAGTGCCGGCGCCTCAAGAGGGTCATCGAGTCTGGATCGCGCCGCCCTCCTCGCCCCTCGGGGAGGAGATCATGACCGTCGATCTCGAGCCGATCAAACCGCCGGTCGTCTTCCTGCCGACCAACACGGCGGCCTTCGATCTGCTGACGCACCGCGAGGGCACGCTTGGTAACCCGCCGCGCATCACGCGCGGGCGCGAGCTCGACTTCGAGTATCAAACCGTCGAGGAGCGCGGCCTCCGATACCGTGTGTTCGGTCCGCAAGCGGGCAGCACGGTGCGCGAACGGCTCTTGCCGTCGGATCGCGAGCGTTACTTGACGTTGCCGATCGGACTGCCCCAACGCGTCATCGACCTGGCCAAAGAGTGGGCCGGCGAGGCGACGGAACCGTTCGAGGTCGCCAAACGCATCGAGGCGCGGTTACGGCAGGACTACCGCTACAGCCTCGACTCCGACTCGGGCGCCGCCAAAAACCCGCTCGACCACTTCTTGTTCGAATCGCGCTCCGGACACTGCGAGTTCTACTCGACGAGCATGGCCGTGTTGCTGCGCACGCTCGGGATCCCCACTCGCAACGTCACCGGCTTCGTCGGCGGCACCTACAATCGCTTCGGCGGCTTCTATGCGGTGCGGCAAGGCGACGCTCATTCGTGGGTCGAGGTGTTCTTGGACCGTGCGGGTTGGACGCGTTTCGATCCGACGCCGGCGACCGAATCGGCGCCACGCGCGGCTACGCAAGGTTTCGGCGCGTTCGTGCGCGACATCGTGGAGGCGGCGAGTGAACGTTGGAATCGCAACGTCGTCGGCTACGACCTCAACCAACAGATGCAGTTGCTCTCCAACGTGCGCAACCAGATGCACCGCTCGGCGCTGGATGATTGGTTGAACGCCCGCACCTTCAGCTGGTTGATCGCGGCGACGCTGCTAGCGGCGCTGGCGTGGCGTTACAGACACCTGTGGCTACGAAAACCCAAGCTGCCCGCACCAAACGTGCTGGTGCGCCCCTCGGCGGACATCGAAGAGGCAGTGCGCCTCTACCGCGAGCTCGAGGTCGTGATGACCCGCCACGGCATCCCACGGCGCCCCGAGACGCCCCCGCTGGCCCATGCCAACGGACTGCAGGCTCTGCGTCACCCGATGGCCGACGAGATTACGGCGCTCACCGAGACGTATCTGGCCGTTCGTTTCGGCAAAGCCGAACTATCGGAGCAGGGGATCCGCGACTTCCAAACCCGTCTGCGCATCCTCAATCAACGCGACACGCCGTACGCCGCCTGAGCGGCCGTACAGGGGCGGAGGGTGCAGGGCGGCTGCACCCCGCGGGTCGAGCTCAGGGGTGGATCGGGGGCAACGGGATGCCACCGCCATCACGAACGTACCGAGCGATGACGGTGCCGAGCTCGCGGTCGAGGCGCTCGCACTCCGCGCTCACCTTACCGATGGTGGCACCGCGGCACTCCCGCTGACGGGCGTTGACGGCCTGTGCCACGCGAGAGTCCTCCATCAAAGCGCTCTGCACCTGGTCGCTCAAAGAACGCCACTCGATGCGCGAGACCTTCGGCGCGCCCGGACGGTCTTTGGTCACCTCGGCCAAGTCGAGGGTCACGCAGCTGCCATTCCAGCGCAGGACGTCGAAGGTGCCCTGAGAACCTTCGACGACGAAGCCGTCCTTCTGACCGCGGAAGTTGATTGGGATCACCTCCTCACCCTGCACCAGGTCTTCGGCGATGGTCGTGCCCCAGCCGTTCACGGCGTTGAGCCCCGTCCGCATGTAGTAGCGGTCCCAGGGGCTTCCCTTCCGGAACATGTACAAGGCCACGTCGGGGTAGACGTCCTGGCACAACTTCTCGGCCCACTTGACCGGAGGCAAACACGCGCCCTTGCGTTTGATGCACTTCGAGGGCACGGCTTCTTTGCTCTCGGTGAGACCCGACTCCTTGGAGGCCAAGCCGACATCGTCGGGTTCGCTGCTCTTGCTGGTTTTCACCGCGGGGGCGCTGCCGCCGCACGCCGCTGCAAAGGCAACCGATACGCATACCAACCCGAAGCGAAGAACCGTTTTCATCGGACACCCATGGCACTCGTTTCGGGGTGCTCCGTCAAGCGCCAGTGTGGGCGGCCGCGCGAACGCCCGTTGACAGCTACTTAAGCCGAGCTGCAACTATCCGTCTGGAGCGAGCGTACTCCTGCGAACCTTCCGCTATTGATACAAACCCCGCGAAATCGCTCGCGGAAATACAAGAAGCGGAACCGACCACCGTTCGCGTGAACATGCAGGCAGTGACCAAATTGGCCCCCACTTGCGTCGCTACCGCTCCCCGGAGATCCCGACAGCCTCGCTTCAACTGCGTGGGAAAAACCTGTGCGTCACCGGCTGCGCGGCGAACACTGGGACACTCGGTAGATACCGATTCACCGCCGTTTGCAGTAGGTTAGAGGCCTTGTGGAGGTGTTTGTGTCTACACGTATCGTCGGAGCTGGCCGTGGGCTACCGTTATCCTTTCGGCGCCAGTTTCGACCCGTCGCGCGGTTGGGACGAAGGGCTCGGGCAGCGCTCGTCGCGCTGGCCGCTTTCATGCCTATTTTCAGCGGGTGCAACGAGATCGACGATTGCGACTATCGATGCACCGCGCAAGACGACCGCTGCCCAGAGCAGCAGGTGTGCGACACGACGTTGGGGTACTGCGTGTCCGAAGGTTACACGGGAACGTGTGACGCCGAGACCCACGCGATCACGGTATGCAAAGACGAGGTCTTCAGCCTCGACGTGCCCGACTCGGTGTCGGGGGTCGAGGATGTCGACGGCCTCCCCGAGTCCGCGCAGGTGGAGTCCGGGCGCCTCACCGCGACGTTCTCGAAGCGAACCGTGTTCGGGTTCGGTGGCCCCGACGAGGTCCGCCAGTATTGGGAAGTGGAGACTACCGATGATTGCCCGGTCATAGATGCCGACCTCCCGCCGCTATGCGTCGGTGATGCGATCTCGGAGTCCCTGGAGACGCGCGGCGGCGAAGGCAAACTGCGGTTCGAGCTGCTCCAACAGGACGCGGATTTCTCCGTCTCCAATGACGGCGTGGTGTCGGGTAAGGCTTCTGCGGCCGGCGAGCGAGCGCTCCGTGTAGCCGTAACCGATGAACGAGGCTTCACGACCGTTCACTCGGTTTCGGTGAAGGTCTCGAGCGAATGCCCAGACGTCGCGGGCGTGCAGTTGCCTACTGTCTGTGTCGGCTCGGGTTACGAGTACGAGCTCGACTTGGTGGGCAAACCAACCGTGCTCATCAAGGACCTCACGCTCACGGAGAAAGACGGCGAGCAGCTGACGGCAGCAGAGGCCAAGCGTTGGGAGCAGGAGTTGAAATTGCAGCTCCGCGAAGCGAACGGCAGTCATCTCCTCACTGCCTCCCCAGAACCCACGGCCTTGGGCAGATACAGAGTCAACTTCACGCTCAGCAACGAAGTCTCGGTGGAACAGCGTGATCGCCCGCTGACGGTGGCCGAGTGTGACGCGATCCCGGCGGAGTTCACGGCGTGTGCCGGCGTGAGTTTCGACTTCGACTTGCAGGGCAGGGTCGAAGATACGTGGGGTTTCTACGACCTCAACGACGCCCTCGAAGAACGCGTGTACTTCGTCGAGAACCGTCTGCGCGGCACCTTGGACGCAGGTCGCTACGAAATTCGCGCGAGCCGCACGACGCCGGACAACCCTGCCAAACGTCTCACCAGCTTCGTTGTCACGGTGTTGCCCGCCGAGACGACGGCGTGTCGCCCCGAAACGTCGACCGAAGACCACGACGCTCAAACGGCGCCGGGCCCCGACGCGGGCGACGACTCCAGCGCTGCACCCGAACCTCCGCCGGCTCTGCCGCACCTGATGGGTTGCGTCGGCGAGTGGCTCAGTTTCCGGCCCGACGTCGGTCTGCCCAACGCCAACGGCTGGTGGCTCGAGAACGCGGACGACCTCCCGGCGGGGCTGGTCCTCGATCCGGATACGGGCCGCATCACGGGCACACCGACCAGCGCCGGCACTGGCTCATTTACCGTAAACGCCCAGTCACCCGACGACGAGCGACTGCAGCAGCATCTATTCACGATCAGCGAAACCTGCACGTATGCTTTCAAGGCGGTGAACGCCGCCCAGCTGACCAGCTTGTTCGTCGGTCACGTGTTGCAAGCTCCGCCGAGTGGGGTCGAGGTCTTGCCGCCCCTCGTGTTGGGCGAAGGGGACGTCGAGTTGTTCCGATTCGATCCCACCGGCTCCCGCGTGGCGATCACCACGAACGATCCGAGCGGTCCCGAGAGCCGCGGGTACGTGGCTCGAATTACCGGCGTTGACGAAGCCGGCGCTCCGACGGTCGAGACCACGGCGTTGCCGCTTTTCCCCCTTCCCGCTCGCGTCCTGGAGATGGCTTGGTCGAGCGAAGGCGTGTTGGCCATGTTGATTGATGGCGACGGGCCTTCACCGGCGGCCGATCGACGCTTGGTCGCGTTCAGCCTAGACTCGGGCGGGGATTGGCAGGTCACGTTCGACGCCACGGCCGGCAATGGTCGCGAGTTGACTTGGCTGGGGCCCTACCCGTGTTTCGCGGGCACTTACGAAGTCGAGGAGGGCACCTTCAACGGCGTCAGTTGCCGGACTCCCGAAGGCCAAAACATCACCTCCCAAGGTCCGCCGGAACCCTTCGCATCCCGGACGGCAATGCGCGCCTCGGCAAACAGCCTGTTGGCCGTAACGCCCATCGTCGTCGACGGGGCGCCTCCCGACCCCAATTACGTCGCCGGCCTCGACAACCAGACGGACCCGTGGGCCGCCATCACGTACCGAGGAGTCTTCGCGTCGCCCCGTGGAGACATGATCGCGGTCAATCGCTCGGGACCCGCGTTGGAGGTGGCCACGGTGGGCAGTCAGACGGACTTCCCCGACCTCGGTTTGTACACGCCGGTAGCCACGATCGAGGCGTGCGACGTCGTCTCGGCTTGGTCCCGGAACACGGGCGCCCTGGCATGCACCCTAGAGTCCGATTCTACGGCGGTGACGTTCGTGACCTTCGCAGGCTCGGCCCTCGCGGACACGTTCAGCGCGGAGGTCGAAGGCCACGGCTCGGCGCGGCAAATGGTGTTCGTCGACGACCGCTTCTACGCCTTCGATGCCGGGTGGGGTAAATTGACGATTGTTTCACTAGAAGACACGCCGTCGGTGTCTCACATACAGGTGGGACCGCAGAGCCCGTCTTTGATGGCCCTGGCTACCGTGCCGATGGCCGGATCCCACTCGCGCCTCGCCGTCCAGTCGGAGGGTGGCCTTTTGATCGTGGATTTGGATGCCGAGGACGTGGTGTCCCGAATCTCGTCCGAGGACGTTGAGCTCCCGCGCGTCGAAGACTGTGTTCGAACGTTTCAACTCTCGGGCTTCGTCAATTGGTGCGGAGGTGATGAAGTCTCCCGTGCCTTCGAGATGACACCGGAGGCGTCCCACTTCCTCTATCTTGCGTCGGACGGCGGATTGCACTTGTCCAACGCGGCCGGCGACGCAATCATAGCGACCACCCAGTGTGGGTCAGCGCTGAACTGCTCCGGCAACTTCAGCTTCGCTAAGTAACTCTCGCCTCAGATAAACAGGCACCAACACCAACCAAACGAAAGGCCCCGTTTGCAATGGACTATGAAGCTCGCGTCAAACTCACGTCTTCGGGAGCGTCAGGCGCCGTCCTCGTCAGCGCGCCGGCAGAACCCACGCTCCACCACTTCGACCTGTGGTTCACCACCAACGTGGCGACAATCGGTACGGGCAAGTACAACTCGACGACCAAGATTACGACGTGGACCATCTACCTGTCGCAGCAATCTTCGGACAGCGTCAAGCAGTTCTCGGTCAACTCCGAGTTCACCTTCACCTGGGCTCAAAGCCTCAAGCTAGTTGACCGGGCAACGCCCATCGGCAATTCCCTCACGTAGTCGACCAACTCATGAAGTACTCTGCCAAACTAACACTGGACAGCCGAGCCAACATTCCGTTCTTTGCGTTCACCCTCGTCGGCGAGTTCGACGGCGGTGAAGCCACGGTCACGGTCTTGCGTTCGCCCGACAACGTCGCCCGGATCGGCATCTCGAGGCTCGACGAGGATCTCTTCAAGCGCTCCTACTGCAAACGCGACCAGTGGGTTTTCTCGGTTCAAGCTACCGACGACGACTGCAACTTCCTGCTGCGATTGCCGGAACGGACCCCGGTCCTCCTCACCTGGGACGATTCGGGTATTCGGGATAACGACGGAGATCCGAATCATTCGGTCGGCAAGCGCGCGTCGTTCTCGCTCCAACGCGAGCCAGACAACGAGTGCCGACCCGGCCTGGACGCTCGCTGAAGCGTCGGGCGCGGGCCGAGCGTCTCACCCGTCGGGCCCGGCGTTCACCGAGCCCGACAAGCGCCGCCTTACTCGAATGACAGCGTCATGAGGCTAGCGTCGACGCCCGCGTCATTGCTCGGCGAGACAGTGCTCTCGCCAGCGTCCGTACCCGTTCCCGCGTCGCCCTGGATGGGGCAGGCTCCTGATTCACAGCTGTAGAGGCTCCAGCCGTAGTCGTCGAGCGTGTCACAGTCGTTCGGCGGCTCGAACGACCAGACGGTGCCCGTTTCGACGCAAGTCAACTGCATCGTGTATTCGGTGAGATCCCACGACGCCGTGGCCACGACGTTCGAGGCGGCGTCGGACCACGAGTACGTCGCGATGAACGTCTCCACGTCAATCGAGCTTTCGGCACGGTAACACTCGGCACCGCCCGGGGCGAAGATGGTCCTGGCGTAACCCGAGAAGGCATCGCCCGTTTCAGTTGCGGTCGTCTGGTTGCCCCAGCAGTAGGAGCCTTCGTCCTCGTTGCAGCTACCGCTCGGTGCGCAACCAGCGAACAGCTCCTGCAAACAATCGGGATAGCAGTCGAGGCTGCACTGGAGAAAACAGCTGGTGTAAAGAGGCGGGACCGAAGCGTCGCCCGCGTCGCCAACGCCGCCGTCGACCAGGGACTCCGCACCTTCACTGCTCTCGGTAGCGGGTCCGGTCTCACTGGACGGCGCGCCATCGCTCCCCGACGTCCCGCCACCCGTGACGGCGGTCGAGCCAACCGTATCGCCGGTGGTCGCTTCCGCGCTCGTACGTCCCTCGGTCGCGCTGGCGTCGAGTTCTGGCGGCATGCTTTGCGAAGCGTCCGCGACCGGCTCGGTAGGGATGTCTTCGGTCGTGTCGACATGGACGGTCACGTCTCCCGTCGGGATCCCCGTCGTGGCATTGGGCGCAGCGTCGGGCGTGACGTCCACCGCGCCATCGGCGGTGACGGACCCGTCGACACTGGCGTCCAATATGACCCAAGGCTCCGGATCGTCCTCACACGCGCTTTGACCCAACGCGACCAGCAACACGCTCCAATGGGCTACTCGGCGAGCAGGGAAACGTGTTGCCACGTTACGTTCGGATGACTTCGGTTCCAAGTTCATATTTCATTCCTCCGCGATGGGGTGAGACCAATAAAGGCAGGCGCCGATTAGGCCACACGCCACCAAGTACAGCAAGACCCATGACCGGCAACGCTCTGCAATTGCCGCCAATCGTGGAATTGCTGTCACCGTCGCCGGCCGACGTGAGCGTTACGAACGAACACCGTTCAGTAGGCCGCCAACGGCGTGGGCATGAACAGCACGACGAAAAGAACCAGACACACGACGCCGACTACCTTTCGCCCAAAGGTCAGATAGTCGTGTTCGTAGGGCGGGTGCTCGCTGCCGCCGCTCATCTTCGCCATCACGCCGGTCAGCACGAACCAGACGAGCCAAAACGGCGTGTTGTTGGACAAGAACGCCCAGTCGAGTTCGCGACCCTGTCTCACCATCGGCCAAGCGAAAATGAAGACGTTGTAAGCGAACAACCCCAGTAACGCGTACCTGATCCGGCGCGCGAACAGGTTCTGACGCGGTCCGAACAAGGCGTAGGCGATGTGCCCCCCGTCGAGTTGCCCCCACGGCAACAGGTTGATCATCGTGATCAGGAAGCCGCCCCACGCCGCGAACGCGGTGGGATGCAAGTGAACGTCGTACCCGTCGGGGATGGGTCCCAACACCAGCCGCTTGATCGCGAGGTACAACAGACTCTGACCCTCTTGATAATAAGGACCTGTGCTGATCGGACCAACCACGCTCAACTTCAACCCGACGACCATGGTCGGGATCGCGACCACGATGCCCGCCAAGGGCCCAGCGGCCCCGATGTCCATCAACGCCATGCGCGAGCGGATGCGGTCGGGCATCGTGATCACGGCGCCCATCGTGCCAAACAACACGAACGGCACGGGCAAGAAGTAGGGCAACGACGCCGGCACGCGATGCAAGCGCGCGGCGATCCAGTGCCCAAACTCGTGGCACACCAAGATCCCGAGAAACGGCGCGGCAAACGGCCAACCTGCCCACCAACGCGCGGCTTCGGGCGAGACGTAACCACCGCCGATCATCATCTCGCGCCCGACCGCCATCACGCTGAACAACGTGGCCACGAACAATACGAGGTTCGTGAGCGGCCTACCCGGAGTTTGCGGCACGTTCACGCTCCCTTCCGCAACGCGTGCGCGAGTTTGGCGGCAAGGAGATCCAAGCGGTCGCCGAGCTCCGCGTCGATCGAGCCGACGTCGGTGACGACGCGAAAGTCGCCTCGCGCGCACGTGGCGTCGGATACGACCGCCACCCCGGTTTGCGACTGGTCGAAGTGTTCACTCAGGGCCGCCGCGTCGTCGGGGTGGACGTGCAAAGTGATCTGGTGGGCGCCGCGCACCTCGGACAACACCTGCGACGCCAAGTCGACGACCGCGCTGGGGTCGCTCGCGAGCTCGCGGCCGATCAAGCGCTCGGCGAGCAGCCGCGCCATCTCGATGCTGCGTTCGAGGGCGCGTCGCTCGCTCTCTGCCTCGAGTCGATCGATCACGTCCAAACGCGCGAGAGCTTCGGCGTAACCTGACGCGCGCCCTTCTTCGATCGCGACGCGACGCGCCGCGGCGGCGGCCTCTTCGGCGTCGCGGACCAGCTGGCGCGCGTGTCGTTCGGCGCGGGCCGTAATCTGTTCGGCGCGTTCACTCGCTTCGACAAAAGCTCTGCGCAGCACACGCGCCCGGTCGAACTCGGCCGGCTCCGGCGCGAGCGGGACCGCCGCTGCGTCGGGACGTTTGATCACTCGAGCCTGCTGGACCATGAAACTACCTTAACCCCAGACTTCCGCTCAGTTGAACCCAACTCTGGCAAATCAAACGCTTCCACCCCACCGTCCAGAGCAGATCCGAGAACCGCTCGGGAGGCGAAGAAGGCCAGCTGAACCGAACTCTGGGGTCAAAGCGTGTCGTTCGCGGCGGCCGTTTCGGGATCTCGCGGTTCGAGCGCCCGCTCCGTCGCCTCGGCTGTGAGGTCGCGCAGCGCGGCCGCCAGAAATCGGGTCCGCTCCACGCGGTCTTCGTTCTGCAAACCGTGCACGAGCCCCGCCTCCAAACGCGCGATCTCTTCGGGTAGCCGCTCGTTCAACTCTTTGCCACGCGCACCCAACAAATACGTGACCGAGACGAAGCTGCGCGTGAGCGGCGTGCTCATGCCTGAACTCAGGTGATGCCCAGGTTGCGTCGGATGCGCGTCTCGGGATCTTCGAGGTCCGGCACGAATGCCTCACCCGAGATCGTCTCGATCGCTTCGATGTAGCGTTTGACGGCCTCGATCTTCACCTCGTCGGGGATCTCGGGGATCGGACCGTCGCCGGAGAAGTTCCGGTCCTTGAGCCAGCGGCGCACGTACTCCTTGTCGAAGCTCTCCGGCTGTTCACCCTTCTCGAAACGCTCCTGGTAAGTATTGGCGAACCAGAATCGGGACGAATCGGGAGTATGGATCTCGTCGATCACGACGATACGACCGTCCGGCGTCTTACCGAACTCGTATTTCGTGTCGACCAAGATCAGCCCCTGCTTGGCGCACACCTCTTGGCCGAACGCGAACAGCTCCATCGCCATCTTGGCGGCGGCGTCGAAATCTGCTGCCGGCATGCCCGTGATCTTCAAGATCTCCTCCCGCGACGCGGATACGTCGTGGTCACCGTGAGCGGCCTTCGTGCTGGGTGTCAGCAAGACGTTGGGCAACTTCTGATTCTTCTTCAAGCCATCGGGCAGGGTGTGGCCGCAGAACTCGCGGGCCCCGTTTTCGTAGTGGACCCAGATGCTGGTCGACGTCGTGCCCGTCAGATACGCGCGCACCACCATCTCGGCGGGGAGCGGCGTACATTCCACCGCCACCATCACGTTGGGGTCCGGCACTCGCAACACGTGATTGCCGGCAATGTGTTTCGTCTTGTCGAACCACCACTTGGCGATCCAGTTGAGCACCTGCCCCTTGAGCGGCAACGTCCCCAGCACGCGGTCGAAGGCGCTGATGCGGTCACTGACGATGATCACACGTTCGCCGTTTTTCGTATAGTTGTCGCGGACCTTGCCCTCGTAGCGGTGGCCCAGCGTGGTGAAGTTCGTCCCCTTCAGCGGGTGTGCGAGGGCTTGGCGAAAGCTTTCGTCACTGATGCGAGTCATTGCCGCGATGCTTTACGGGCACTCGCGGCGCGATGCAACGAGGGAAATCGACCGGCCGGCACTTCGGCGCCGAACCCCCGCGAAAAGCACATCGAGCGGCCGCGGTCGCGCAATCCACAACTTACCCCCACCGAAATTGCAGCAGCGCGCCGAAGGTTGGGTTGGGCCCAGCGCCTGCGCGCCGGTCGGCGGCTCCCGCCCACCGCGACTCGAATGTCGCGTACCGGGCCGGTACAACTTCCGAGTTCGCGCGGTTTACCGCGAGACGTGACCACGCGTCGATGTCTCACCATCGCCACCACCGCCCGCAGCGATGCCGCAGATCCGTGGCAAGCGCGAGACGATCGTGACAGGGGGATCATAGTCAGAGTCCACTTACGTAATCCTGGCTTCGAAAGCGTATGCGTGGAGCACGTCGAAACTGGTGTGAATGTAACGCGCGAGTTTCTTCTTGCTAACGCGACGTGTCATACAGGCTTGCTGTAACCTCTGCGGAAAAAGCCTGGCCTATTGGCGGCGCTTCCTTGATAATCCGCAACTGGTTAGGTCTTTTGATCGCGTTCGGACGCCACTTAGACGTCAGCACGCGGAGGGTAATGTAAACATGAAACACTACAGTATTGCACGTCTAAGTGGCGTCCAGTTCTTTTGAGTTTGGTCGTTGTTGCCTGCGGCGACGACGGCGCAGATCCAATCATCCCCGCTGGCGACGCAGGTCCCGACGCCGCAGCATCGTCCACGGAGACGGTGGATACCACCTCTGAAGAGCCCGGCACCTCCGAAGAGCCCGGCACCTCTGAAGAGCCCGGCACCTCCGAAGAGCCCGGCACCTCCGAAGAGCCCGGCAGCTCGGCTGCTCCGATCGACGGTGGTTCCTCGGAGCCCGCACCCGACGCTGGCGACAGCGGCGTAGACAGCACCATCCCCGGCCCCGACGCTGGTGACGGCGGCGAGATCATCACCATCGACCCGACCGTCGACGGCGGCAGCAGCGACGTTCCGGTTGTCACCGGCGACGACGCTGGCACCACCGAGGCGCCCGAGGGCACCGACGCTGGCGAGCCGACGACGGCTGCCGACGCTGGCGACGCTGGCTGAACCACGCTGGTTGTAAAGACGCTGTAAAGCGAACATCGAAGGAGGAGCCACGCGGCTCCTCCTTTTTGCTTTTGTGCGCCTTTCGCAAGGCGACCCGACGCGAGAGACGATTCAGGAACGGCGAGCTCGCCGGCAAAACGCGGATCGCCGAGCGAGCGATGGGAGGAGGTTGGTGGGAGGGAGCCGCGCTTGGCCGCGCAGGTGCTGGGCCCAACCCCCAACAAACGTTGCCCTGCCGTGCGCCTCTGTTCGGCTGAGTTCGAGAGTGCCGGTCAGACGCGTTTCAAGGGGTGCTGGCCCCGAGTTGACGCGCGTCGACCAGCAGCTGATCGCGAGTTCGACCCTTGCCGCCTCGACGGAGCAGCTTCTTGAGCTCGCTCCAGCGCGGATCCGTGCGTCCCACCGTGTCCACTTGTCTCACGAACCGACGCGCGGCCTTGGTTTCGCCGAGCGAAGTGAGCAACAAGCCGTGTTGTAGAGCGTCGTCGCCGAGCCGAGCCAACGTCGCGTCGTCACGCCCGAAGGGCCGCGCCGCGGCTTCGCGCACCCGCAGCAGAGCCTGAACCGAACCTTCGATGCCGAAGGCGCGATCGCTGCGACCCATCGGGTGCGGCGCGAAGCGGAACCACAACCCGTCTCCGACCATGTGCTCGAGCATCCGCGGCGTCCAAGCGGGATCGTATTCGACGCGCAGCGGGCGCGCGTCGGCGAGCTCGGCGAGGGCGTATTCAGTGACTTCACCGGTGGCCGCGACGTCGCGAATGACGTGGTGCAACTTGGGCTCGAGTCCGAGCAGGTGTTCGGCCAGCGTGCCGTGAGACAATAACGCGCTCGGCACGACCACGACGTCGGGGCGCGTGCCGCTGACCAACCGCGCGGCCCACAGCCGCCACGCTGCTTGCGGCGAATGGGTGAACACCAGGGCGTGAGCCGGCAGGCGCTCGAACGCCTCTTCGCTCCATTCACGCGTCGCGGAGACGACTTGGTGCGCGACGCGCAAACGGCCACCTTCGGCCACCAGTAAGATGGCCGACAAGTGCAAGAGCGCGACCAAACGCATGCCGAGGCGAGAGAACGGCAGGTTGGCGCGCGCGAGCCAGGTCACGAGCGCGAGCACGCCGCGCGCCGACAACATCCCGCAGGCGGCCACGACGATGAGGCGATTGGGCAGGCTGTCGAACGCCAAGGCGCAAACGGCGATCGACGCCAGCGGGATCACCTGACGACGGCCGCGTGGCGACATCATCAGCCAAACGCAGGCGATGCCCGCCGTGACCAGCGGGTAGAGGTTCACGTCTTCGGCGAACGGTCGCGTCGGCAAACCCGATGCAGGCACGCCAAGGTCGAGCCCGAGTTGCCACGCGTCGCGCACCGTGAGAAGTTCGACGAGGCTCGGCAGCAGGCACGTCGCGATCACGACCGCCATCGCGACGGCGCCGCCCGCGATCCGGCCGAGGGACGGCAGCCGCTGTCGCGAGACCACGACGATCAGGCCGGCTCCAAGCAGCACCAGCGCCGTCCAGCGCGCTTCACAGGCGAGCAGCCCCACGACGACCGGAAACGCCAGCGGCGAGCGCCCACGCGGTTCCTGGAGCAAACTCACGCCAATCAGCGCCAGGCAGGCGGCCAGCACCGGGCTGCCCAGGTTGGACGCGGCCTGTTGCCAAGCCGGCGACAACCCGACGGACCACGCCGCGCCGAGGGCGAGCAGGTTCGTGAGGTGTGGGCTCGTCGCCGCCGGGAACAACGAGCGGGTCATCCGGAAGATGAGCCACGACCCGAGTCCGACCAAGATCGGGTTGAGTAACGCCAGGCGCAAGAGCAGCGAGCCCATCGGTAACACCGAGAGGCCACTCTGCAGCCCCGAGAGCACGCCCTCGCCGCCGATCTGAGTCAGCCCCAAGCTGCGGACGACCGCGAGATCTTCGGCCCAGTGAGCCTGAACACGCATTCCGGCAACCACCGAGATGGCGGGGCCGAGCGCGGAGAAAACCGCAGCTGCGCCCTCCCCGCTCGAGCGAGGGAACAGCGATTCCAAAGGTACTTTGCGCCGGGTCCAGCGAGACAACCCTCGCGACCTGCCACGCGCCTCGTGACTTGGCCCACTTTTGCGTCCAGTTCCGGCGGTCGGTCACGTCATCGGGGCGCCGCAGCGCGCAGGGGCGGAAAGGGACGAGAAGGTTGTGAGTCGCCGCACGCCAGGGTAAATGCCCGGCCCCAACCGTCCGCCCACGCGCGGACTCATCCGAGAGAGAAACCGTGGCTAGATTCATCGACGAACTCAAACGCACTCACCACAACGACCAGATCCGCAAGAGCGACATTGGCAATGAGGTGGTCTTGTTCGGCTGGGTCGACAAACGCCGCGACCACGGCAGCTTGATCTTCGTCGATCTGCGCGACCGCGAAGGCATCACCCAGATCGTGTTCGACCCCGAGCACAACGGCGAGGCGCACAAGATCGCCGAAGCGTTGCGCCCGGAGTGGGTGATCGGCATCCGCGGCAAGGTGCGCAGCCGCGGCGAGCAGTTCAGCAAGAAGAAGGGTGAGATGGTGAGCGCCGCGAACCCCAACCTGGCCACGGGTGAGGTCGAGGTCATCATCGACGAGCTCACCGTGTTCAACAAGGCCGAGACGCCGCCGTTCGAGATCATCGACGACCTCGACACGCGGGAAGAAATCCGCCTGCAATACCGTTACCTCGACTTGCGCCGCAAACCGCTGCAGCAGTCTCTGATCCGTCGTCACAAGTTGAACCAGGCCACGCGCAGTTATCTCACCGAGAACCGCTGCCTCGAGATCGAGACGCCGTTTTTGGTGAAATACACGCCCGGCGGCGCGCGCAACTTCCTCGTGCCCGCGCGCACCAACCCCGGCAAGTTCTACGCTCTGGCCGAGAGCCCGCAGCTCTTCAAGCAGCTGTTCAT
>CBINDO010000148.1:0-18675 GCA_966249405.1 uncultured bacterium | reverse complement strand
CCGTCTCCCTATGTTGCGTCATTCGTGAGTTTCCAAGGCACCGATCCCGAGCTCGAATCCCTGCCGTAACCGCTACGCCCATGGGGGCTAACCACTCTGTTCGCCTTGGGTTTGGTCGGGACGGCGGCGCTGACGTTGATGCTGTCGTTGGGCCGCGAGGTTACCTACGCGCTGATGGACGGGCAGCCGTTGAAGCTCGGTGAGCTCAGCGCGTATGTGCCGGAAGGTCGGCACGCCAATCGTTGGGTTCAAGGGCGAGGCGAACTGGGCAGCGAGCTCGGTGGTTACCGCCGTCCTCTCGATCCGGACCGTTTCCGCATTGCTCCGGTGGTCGGCAATCCGAAGGTGTGGGTGGAGCTCCGAGAGCCCGCGGACAGCCGGGAAGAGTACTTCATCCCGCCGAGTTCGTTCGTGGGCCGCCTCGTGCCTCTGAAGGAAGCCGGCTTGGCTTACGGCGAGTTGCGACAAGCGCTGCAGAGCTCCGGTCAACCGACGCCGGACGAGGATGCGTGGGTTTTGTGCGACGGTAGTAGTCCACAAAGTTACCGCTGGTTGTTCGGAGTGATCACCGTGTTGATCGGCATCGCCGGCTTCTGCACATTTGGTCTCTACCACCTGGCTGGCCCGGTGCGCCGCCGCGCCCGCGCGTGACCTACACGCGGTGGGCTGCATGGACGGGAGTAAACGAACGGCTGGAGGCACCTCTTGCCGTAGCCAGCCTCGAGCCGGGAAAACGAACATGTCTCACGAGGACTGCGAGCCACCGACCAATCGCTCGCGTGAAGGTGACGTCCGCAGCAGTGACGTCCGCAGCAGTGGCGGGCGGTGACGTCGCGAGGTGCCTCCGCCCGTTCGCGGATTGCACACGCTGCAGCCCCCTCCACCGCCGGAAGTACGACGTCACTGTCGCCGCGGAAGCGCCGCAGAACATTCTCCCAAGCTCGCGTCGTGCATCGCGCCGTGACCGGGTGAAACACCAATTGTGTTTGACGCAAGGCAAACGTCGAGGTTAGGCCTCCCACCATGTTCCTCCGTCGTCTTTCGAATCGGCAGCTCTTCACCACGGCTTGTGTAACCCTTTTGGCAGCCGCCTGCGGCGATGACGGCGCACCAGCCGAGATCTCCGACGCGGGCGCGGCGAGCGAAGCCGGCGCGGCCTCGTCCGAAGCGGGCTCGACTGCGGTCGGCACGACCGACGAGGGCAGCAGCGGCCCCAACGGTGGCTCGGACGTGCTCACGGTGGGAGTTGGTGTGGAGTCGAGCTCGTCGCAAGACGCCGGCGTCGATGCCAGCGAATCGTCCGCGGTCGACGCCGACGCGAGCGTCTCGTTGGAGGGCACTTCGACAGAGCCGAACGCGACGGGGGCCGCTTCGTCTATCACGTCCGACCTGTCGACGCCGGGCGCCGCTTCCTCGGAGGTGGCGACGTCGGGACGCTCGAGTGAACCCGCTGCCACAGCGAGCGCCGAGTGGAACTCGACGAGCGACCTAGTCACGAACGGGACTGTGGCTGAAACGAGCACTGACGGGGACACGACGGAAGCGACGGACGCGAGCGACGTCGAGTCGACCCCCACCGACGCTGGCGTTGATTCCGACGCGAGCGCCGTCGTGGACGACGGGCAACTGTACGCCACCGGGCTCGGAACCGACGGAGTTGCGTTGCCAGACCACGAGATCGATCCTCATTGGTCGGTGCGCTGGAGCGGCGGGGAGGAGCTCACCGCCTACGTCCAGACCGAAGCGACCGGCTACGAGGGGTTCTGGATGCGGCCGAGCTCGAGCTCCAAGTTCATCTCCCCGTTCATCGATACCATCGATCCGTCGGGTAGCGGGCAGTTCATCTACAGCATGGATTTCGTGCTCGAATCGATCCCGAACCAAGAGTACCTAGCCGTATCCACCGCCAACGACAACCAGCTGGTCGCGGTCACGGTCAACGGTCACGCCCTCGATGACGTGGGCGCTGGCAGTTACTCGTCGTTTCAGGTGCTGAACGTACCGGCAGAGCACCTCGCCACGGGCAACAACGTCCTCGAGTTCACCGTCGGCAACTCGGGCGGCCCCACCGGTTTCCGCGCCGAGTTCAGTTGGATCCCCTACACGTTCTGATTCGCTAGGACCCCCGGGCGTGTCGGCGCGGAGGTCTCAGTAGTCGTAGAGGTGTTCGAAGCCCAGCCCCGCGTCTCGGGCTTGTCGCAAGAACGCGCCGAGCTCGCTCACGGGCACGAACCAAACGGCGCGGGTGCGTTCGGGATCCGTTACGACGCGTGAACTGAACAGGCGCTGGCCGCCATGCCCAGCGTTGGGCTGCCAATTTCGACCACTCGACTCGATCAGCGATACCGTGAGGTCGTCGTTACCTGCGATCTCTACGAAGTCGACCCCGGCGTAGGCCAACTGGGGCACGACCTCGGAGAACTCCTTCCAGCGTTCGACCTCGAGCAACGTCATGCCTCCGGCAAATTCGGCTTTGCGCGCGGCTCCGGGGACGCTGACGCCAGCTGGGAGCCGAGCCACGACGCCGATGTGTTCACTCGCGGGCTCGTACGCACTTCGCGCCGCCAATCCGAGCAACGTCGCGTACGCTCCTTTGACGACGAACTCGGCGCTGAACGCGAGCTTACGCTCCGTACGCCTCAGGAAATCCGGCCCGAGCAACGGCGTCTCACTCCACACCCGCTCCACCCACGGCAGGAAATCGAAGACGTACCACGGCTCGTCGTAGATCAGCGATTCGTACGCGGCGAATGCCTGGTTGATGATGGCTTGCTCCGGGCTTGGCGCCGCGTTTGAAGCAAACGCTCTGAACAAGCGACCCACCGTCGCCTCGTACGCGCCTTTGAGCACGTATTCGACGGTGGTGCTCACGCCGATCACACGCAACATCGTCAGGTATTCGCCGTTCTCCGGGTAGATACCGTCCGCCTCGGCGAGCACCTTCTTGTACAGGCTCCAGTATTCGCGCACGCTCTCGAAGAACGGAAACGCGTCGGGGGGTTTACCCGCAGCGAGGTGACGCGTATATTCGCCCGGGTTCCATACCAAGTACCATTCGGGCACCGTGAGCAAGGTCTGGCCCTCGGGTTTACGCTCGTACCCGAGTTTGTCGAGCTCGGCTTCTCGCATCGCGCGTGGATTGGGCCCGTAGTGGTACCAGAGCTGATTCTGCAGCCGTAAAGTCGGGTCGACGCGCCGTTTGAGCGCGAAGTATTCGTCCGCTCGCGGGTAGGCTTGCCGGAACTGTTCGCGCGTCGGGTGATTCTGATATGGCAGATAATAGGTGCCGCCCACCGAGAGCACGGCATCGACCATTTCACGAGACCACTCCCCTACTTTCTCCACCGCCTCTTGGCTAGTGCCCTGTTGGTAATACACGACGAAGGCAAACGTCTCACCTCGAGCCCACGCGAGCAGGGTACCCGGATCTGCGTGCGCGTGACGCACGGAAACGTTGATGACTTCGACGTCGTGCTTCGTGAACACGTCGCGCATCTTGGGCACGAACTCGTCGAAGCGGTCCACGGGCACGAAGTACTCGCGCAGTACGTAGGTCACGTCCTCTCGGTCCGGGGGCTCGAGCTCGGCGATGTCGTAACTAGCTTCGTGGTTGCGCCACGTGACCGCCTTGGAATCGAACAACAGCGGCTCGATCACGAGCCTGCGCAACAGGCTCCCGCCGGGCACGTCGATCATGTTGTTGATCACCCGAGGCGTCCAAGTATACGTGTCGTTGCGGGGGATCAGGCGGTCGGTGACCGTGAGCGGCGCGTCCGTCTCGGACCAGGAAACCGCGCGGCCTGTCGAGAAGTCCGGTGGCCGCAAGTCTGCGTTGTGAAAGACGACCTTCGGATTGTCGCGCACTTCCTTACGAAAGTACGCGACGTAGTCGGCGGTGTCGAAGGTGTGTGTCGAGCGCTCCACCTTCTCGTTCACGTCCAACGCCAACGTGGCCTCGGTGATGACGCCGATTCCGCCGTAACCGCCGATCGCGCCGTAAAAGAGGTCCGAATTTTCCCGCGGCGACGCGAGCACGACTTCCCCGTTGGCGAGCACGAGCTGAATCGACAAGACCGACAACACCAACGGGCCGCGGCCCATGTAGCGGCCGTGCGCGTTGACGCTGAGCGACCCGCCAACCGTGAAGTTGGCGTACGTCTGCATGATCCGAATCGACAGGTCTTCTGGGTCGATGACATCCTGGATGTCGCGCCACCGCATCCCGGCTTGCACCGTGATCTCACGTTTGTCGGGCGTGAAGGCCACCACGCGGTTCATTTGGCGCATGTCGAGGTGCAGACTTCCGGGTTCCGCAATCTGGCCGCCCATGCTCGCCCTCGCGCCGCCGATCGAGACGGGGCCGTCGTGATCGCGCAAGATCCGAGATACCTCTGCCGTCGTGGTCGGTGTAAACACCTGACGGACTTGAACGCGCTGCAGCTGGGTCACGTCGACCACCTGCCGGTTCGCTAAGTCGGACTCGAGCTTCGAGTCGGCGGTTTCGTAGAGCCAGATCCCCGCGGCGGTGACTCCGACGATGGTGGCCACCACTGGGACCCACCATCTGCGGCGCTGGGGATGGTGAGACTTTTCGCGGCGCCGCTTACGGCGTTCTTCTTCGGAGGAGGCCAATCGGATCAAGCTTTCTCGAAACACAACAACGTGTTCAACGTAGGATCACCCTCTTGTCTCAGTCGCGCGGGCAGGGCCTTGAACCCTTGGGCTTCGAAGACAGAGACCAGGTAGTCGAGCGAATAGAAGTTACGGCGTTCGGCCTCATTGGTGGCCCACGGCTCGTGCGTGCCGACGTTGAAGACGTCGTGCGCCAAGCCGACCAGAGCCCGCATCTGGTCGGTGGTCACGTCGTGATCACGGATCACCACACGTCCGCGCGGAGAGAGTATCGAACGCAGGCTCTCCAGATACGGCGCGCGCGCTTCCGGGGTCGCATGGTGGAGGCCGATGTAGATTGTGATCAAGTCGAGGGAACCCGTTGCGATGCCACTATCGGCAAAGCCCGCGTAGTCGTTCCACGGCACGACTCGACCGACCAACCCCACTTGCCCACGGTCGACGATGTCGACGATGCCGTGAGTCGGCGCTACGGCTGCGTGCGTGTAGATCGGTCCCTTCACCTCCACGCGGTCGCGGAGTTCGTCGAGGTAACGACCGTGAGAACCAATCTCGAGGTAACCTTCGACGCTGCCGACGTCGGCGAGCAAGCGCCCGGTTTGGTCGGCCATCTCTCGCTTCTGTTTGGCCAACGCCGGCAAGGAGTAGCGGACGGCTCCCAGCGCCGGAGTGACCTCGGGCAGGCGTTGCTCGAGCGCTGCGTAGACCTCGCCGTCACTGCCGCCGGACCGCGCGATCTCGGCAATCAAAGCGTCCAGCTCGGCCTCGGGATAGAGATGAAAGACGTGGGTGAGGAAGTTGCGGAACGCAGCGCGTTGGCCTTCGTCGCCGTACACGGCTCGGAAGTTGCCAAAGTTGCGAGCGCCAGCAGCAACACTGGAAACGCGTTCGCTGCAGCCTACGCCCAACGCCGCCAACGCTGCCAACCACTGGCGTCGCGAGAAATGGTTGGCCGCTCCCGAGTGTCCGAATTGCGCTGCCATTGGTCGACTTAATCCCAGAGTTCGGTTCAGTTGAACCGAACTCTGCAAGCGTAGCAGTCCCACCGGCCGATGGTCTGCCCAACAAGTAGCGATTCGAACGCTCTCACACCTGGGCCGGCTCGAATCGCGGTTGGCGCGCAGCCCTTCCCCGCGACGGGCTCGCTCGCAAGATTTCGAATTGGCGGTCCGTGGGTCGTGTCACGGTTTCCCGTAGCTAGGGCATGACACGGGATATCTTTCACTTGGTCGCCGCACTCGCACCCATCGTTTCTTGGACGCTAGTAGCCCCCGCATCACAAGCCCCAACTTCACCTACGGCGGTTTCACCACCGACGTCGCCCCAGTACGAGGCCGCTCCGCCGCCCACGCCACTCGTCGTCACGACGGTTACCGAGTCCCTCGTCGCGGCCGGCCCCTCGCCGACCGAAACGGAACAGGTCAACCGCCCAGACCGCGGGCGCGATGTTCATCCTTGGCGGCGATTGCTGAAACGCGAGACGACGCCCGGCGTGGTGGCCCAAGCAAACGCGATCATTCGCGTCCACCACACGATCGGCCAAGAGGTTCCGTTTACCGTCGCTGGGGAGCGTTTCCTGGCTCGCATCGAGGAGCATTATCACCCCCCGGGAGGCGACAAGTTTCCGTGGGGCCCGCATCCAGGTGTCTCGGTGTTCGTCGCGCGCCCCCCCGCTACGCCGTAGCGGCGGGCAGACCCCTTTCTGTAACGTTGTCACGGTTTCCCATAGACCTTCGAACGGGTTATGACGGCACTTGCGTTGACGAGCATGGCGATCGATACGGAAGACGATGCCCAACTGCTGGCCAAGATCGGCGAGCATGGGCCGGCGGCGAGGGCCGAGGTGCAGACGTTTTACGCCCGCCACGTACGATATTTGTACGGCGTCGTGCGCAAGCAGTGTTCGTCTCTGGGCGTCACCCAAGCGGAGGCGGAAGATTTGGTCCACGACACCTTCCAACGCGCCTTCGATCGGGCCTCTACGTTTCGTCCCTCGATCGCGGGCACGGACCTCGAACGGGAACGTTGGACGCGCGCCTGGCTCGGCAAGATCGCGAGGAACCTGCTCCTCGAGCTGCTGCGGGCGAGACCGGAGACGTTGACGGGTGACATGGACGCCGAGGCGGAACGTCAGCGTGACAGCGAACCACCGTCTCACCACCAGCGCAGACTGCAGGCGATCGCGAGGGCGCTGGAATCGCTCAGCGAACGGGAACAAGACGTGCTGCGGGTAACTGCCATGTATTACCGCGCCAGCGCCCATCAGCGGCTCCCCAACGACGTTTCGGAGGAGCTCGCCGCACGGTGGCAGACGAGCAACGAAAACATCCGCGCGATCCGAAGCCGCGCCCTCAAACGCGTTGCCGAGCTGACCCAACAACTGATGTCCGAAGGGCCAAGGTCATGACCGAAAAATCACCTCCCCCAGCGCCGGCAGGCGACCGACCCCACGAGGCAGCGAACGCTGACCAAGCTGAACTCGGGCTCGAGATCGTGGACGCGCTAGCACGCAAGGGGCTCTTGATCCCCGAGACCGTGGACGAGGTGGAGCTCGCGGAGTCGGCGGAAGATACCGAGCTGCCGCTGCCGAAACGACTGGCCAGCTTCGAGTACCATCGGTCGAACGCCGAAGCGCGAGTGTCCAACGTCGTTCCGCTCCGTGAACGGCCGAGCCCGACCGAACCCATGGCGCGCCGGGCCTGGCCAAACTACTTGACGGGCTTCGCCCTCGGGGCCGCGGCGGCGAGTGTGTTCTGGGTCATGAGTCGCCCAACGGACAAGCCTCCACCCGCAGTAGGCGGCGCCACCACGGAGCTCCGGGGTGGTGAGCAGCCGCTGGCGCTCCCGACCTACACGGTGGACGTCGAATCGAGTTGCAAGGCCTGTTGTGCCGGTTCGGCGTGCGTGAAGCCAGGGCAACCGGACACCGGCGCGAGCACCTGCGCGTCGGGTCGGCAGTGCGTGAGTTGTTCGCCGAGCGCGGACAAAAACGCCTACAAACTTCGGATTAGTGCCGTAGGATTTACGCCGGAGGGACGCCAGTGGGCGACCAACCACGGAGGACCGAGCAGCGTGCAGGTATGCGCCGAGATCCAGGGCAAGTCGCTCGGGTGTCGGTCGGCCGTCGAGGAGCCCGGCGACCTGCTCGAATGGTCGTCGCTGCCCGTCGCCACCACGAGTGGTCAACTCGTCGGCGGGTTGCGCGTGGAGTTGCGAGCTGACGCGTCGCCTGCCGCACCGTTGGCGACTTGGGCGAGCGCGGTCACGGTCACGCCGGACACCCTCTGCCGTGGCTTGTCGGCCCGCTTGAGCGCAGGTGACGTGAACGTGGGGCGCGTCTCGGTGTTCTTCGACGACCCTTACTTCGTCGAGCTCGGCCGCGCCAACACGGTGAGTCAGCTGCTGGCGTTGGAGAAGAGGTTTCAGGTGAACGAGGGTGGACTCGCGGTATACGAAACCACGAGTCCCGGTGACCGGAACTTCGCGCTCGTGTACGGCCCCACCGACCGCGCCGTCGCAGAACGGGTGCACTGGCAATTGCTCGATCAGAATCTGAACGCGCCGGTCGTGCTCGGCGACGACTTCCGCGGGCAGCCGCGGCCACGTTGATTTGCGGATCCACGCGCGTTGGACCTCCTTTGGGTTGGGCCCAGCACCCGCGCGGCGTGGCGCGGCTCCCTCCCACCACTGCGCGCTCCCGGCGAACTCGGCTGCCGCTCAGCGATGGACCGGCCGAGTTTCGGAGTCGGGGTGCGTCAACATCGCGGAGCGCAGCGCTCGCACCTCCGGCACGAAACTCGAGGGATCGAAAACCGCGCCGTGTGCAGCCGCCATGTCTCCGAATAAGCGTCCCGCGTCTTCCAGCGAGCAGACGATGAAGGGGAAGGCGGGCCTGGCCAGCATCACGAGCCCCGTGGCAACGCCACGCACGAAGGCGCCTCGTAAACCCGCGCCATCGAACACGACGGCGCCGGCAAGGATCGAGCGGCCCACCCTGAGCATGTTGGCCAACGTCTGCCTGGCCTCCAGATCGGGGGGTGCGGCTCGTTCTGCTACGAACGCGAGATAGAAGACGCCTTCGGCGTGACTGCGCGCCAAGCGTTGCAGACGAAAGTGAACGTCGCGAGCGCCGTCGCCGGTCGTGCGTTGTCGCCAATCGACGACGAGTACGTTTCGCCAAACCCCCACCGCGTAGTCTTGCGTAACCAGCTCGACACTGGTCGGGGTCGACTCTCGAGATGACTTGACCGCCTGCATCGGTAACCTATACGGCACACGCGCCACCAGCCCTAGGCCCCCCACTAGTCGATTCGAGCCAGAAACCACGGCGAGCGCCGGTCCCCAGACTAAACCCGTTGAAATTCAACTACTTCCAATGTGCAACCGGATACCATTCGGCAAATCTAGTCTGACTAGACCAACGGGCCCGTCCGGCGCGCGAGGGATACTCGGCGTCTTTCGCCTGTGGTAGTGACCCGGCGCCCGTGAATCCGAAGTCCATTGCGCGTTGGTTGGTCCGTCTGCTGACCGCTGGATTTTTGCTCCGTGCGCTCGTCGTCCACTGGCCAGAAGTGGCTGCGCTGTCGTTCCGCCCGTTTGGTCCGGTTTATCTGGGATTGGCCGCCGTTGCCACCTTTGGTGCCCAAGTCTGGGTCGGTATGGTCTGGACCTGGCTGTTGTCGGCAGCTGGTCATCCGCAGCCCGCACGCTGGGGCGCCGTCACCAACCTGCGCACCAACGTCGCCAAGTATCTGCCGGGCAACGTTTGGCACTTCTACCGACGCGTCCGCGCCTGTCAGGAGCGTCAAATCCCAATGGGAGCGGCGGTGTTGAGTATCGTCCTAGAAACGGTGCTGATCATCGTGGCCGCGTGCTTGTGGGGAAGCGCCGCGTTCCCACTATCGGGCTGGCACCTCGTGCCGATATTACCGCTGCTAGTGATCATTCACCCACGCTGGCTGAACCCGATCTTGGCCAAACTCGCGCTCGGGAAAACGAAGGTTTTCGAACGGCTCTCGGCGGCTGAGCCGTCAGCGTCCTCACCACCGCCGGCGCCCACGGTGTTGCACCACTACCCGTTGCTCCCGCTCCTTGGAGAGCTCGGCTTCGTGGCGCTTCGTGCGGCAGGTTTCCTCGGCTGCCTGTTGGCCCTTCACGACCCCTCGTCGGCGGAGTTGCCAGCAATTGCCGGAGCATTTGCGATCGCTTGGGTGGCCGGGATGGTGGTACCGGGAGCACCGGGGGGAATCGGTGTGTTCGAAGCGACAGCGCTCGGCCTGCTGCAGAACCGCGTGCCGCCGGGTGTACTGTTCGGAGCCGTAGCCGCGTACCGGCTCGCCAGCATCGCGACGGAAGGCCTTGGCGGGTTGATCCCGGAACGTTGGGGGAAAAGGTGAAAAAACAACCTCACGGCGATGCGCGGTCGTGTGCCTCGTGGCGCCAGGCCGCAGCGCCATCGTGCGCTCGTACGGTGCTGCGTGATGGTGACGCGCATTTAGCAACGCCAACACCGTTGGCTTGAGGTAAGAGGAGCAGACCTCATGCATCAACGCCAGCCTTCCGAATTCATGCGGCGTGCGCAGTTCATCCTTGGACGTAATGCGGTCGCCTTCCCTGGAAAAGCAACGTGCGAGGCAGCCGTCCGCTTTTTGCTCGGTGTCAAGCTCGTCATCAGCGCGTGGAACGCTTGGTTTACCCACGACCGCACATACGACCGAGCCGACCACCTCTTTCGAGCCACGCACTCACTGTGGACGATGGAAGGTCACTCTTACGACCCGCCGTTGTATTACGTCCCAGCGTATCTGTTCCGCCAACTGGCGCCGAAAGCCGCGACCGCAGAGAACCTAATCCGCCTGATGCGTGTCGAGAACTTTGCCATTCTCGTGATGGGTTACCTCTGCTGGCTATACGTCATCATTCCTGGGCTATTTCGTAACTGGCGGTCGAGAGCGATCGCATCCGTGTTGTTGCTGGCACTGCCGACGTATCAGAAGGTCGCGCAACTCGCTCATCCGGACAACCTCCACTTTGGGCTAGCTAGCGCGGCGCTCGCGGCATGGATGCTACTGTGGCGCGGTCGCCGGGTGCGGCCCTCGAGAAGCAACCAGCGGAACTGGCTCCCTAAACTGGTGGCGCTCTCGGTTCTCATCGGTACGACTGGCATGACTCGTCCTTTCGCCGCCGTCAGTGTTTTTCTGCTTTGGGGAGCAACGATGACCCTGATTGCAGTCCGCTGGGGCGAAAAACGCAAGGAGATGTGGCGCGACATGATCATCGTGAGTGCGATCGCGGGCACGCTCTCTTCGTCGTGGTTCGTCTATCGCAAGCTCGAAACCGGAGTCATTGGCGGCACCTACGACGACGTGTACATCCAGAAGTATGCACCTCACCGAGCCTCGGTCAGGCTTGTCCGATACTTCACGACGTTCTACTTCGGCGCGCTCTTGACCGAGCCCAATCGTGATATGGCAGCCCTCGACAAGCGGGCGAAAACTCCATTCCAGAGCAAATACGGCAACAGCTTTCCCACGATCGCGTATTCCGAGTTCTGGGGTGACCACTGGTGCTACTTCAGCGGAGCTGCCAGCAAGGACACCGTCTGGTCGGAAGAGGAAAAGCGGTGGCCCAAACGCGTGTTGTTCGTCGTCGCACTGCCACTTTCACTGCTGTTGGCAGTACGCTTCTTTCCGTCAGTCGTGTTCGTCGCCGCGCGAGCCCGAGTGAACTGGCAACGCCATTTCCCGTCGCTCCTTCTGATCGCTTACCTGTTGCTCGGGACCGCGATGTTCGTTTGGTGGCAAGCGGGAGCCGGCATGACGCCCGGCAAGAACTCATCCATCAAAGCGCTCTACAACGCGCATTTGATCGCGCCTCTGGTGCTCGTGCCGCTGTTGAAACCACTCGGCCAGCACCTCCGCACACCGGTGATGTTCTGGATCTTGCTGACCCTTGCGGTGTCCCTGCCGGTCGCGATGTTCTGGCCGCAGTGGTAGTGTCGAGTTTTGCGCTGCCGAGAGCTGCGGTTAACCTGCCGGCGGTCACTGCTTCCGCAGAAAGACGGTGAACGTCTTGTACTTTTCGGCGCGAACGAAGTCTTTGGCCAGCCGCTCCCGTAGCTTGGGGGATACATCGCTGGAGTCTCGCACGACCACCGCGCGTGTTCTGTCGAGCTCCTTGTCGAGGACCGCCTGCTCGAGCGCGAGGCTGTAACGCACCTTGGGCTGGGGGATCTTGCGGAGCTTGCGAGGAACTCGGTCGTATTCGCCGAGCTGGTCGATCTGATACCACCCCAGCGCGTAGCCATCCTTGGCGAGGTTGAGCACCCAGTACTCCTTCGGGTCCGGTGGGGGCGCCTTCTTCGGCATCGTCACGAGTTCGAGCGAACCGAAGCGCTTTCGCGCGCTACAGTAGTTGTATACGAGGTCGTCGAATACGATGCTGGCCTGGAGCGTGCCGGCTGGCCGCGCATTGGGAGGGTAAAGTAGGTGAGTGACTCCGGCGTCCTTGTACATTTCGTAGAGGGAGCGCGCCCCCTTGGCTCGCTCGTAGAAGAACAGACTCTGCCAGGACTGCACGTCGCTGAGGGTTCGCCGATCCAGGCCGAGCAATACCCGGTAGTTGCGGACCATTATCACAGCGTCTTCTGGGGTGGCCTGAGTGATCTGACGTTGAGCTTTACGCTGAGGGTAACGTTGAGCGGGACTACGCTTGCCGTCGTAGCCGGACGTGATCAACGCGACGGCGCTCCGCAACCGTCCCTGACCCGAATAGAACATCGCGTCTGCGCCCCAGACCATTTGGAACGCCACCAACACGGAGAGGCCGACCCGAGCGATGACGCCGAGCTCCCACACGCGAACCAGCATGGCTGCGGTCACGGCGATGGGTAGGGCGATGATGGCCTGCAGATAACGGTCGCCGACGTACGTGAGGGCCCAACACAAGATACCGACGAAGGACGCAAATGTACCGATTGCTAGCCGCCCCTTGCCTCGGACGAGCAAGATCGTCGGCAGGAGCAAGGTAAACAACGAGCCCATCGACACATAGTGTTTGGTGAACGAGTAATGCGGAACGAACGAGAACGTGAAGAACAGCTTCACCGCGTTCCAGATCTTCTCCAAACCCTGCCCTTTGGGCAGGTAGGGATAGTTCGCGTACGCGTAGTCCATGAAGAACTTCGACTTCTCGTGCGTCGGAGTACTCGGGAACAACCCTTGGCTGAACGGGTACACCGGGTTGTGGTAGAAGATGATGTTCTTGACGAAGTGCGGCGCGCTGACGATCAACGTGGCCCCAGCAACGAACACCGCAGCCATGACCAGCGTGCGCCAACTGAGCACGAGGGCGGCATCCGTGGTGGACGATCGCTTCAGCAAGCGCCACGCGAACTGGCACCATCGAATCCCTAGGATCGCACCGCTTACCCCCAGCACGTACACGGCTTGGTACTTGGTCAGCAACGCGCCGCCGAGCAATACGCCCAGGAGAATGCAAGCTCGGGTTTCGAAGCGTTCAGCCGCAGCGACGAGTGCGAGGAACACGGGCGCTGCGAAGAACCCCATGAAGTGGTCGGAGGAGCCTCCGATGTTCTGGTCGTAGATGAAGATGGACGGAAACAGGAAGAACACGACCCAGAGCCCCCGTGGTCCGGACTTTCCGAGCATCCACTGAGCCGCCACCAAGACACCGAAGATCTTCCAGAGGACGATCGTGAATTCGACGGTGAGTGCCATCATCCAGCGCAATTCGGGTCGCATCCCTGGGACGCTGAAGCCAAACGTGTGAATGAAGCTGGCTAGGTGCGGGAAACAGCGATTGTACTCGCCGTAGGACGGCACGATGCGGCCCTCTCGCGCGTAATCCTGCGCGATGGGCAAGTGATACCAACTCCCGTCGTAGTTCAGGGCGTCGGGCGTCATGCACTGCAGATACATGAGTACGATGCAGAAAGCGCCCCAGCTGGTGGCGAGCCACCCGAGCACTCCAGCCGGAGGAGCCTCTTGCCATGCGGCAAAGCACCTGCGGAGGACCGACCAGAGTTCACGGCCGCCGGCCGCGACGGAGCCGGCAGCTAACGTCACCATGAACCAGCCGCGGAACAAGCCGACCGTGCCGGCGGCGTACATACACCAACACCAAGCGACCAGCCCCAAGGCCGCCGAGAACAACAACGATTGAAACGGCGGTCGCTCTTTGCCCTCGAAGAAGCGGTTGGTGAGCAACGCACCCAGCGATAGATACCCGCTAGTTAACACCAGCGTCCAACCCCAGATCCGGAGGATGTCCCAAGCCAGCCAGGCGCGTACGGGGTACCGCTCGCCCGCCACCCGCGCGTAGATCACGACGCCAACCAAGCATACGATGAGCGCCAAGGCGCCACGCAACAGCGATGCAGGCAGAGGCAACTTCCACTGGCCTGACAGGGACTTCGTCATGGCGGGGCGATACCACGGCTGCTTTGCTCGACCAAGAACGACGCGTGCGCTGCGCTGCACCAACCCGGCGGCCAACGATGCTGGCCGTGCAACACGACCTCCACCCTGTCTGTCCACTTTGACGCCGCTCCAAATGGCTTCCGGTGGCCAGCCCCCCGTGCTAACCGGCGGTTCATGGCTGGTGACCTCTCGAGTCTCGAAGAGCAGCAATTGCGGCTCGCACGCGTTCACATGACGGACTTTCGGTCCGCAAATCTTTGGGAGCTCGTCGGGAAACACACGAAGCCTGGCAGCGTCCTGGACGTAGGCTGTGGTGCTGGTGGTATGGTGAGTTGGTTGCTGGAACGCGGTTACGACGCGTGGGGCATCGACAGCAACGAGCCAACGATCGACGCGGGCAAAGCTTTCCTCGCCCAACGCGGCCAAGACCCCAGCCGGCTGTCGGCGTTACCCCTGGAGAAGCTGATCACCGACGGCGTGCACTACGACAACGTGACGAGCATGGACTGTCTCGAGCACATCGAAGACGATCGCTCCGCGTTCGAGACGCTCGTCCGGCTACTTCCCTCCGGTGGACGGCTACTCGTCACCGTGCCGGCCTTGCCTGCCGTGTACGGTGAACGGGATCGGATCATCGGGCATTACCGGAGGTACACGGCCAAGACGCTGAAGGCGTTGACGGTTGGGCAACCCATCGAAGTCGAACACATCCAGTACTGGAATCTGCTCGGCGTGGCGCCCGCGTTCGTGAGCCAGCGCATCCTCGGCAAGGCCGTGGACGAGACGTTCCGCTACGGCGAGCCCACCCTGGCACGACGCGCGCTCCGGACCGCGCTCATGCAGTGGTTTCGTCACGTCGAAAGCCGGATCACGCCGCCCCTCGGCTTGACCGTGTTCATGTCAGCCAGAAAGCTCTGAAGCGCGCCCCCCGCCAATCGCCCGGGCTGGCCGAAAACACAGCCCAGCGACTCGATGAGCCGCCCAATGTCAGCACGGCGGCCGCTGTTTACTCACAACCTGCCTCGGGTCGGCCCAACACCATGGGAGCGAGCCTGCGCGTGTAGTCTTCACTGGCCGCCAGGTTCACGTGATCCACATTGCACATCTGGGTCTCGGGATACAGAAAGCGGTTACCGCAGTATGTCAGGTTCGGATACTTGCCGATGTGTTCTTTGACGGCCTGGATTTGTTGGCCCACGAACTTGGCGAGCTTTGGTTTCTTGTGAGCCCCCTCGAAGAAAGGTCCGTTGAGATAGGTGACTCGAAATCCGTGTTCGTCTGCGAGTCGCGCAACTTGGGCGATCGCCTGCTTGTTGTCCTTCGAGATGTTAGCGTTGAGCTTGTGTCGCTCCCACCCAGCCAAGTCGGCGCGCACGTCGCGGGGCACCGCTTTGGGCTCGCGATAGAACCCGGTGTCGTCTACCAACAGCGGTTTTTCCGGGCGAGGTTGCGAGTCCTCGGACGCCAACAACAGCCGCTTCAAAGTAACGTCCTGCGAATACAGGGGCACGTTCTGGAGTAACATGGCGCGGAAGATGCGGTCCCAGCCCAGGGCAATCGAGGACTGCGTCAACGGGAGCGTCGGGCGCGGCACGTTTGCCCAAATCGCCGAACTCAAGTTGCGGGCCCAGACGTCGTAGGCGTGAGCGATGACCACGTATTTGGGGACGCCCACCCGCGCCAGGTACTCCTCCAGCATCCAAAGGTCACCAACCAGAGCGGACGAGCCGGTGGTGCAAAGGTTCAGGGCGGAAACGCCGAATTCGCGGGACAAGATCTCCGTGTTGATGCCTTGGTTGCACGTCGAATCGCCGAGCACCAAGACATCGACAGGTTTCTCTTGTTCGCCGAGCAGCTCCCACTTGCGGTGGATGAGGAACGCGCCGAAGTTGGTCGTCTTCCTGTTCAGGTAGCCCGCCACGACGTAGTTGACGAGCGCCACGCCGCAAAACGTCACCAGCAGCGAGATGGCGAGGTAGCGGCCCGATCGTCCTTGGCCTCTCTCGATGCTGGCGCGCGGCACGGACTTGGATGGTGCGGATTCGTTGGCCATTAGAATTGGAAGTAGATGAACTCGGTTGGCGTCCGTACGGCGAACAGGATCATGAGGCAGACCGCGCCGACGTAAACGACCTCGCGCACGACCACAGGCAGTCGAACCAGCCCGAGCAGGTCGTTCTTCAGCCACAGGTAAGCGTCGAGCAACAAGATTGGAGCCGTGAAGAACAACAAGTCGGCAAACAGCTTCGCCGTTTGGTCGCTGCCCGCGAACCCGAGATGGCTGGTCATGTACCAAGCGTTCGCGAAGGTGTCGGCGCGGAACAATATCCACCCCTCGACCGTGAAGCAGAACATCAGCGCCCAGCCACCGACGATAGCCACGGATCGCGGCACCCACCCCAAATAGGGGCTCAACCGACGGTAGAGTACCAACAACGCGCCGTGGTACGCGCCCCACGCCACGAAGTGCCAAGCGGCGCCGTGCCACAAGCCTCCGAGCAGCATGGTGAGCACCAAGTTGCGCGACGTCTTGGCCTCGCTGCCGCGATTTCCGCCCAACGGAATGTAGAGGTAGTCGCGCAGCCAGGACGACAGTGACACGTGCCAACGCTGCCAAAATTCGCTCGGGTTTCGGGACGCGTATGGGATCTTGAAGTTGAGCGACAGGTCGAAGCCGAGACCGCGCGCGACGCCGCGTGCGATGTCCGTGTACCCGGAGAAGTCACCGTAAATCTGGAACGTAAACGCGAGCGCCCCGCACAGCAGATCCGCGGGGGCCTGTTTCGTCGGATCGTTGAAGATCGGATTGGCAATTTGCGCCAGGTTATCAGCTACTACGATCTTCTTGACGAGGCCTTGAACCACGAGAGCCAAGCCCTGGTCCACCTGCGCCCAGCTCAACTGGCGAGGCGCACAAATCTGCGGCAACAGGTGCGTCGCGCGCTCGATGGGCCCCGCGACGAGCTGCGGGAAAAACGACGTGAAGGCCGCGAAATCGATGAGGTTGCGACAAGGCTCCAGCCGCCCCTTGTACACTTCGACGGTGTAACTGATGGCTTGGAACGTGTAGAACGAGATCCCGACCGGCAGAACGATGTGCAGCATCGGCGGGCTCACGCGAACGTTCATCGACCCCAGCAGGGCAACCATCGACTCGACGAAGAACCCGTAGTACTTGAAGAACCCGAGGATGCTGAGGTTCACCCCGACCGATAGCAATAGCCACCGTTTGCGCTGTTGACCTTCGGCGGCCCAGAGCCGCTGCATGATGAAGAAGTCCATGCACGTCGTCGCCATCAACAGCAGCAGGAACCGGTAGTCCCAACTCCCGTAGAAGTAGTAGCTGGCGACGACCAACAGTAGGTTTTGCAGCCGTAGCCAACGCTGCAAGAGCACGTAGGCTGGCCCCACTACCAGCATGAAAACAGCGAACTGCCACGAGTTGAAAAGCATAGGCTTCGTGCGACCACCCAAGGTGGCGGACCCGACCCAGGTCCGTCGAGTTGGACGACAGGCCGCGCAACCTAGTCGGCCTTTTTCCCGCCGTGAAAGAGGAAACTGCCTGGGAGGCGCCAGAAGCTAGCTTCGGCGCCGGGGCCGCCGTGCCGTGGGAGCTCGACGCAACCCTTCGACCCGAGCCTCCTCCCTGTGACACCAACACCACCGGCCCAAACCCGTGCACCACAACCGGCGGGGACAACCGAGGCGGCTGACACTGAAAAACCCCTGCCCCGCGGTGTCGTCCGGGGTTGGCGTCTGTGCCCTTTGCGAGTATGAGCGCCGCCATGGCGATTTCTTATCGTGAGGCCGGCGTAGACATTGACCGCGGAGACGAGCTCGTTCACCGCATCAAACCCCTAGCAAACCGCACTCGCACCCCCTTCGTCCTGGACGGAATCGGTGGGTTTGCCGGGCTGTGTGGCCTGCCCAGCGGCCTGGAAGAGCCGGTCCTCGTCAGCGGTACGGACGGCGTCGGCACCAAGCTCAAGATCGCCTTCGAGACCAACGTCCACAACACCGTGGGCCAGGACTTGGTCGCGATGTGCGTCAACGACGTGGCCACCACTGGCGCCCAACTGCTCTTCTTCTTGGATTACTTCGGCTGCGGAAAACTCGACGTGGATGTCGCGGAAGCCGTGATCGCGGGCATTGCCGATGGTTGCAAGTTAGCGGGTTGCGCGTTGCTCGGCGGTGAGACTGCGGAGCTGCCAGGGATGTACGCACCCAACGAATACGACCTGGCCGGCTTTGCGGTGGGCGTGGCGAGCAAGAAGGCGATCCTGGGCCCCAACCGGGTGGAACTCGGAGACGAACTCGTGGCGGTCGCGAGCAGCGGTTTGCACTCCAACGGCTACTCGCTGGCGCGCCGCGTGCTCCAGCAAGAGATGAAGTTGGCGCTCGACGCCCACGTCCCGGAGCTGGGGAAGACGCTGGGGCAAGAACTGCTGACCCCGACGCGCATCTACGCCTCCGCCATCCAGTCGACTCTGCAGACCTTGCCCGACACGGTGCACGCCATTTGCCACGTCACCGGCGGTGGCATCGTCGGTAACCTGAACCGCGTGCTGGCCAAACACCAACAGGCTCGCGTCGACATGAAGCA
>CBINDO010000147.1:0-18681 GCA_966249405.1 uncultured bacterium | reverse complement strand
GCAGCAGGCGGCGTGCCGCCCACCGCTCCTCGTTCACCCAAAACGGTTTGGCGAGGCGCCAAAAGCGGCGCCAGAGTCCGGAAACGCCTTCCATGAGTGGCGTCGTTATAGCCAACTCACCGCACCGCTGGGACGAATTCGAGGTGCAGGGCGAGTGAGGAACGCCGCGCGCCCGCGAAAGAGTTGCGCGCCTAGTTACCGCCAGTACTGTCGCTGCTCGGCGTGCAATCGACCGAGCCGCTGCTGCTCCTGCATGAACGCGCCGTAGGTCGCGGGCACACGCTCGTCGACGAGGAAACGTTGGAAGAGACGGCCGGCGGCCGTCGCGTCATCGGTGGCGCGGTGCGCGTTCTCGAGTTCGATGCCCAAGAGCTCGCACATCGCCCCCAAGGCCTTGCTCTTGGCGTCCGCGTGCAGATGCCGCGCCCAGGTGAGCGGGTCGAGCCACTGCACTTTCTTGCGCGCTGCGGGCGGCAGGCCCGTTGCACCCTTCAAGCTCGTGCGGCCGAGCTCGTTGAGAATGAACGCTTGGTCGAACTCGGCGTTGTACGCGAGCGGCACCGAACCCTTGAGGCAGCCGACGATGTCGTTGACGAGAGCCTGGAAGTTCGGTTGCTCCCGGACTGCGTCGTTGGTAATGCCGTGAACCGCGATTGCGTCCTCGGGGATGTCGCGTTCGGGATTGATGAGCCAGCTGTGCTTGGACGCGACTTCTCCGTTCTTGAACACGACACAAGCGAACTCGACGACACGATCCGCTTGGAAGTCGCGACCCGTGGTCTCCGTATCAATCGACGCCAAGGGTAACTCGCGCATGGGCGTCTGGGCGTCGAACTCGTCGGCGAGCCCTGCCGCGACCACCTTCATCAAGTGGGCGATGCCCGGATAGTGGCGCCCGGTAGGAAAACAACCGTTGCCCTCGAAGCTGAACCGCATCGGGCTCAGCCTCCAGCAGGCTTGGCGGGGACGTTACCAGGCGCGGGTTGCGCCTCGCCTGCTGCGGTCGCTGCGGCTGGTTTACCCGTCTTGAGCTTGACTTCGAGCTCGATCCACGTGTGCAGGTCTTCGATGATGCTGAAGTGGTCGCTGTCGAACAAACGACCGTTGATGAACACCGATGGGGTGCCGCGCAACGCGAGCTTCTCGGCGGCTTTTCGATCGGCGGTCACGGCGTCGGCGACGGCCTCGCTGCGGCGGTCCGCATCGAACGCCTTCAGATCCAACCCGATCTCGGTGGCCAACTTGATCAGGCCTGCATCGTCGAGGCTGTTCTGGTTCGCGAACATCGCGTGGTGCATCTGCCAGAATTTGCCGTGCTTCTGAGCCGCCACGGCAGCGCGCGCCGCGCCTTCCGCGTGTTCGTGCATGCTGAGCGGGAAGTGCTTGTATACCAAACGCACGTATTGCGGGTACGCCTCCACGGCTTTGTCGAGAATCGGCGAAGTCGCCGCACACGCCGGGCATTCGAAATCAGCCCACTCGACGATCGTCACCGGAGCGTCGGCGGGGCCTACGGAAGGCGAGCCTCCCACGTCGATGTCGGCAACCGCGTCGCCCGAGAACCGCACCCGGTACGCCGCCTCGACTTGAGACCCCGACTTACCGGCGGTGACCTGGCCAACCAAGAACTGGGCTGCAGGTAAACAAGCGTCGCACGAGCGTTTCTCGTTGACGCATTGTTGAATCGATACGGGTTGGTCGGAGCACGGCGCGAGCAACTGGGAGACGTACGACGACCACTGCTCCTTCTCGCGAGGCGTGAGCTTGCTAGTATCTACGCCCGCGACATCGACCGACTTTGCCGATTCGGTCGTCGCGCTACTCGTAGCAGGACCTTCCGACGGTTTCGACTGCGACTGACACGAGGCGCATCCGATGGCCACCACTGAAGGCACGATGACCACGGACGCCGCCGCGATGAGGGAGCCAACGGCGTACAACGATCGCCTAACGATCACGGACGCTGCGGACGACCTAGCGGCGAGCCAGGCTGCCACCTCGCGGGTACCGTCTGCACGCCGGGCAGACGCGCGCTCGTAGGCTTGGTTCTGGTTTTGCTCCGCTGTCCGTTCTCGGCCAAACATGGCGGGCAGAGTAGTGCCCTGCCCAACAACTCTCAAACTATTTTCCCCGGGGACGGACCGCAGTTTTCCTGCTAGGTCTCTCGCCCCACATGCGCTCCGAGCCAGCTCCCGAATCGATACCGGTCCATCCCACGGCGCCCCCACCGGGCGTTCGGCATGTGCTCGCCGTAGCGTCTGGGCGGGGTGGGGTCGGCACCAGCTCGATCACGATCAACATCGCGGTGTACCTGGCGCAATTGGGTCGAACCGTCCTGCTCGTGGACGCGAACCCGATCGGCGGTGCCCTGCACACGCTCCTCAACGTCTCCATCCCGGACCCTACGCCCGAACAGAAGCTGGCCACCGCCGACACGTTCCAGATCCTCGATACGCCGGTCCCTGGCTTGCGGCTGCTCCCGCAGCTGTACTCGGTGGGCGACACGGTTCCGGTACGCCCTGGCCGCAAACCGACCTGGGCGCGCAAGTTGCGCCAACAAGACGTCGACTACGTGCTCGTAGATCTGGGCGCCGGAACCTCGCGAGCCAGCTTGGACCTATTTCTGAACGCGGACATCGGCCTTCTGGTGGCCATGCCGGACCCACCCAGCTTGGAAGGGGCTTATCGCGTGATGCGCGCCCTCTACCAACGCCGGCTGCTCCGCAGTCTGCTGAAAGATCGGTTCCGCCTGCGGCTGTTCGAGCGGGCGTTACACAACTTGCCCCCCCTGCCGTCGCCTTTGGACATCGTCCGCCAACTCGCGCGCGTCGACACGGCCCTCGCCAAGAGCGCGGCGCTCGAGCTGCAGAGGTTTCGCCCGCGTCTGGTCGTCAACGGCGTGCGTTCACGCGCCGAGACCGAACTCGGGATGGCAGTCAGCGACATGGCTGAACGCTACCTCGGCATCGGGGTCGACTACATCGGGCACATCGAGCGCGACGACACGGTGTCGCTCGGCGTGTCACGCCGTCAACCGCTGCTCATCGATAGCCCGACTACCAAAGCCGCGCGCAACATCGAACGCATCGCACGCCGCATCTTGGCCTTGGCAGGCCGCAAGCCGGACGCGCCGACCGCAGACATCGATCTCGTGCCGAGTGAACCTACGCTCTACGACGTCTTGTTGACTCACCGCGGCGCGTCCGACGAAGAGCTCCGTCGAGCGTTCAAGCGCCAGCGCGAGATCTACGCCCAGGGCAGCCTGCCGCTCACGTCGCTCATCAACGACGCCGAGCTCGGCCGCGCCCAAGCGTTAATCAGCGAAGCGCACGACACCCTGCTCGATCCCCTGCGCCGCCGCGCTTACGACCTCTCCACGTTTCCAGACGCCGCCAACGAACCAAAACAACGCGATACCCGGCGCGAGGCCGCACTCGAGGCCGAGCGTGCACTGCTTCGCGAAGAGTTGGCCGCGGAGCTCACGCCTCAAACCAACTTCACTGGTCCGCTGCTGCGCAAGGTGCGCGAGTCGATGGGCGTCGAGCTGGCCGACATCTCGGCGCGGACGAAGATTTCCGTCGGTTACCTTTCGGCAATCGAAGACGAACGGTTCGCCGAACTCCCGGCGTTCGTTTATCTGAGAGGCTTCGTCACCGAGTTCGCCAAGTTTCTCAAGCTCGACGTTACCCAAGTCTCACGAACGTACCTGCGCCGTTACCGCGCTTGGAAAAGTAACGACCTCACGGTGGAACGCTGATGTGGGATGTGCGCAAGGACGACCGCCTGTTCGCGTTGGGTCTGTTCTGGGCGGCGCTCGCGGCCCGAGTGTTCGCGGCCTTGCGTTGGGCACGTGAGCCGGTCTGGGATGGCCACTACTATCACTTCGGCGCGCAACGCATCGCCAATGGTCTCGGATACTCCGAGGACGTGATGATCGGCGGCGTGCCGCACTGGAAGCCGTGGTGCCATTATCCCGTAGGCTATAGCGGCTTCCTAGGCGGCCTCTACAAGGCGTTCGGTCAAGGGCTTGGCGTCGCGCCGCTCGCCAATGCTGTCGTTGGCGCGCTCAGCGCCGTGCTGGTACACCGCATTGCGCGCACCTGGTTATCGACCAACCGCGCTCGGCTCGCCGGGCTGTTGTGCGCCTTTCATCCTGGGTTGGTGTTGTACACCGCCGTGGTCATGACGGAGGGGTTGGCGGCCTTCACGATGTTGCTCGGCGGCTGGCTCGCGCTGGCATTTCGCAAGCAGCCTATCGGTCCTGGACTTTCGGGCGTCGTGTTCGGACTGAGCGCGCTGGTGCGCCCAACGGCGCTGTTGACGCTTCCGCTCCTGTTCTTCGTGTGGTCCGGCGACGTTCGGAAGCGCTTGCTCTATACCGCAATCGCAGCTGCGGTTTGCTTGATCACGGTGAGCCCGTGGACGGCGCGCAACTGCAGGGTAATGGACGGCTGCGCGCTGATCTCGACCAACGGCGGGTGGAACCTTGCGATCGGCGCGCTCACCCAGACCGGCCGCTTCACGACGTTGCGCGCCGAAGATGGATGCCGCGACGTAACGGGACAGGTCGACCAAGACGAGTGCTGGGGCCGCGTCGGGAAAGCCTTGATCCTGGCCGACCCCATCCATTGGCTCGGCTTGATCCCGAAGAAGCTAGCGCAGACCTACAACCACGAGTCCTTTGCCGTCGGTTATCTCGCCCAGGCCCGGCCCGAGCTGTGGCCGGAGGGGCGGCAAAATGCGTGGCGGTCGGGGCTGACCGTGTTTCACCATCTCTTGATGTTGGCCGCAAGCTTGGCGGCGGTGAGTCTACCATGGCCGCGGCAATGGCCGTGGCCGCGGCGCGTTTGGGCACAAGGGGGGCTGCTCGCTCTCGCGATCGCGTTCTACGCTTACGGACTCAACACCTACGACTATCCGCTGTATTGGGGCATCGTGCTCGCGCCGTTGATCGCCGTGGCCCCCTTGCCTGGGCGACCGCCGTTGGGCCCGGCTGCACATTGGCTTTGGGGGCTGGTCCTGACGACCTCGCTTACCCACGCGGTATTCTTCGGCGAAGACCGCTATCACCTGACGATCTCTCCGATGTTGTGCATCCTCGCGGCCGCAGCGCTTCGCACGTTGAAGGTAACGGCTACCGCGACCCAGCACGCGACTGACTCTCCCGAGGGCAAAGGAATGTCCAACGCATGATCAAGTTCCCAAGATCTCTCGTCGCGCTCGTCTCGTTGCAGCTGTTCGTGATTTCGTCCTGGGCGCGGAACGCCGAGGCCTTCACCCACGTGGTGCAGCTCGGAGATACGCTGGCCAACCTGGCTGAACGTTATTACGGTAAGGTCCAGAACGAACGTCTGTTGGTAGCGGCCAACGGCCTCGACGTCGGCTCGGGGATCCGCATTGCTCCGGGCATGCGCATCGAGATCCCGGCTTTGATGACCGTGCGCGTCGAAGAGGGGCAAACTTGGAAGGAACTCGCCGTCCGTTACCTGGGCGCGGAGGCGCGGGCATTTGCCATCGCTCAAGCCAACGACTCGCAGCCCTGGTTGTTTCCCGAGGTGGGCGCAGAGATCGTCGTGCCCTACAACTTGCGAGTGGTGGCGCGCGAAGACGACACCATCGTCGGCCTGGCCTATCGGTATCTGGGCGACCGAAAGGCGGCTTGGATGCTCGACCAATACAATGAACGCAAGGGCAAAGCCCTCACTCGCGGCGACGTCGTCTTACTTCCTCTGGTGGATATCCAGCTCACGGAGGCGGGGCGGCTGGCAGCGGCCGCGGCAGCCAACAGGATCCGCTTCGAAGCTCGAGGCACGGCCCGGGAAGCGCAACAGTTTGCTGCAGCGACGCTGCCGAAGCTGACGCAAATGTTACGTCACGGCCAATACGTCGAGGCGCTCCGCCTTGGCTTGGAGCTCTTGACCATCGAGTCTTTGTCGCCGAGTCAGGAGGCGCACGTGCAACGGGTCTTGCTCGAATGTTACGCAGCTTTGGGCGTCGAAGGTCGAGCCGCGGAGGCGTGCGGCAAGTGGCTCACGCTGGAGCCCAAGACCAAACTCGACCCCAACAAGTACAGCCCCAAAATCCTCGCGGCGTGTCGAGCGGCGAAGCCACAAGACACAAAACCGCCGGCCAAAGCAGGAGGCGCTGCCCCCAATCCGCCGGCGACGACGACCAAACCATGAACCAAGAGCTCATCAACTGGGGCGCGCTTGCGCCGCTCCGCTTGCGCGCAAAAGAAGTCAGCTCGGGGCTCTATTTTGGCCATCACCGAAGCCAACACCGCGGCGCTGGCGTGGAGTTCGACAGCCACCGCGACTACGTCCCGGGCGACGATCTGCGGAGGCTCGACTACCGCGCATTGGTGAGACACGAACGTCTGCTGGTCCGCCAATTCGAAACGGAGACCGATCGGAGGTTGTGCTTCCTCGTCGACGCGACCCGCTCCATGGCGTACGCGAGTTCCAAGGCCAAAGCCTCCAAGCTGGCCTACGCCGGGCTGCTCACGGCGGCCCTCACTCGCATCGCCGCTGCATCCGGTGACATGATCACCCTGGACTGGCTGGGCGGGCACACGGCTTCTGGGTTGGGCGCCGCGGGCATCGCCGCGATCGGCGGCAAACTCGCCTTCGAACGCGTGGTCGAAGCCTTCGAACAACTACGCGCGGGTGAAGACGAAGCTGCGGATGCTTCGAGGTCTAGCATCACCACCCGCACCTTCGAACGGCAACTGTACGCAGTGGCCAAAGCGGCGCGCCGTGGTTCCATCATCGTCCTGCTGAGTGACCTCGTCGATCTGCCGGAAGTCGCTGCAGCCGAATTTGCGACGTTGGGCAATCGTCAGCGGTCGACCGTGGTGGTCCGGATTTTGGACCCCGTCGAGGCCAAGTTCTCGTTCCGCGGCGTGGTGCGTCTCAAACCCAGCACCGGAGATCGCATCGTCGAGACCGACGCGGGAGTGGCGCGCACCGGCTACTTGGAAGCCCTTGCCAGGGTATCTTCCGAGTGGCGCTCCGCGCTGACGGCACACAACGGACGGCTCGTCGAGTGCACCACCGACGACGACCCCGTCGAGGTGCTGCGCGCCATTCTCAGCCCCAACGCAACAGCCTAGCCATGACTTTCGGAACTACGCTTGCACTCCTGGTCGGTCTACTCGCGGGGCTGCCCGTCGTTGCGCACTTGCTGCGTCGCGGAAAAACCGAAGAGGTGGAGTTCCCCCCAGCGCACCTCGTGCCTCCTGCCGTCGTCACCTCCGACAAACGCAGCCGACTGGAGGACAAGGCGCTGCTCGGACTGCGCTTCCTCACGGTGCTGTTGCTAGCGGTGTTGGGGGCCACTCCGTTCGTCAAGTGTTCACATCTCGCCGTCGATCGGGAAGCTGGGGCGTCGGTCGCGCTCGCGCTCGTACTCGACGACTCGCAAAGCATGCGCGGCGTCGCGCCCGGCGATTTACGTTCGAGGTTCGAGCGCGCGAAGGCGGGCGCCTTGCAGTTGCTCGGGTCGGCACGAGAGGGCGACGCGATCGCGGTCGTCAGTGGCGGCACGAACGCTCGCCTGCTGCTCAACGCGACGACGGACCTCGACAGCGCACGCCAAGTCATCGGAAGCCTCGAGGTGACCGACCGCGGCACGGACCTCGCCGCCGCGGTGGCACTGGCGCGCGCCGCTCTCAAAGACTTACCTCACGCCGACAAGCGCGTCGCGTTGTTCAGCGACCAACACGACAAGGCGATCTCGCCCGGCGACCCGCCGCTCTGGGTACCGCTCCCAGATTTGGCACAGCCGATCTCGAATTGTGGCATCAGCGAAGCCGTGCACGTGGCCAACGAAGTGCAGGTCACCGTCGGCTGCAGCGACGAGTCGGCGCCGACCAATCAACGCGCGGAGCTGCGTTTGGACGGCAGCGACGGCGAGGTGATCCAGGAGCGGGTGCTCGAACCGCGTTCGGGCGTGCAACACTTTTCGTTCACCAAGGTCAGTCACGAACTCTCGAGTCCCCTCGCCGTCCGGCTCGCCAACAACGACGGCATCGACGCCGACAATCGCGCCGTCGTGACCAACGAGACCACGGACCTCATGATCGGCGTCGTTGCCGACCGCGAAAAAACGAGCGCGGCGACCGGTGGCGCGCCGCTCATCGAGCAAGCGTTCGAAGCTTTGGGAAGCGGCACGGCGGTCAAGCCGCTGTCTCGCGTGCCCGATACTCGAGAACAACTCCAGAGCTACGCGGCGCTCGTGGTGGACGACCCGCGCGGCTTTTCGCCCGAGACGCGCGTCGCACTCGATGCGTGGCTCGCCCGCGGCGGTGTTCTACTCGGCCTGCTCGGTCCGAACTCGGTCGCGTCCGAGCTTGCGGCCAGTAGTGAACCCTTCGCACGCCCAGGCATTCAGTGGGAAACCAACGATAGTGCTGACCTGGAACCAAACAGCCTCGGGTTTTTGGGGGGCGACGCGCAGAGTCTCGGCGAATTACGGCAACGCGGGAGGGTGCGTCTGGACGCGGCGGACCTGCCCGGAACCCTGGTCAGGGGCAAGTGGAAGGACGGCGTTCCATTCGCGTTCGAACGCCCCGTAGGCTTGGGCACCGTATTGACCGTGGGTCTTCCCACCGCGTTCGAGATCAGCGAGTTCGCGATCCGTCCCGGCTTCCTCGCGTTGCTCGACGTGGTCGGTCAATACGCTCGAACGCGCTCCGGCCCGCGCCGCACGTTCGCCGGCACACCATGGCTATTTCCGGACCAAGTAAACGTCACGGTCGAGGGCGACGCCGCGCTGACTCGAAGCATCGTCCGCAGCGCAGCCGTCAACGTCGAGAAGGCCAAGGAGGAGAGCCCAATGGGCGGAGGGAGCGCGGCGCAGCAACAGCTCGTGCCCGCGCTTGCCGGTAGCTATCGTCTGCTCGTAGAGGGCAGGCCCGAGCAGCGCGCCGTGACCCTCGATCCGCGAGAGCTGTTTCAGCGCCCGGAGCTGGCCCAGAACGGTCCGCTCGGCGCAAGTGGCAACGCAGAAGCCAATGCCATCGATGCTTCCCCGTATTGGGCCTTGGTCGTGCTCGCGCTGTTTGCCTTCGAGCTCGCGTTTCGCGCACTGCGTAACCGCTCCTATGCGGCGTGATCAGCGCAACGGCCGTTCGCAAAAAACAACACGCGACACAGACGCGGTGTTACCGTGCGGTGCGATGGCGAGCTTCCTTGGCACGGTTCGGTTGGCCGCGACGGCGGCGACGTTGGGTATGGCGGTTGGGTGTTCTTCCCCTGGGCCTTTCGGCTTCGCGCAACTCTACACGCCGCTCGACGTCGAGGAGGACGCCACTGGCGGTAGCGTGCCCTTCGACCCATCGGCTGCGCGGCGTAAACCCGATACCTGGCGCAACCGTGTGGTCGCGACGTTCGGAGTCGTCACGGAGGTCACCAAGAGTGATGTCCCCGACTCCCAGCGGGTGCTCCTGAGTGTACGTGGACTTCAACCGCGGAACCTGTGCGACGGCCCAGACGACGCAACCTGCCGGGTCACGGTCACGGACACCGAGTTCGCCAAGTTGTGGGCCGTGGTCCCGAACTCGGTGGTCGTCCCCAAACGCTCGCCCCCGGACCGTCTGCAACCCGGCTCGCTTCTCCGCGTGGTGGGCAAACTGCAACCCGCGCCCAACGAGTCTGATGCGCCGTCCATCGACGTCAGCTTCGCCCGCCATTGGCCGCTACAGATGTACGTCACCACCGCGGCGCGCGAATCCATGCGGCGCTGACCTTGCAATGGAGCCACAATCGGCGTCTCCATCGCGTCGATATTTGCTCGTGCCGCGGCGTCCTTTACAGTGCCGGCATGTTGCGTCGACCATTGCTCATCGCCGTCGGGTCGCTACTCACCACGTTGGGATGCGACTCGAAACCTGCTCCACCACCACCGGTTTCCGAAGCCGCTTCCGCCGCTAGCGCCGCGTTGGAGGCTGCAAAACGGTCTGCCGCCGAAAGAGTGACCAAGAAGGTCATCAAGCGCGCCAAGAACGAAGCAGACCTCGTAGTAACCCCTGAGCGTCGGGCCAAGGTGGAGTCACTCGTGCCGGACGCAAATGGCTTCCTCGACCAGCGTGAAGACCTCGAACCCAAGTTGTTCAAGCAGGAGCTCAAGCGCGGCGCCAATGACACCGCCCTCAAGGCCTTCGACAAACTGGCCAAGGGACGCTTCGTGCTGTTCAGCGGCTACATCATCGATCCGAAACCCGATGGCTTCGATCTCGCCGTGCGTTACACCCCTCGGGACCCGGCCGACCCCGTCGGGTTGACGGCGACGTGGTTCCCCGTTCACTTCACGCAGGTCAAGGGTTACGACGCCAGCGCGTACAAGGGAGGTGAACCCGTCGCGATCCTGGCGAAGTACGAGGGCAATCAGACCACCTCCGCGGCTCGCGACCTGATTTCGTCCGAGGAATGGTTTTGAGCCAGTATCCACTGAAGCCGGCGGTTGGTTACCAGCCTTAGTTACCAGCGCGCCGGATTCCGAAAACCAAACGGCCGCTGGTTACCAGCGGCCGTTTTCGTTCGCCTCAGCCCTCAAGACCGTCGGCGCGCAGCCCACGCAACCCCGAGCACCGCGAGCGCGGCCAGCCAACCCGAGCTTCGGGCTGGGCCGCCCGGAACGCGGCAGCCACAGGGGCGTTCCTGCATGTGAGCCGGCGGCGGCAGGGAAGGATCTTCGGGATTGTCTGGCTCGGTGGGGCCGCCTTCCCAGAATTCCTCGCTGTCGGGATCCGGAGGATCGGCCATGGCCTCTTTTTCCTCTTCGGTCGGCTCCTTCTCCTTCTTCTTCTTGGTCGGGTCGAACGAGATCGAACGCCGATCGATCACCTCATTTTCGCCATCGAGAACTAGCCGTGTGGGCTGCCCAAACTTCTTGCCGTTGCGCTTGTCCTCGACGACGACCTTGTATTCGCCAGCTTCGAAGCCGCGGTCACGTGTGAGATCGAAGGAGAAACGCGTGCGTTTCTCAATCTTGCCCGACGTCGGGTTCAAGAACCCGATGTCCACCGTTTCGACCAGTGGCTGACGGTCGCTCAACGGCATGCGATTGACCACCGGATTGTCCTGCCCGTCCACCAACGAGCGCTCGTAATACACCTCGGGAGTGAACTCGAAACGCACCGGAACCACGGCAATGTCGGGCGCCTTGGTCATGTGGAATTCGAGATCCACGTGCCAACGTTGGCTGCTTTCGTTGAGTTTCGACTTTTTCCACACCACGCGCCCTTGGGCGGAGGCGTTCAAAGCTACGAGGGCCAGCGTCAGGGTCAGCAGCGGTGCTAGGAGTCGTCTAAACAAGGTCGGGAGCATCTTTCCTCCGGAATTGGGGGGTTCGAAGCTAGCCGACTTTTTAGTGAGAGTGAAGCGCTTGGGGGGCGCAAGCGTTCTCGACCGTAATTTTGCGGAACCCGACCCACGCGAAACGACAGCTTCGCGAAGATTCCGCGCTGTTTCGAGCTCTAGAAACATTCGAGCAACAGCTGAGACATCCCTGCAGGGCTAGTCCACCTCTCGACGCTGAACTTCGCCGAACGCCGGCACCGGCCGGTTTCCGAAACCTCAGTGCAAATGACGAAGAAGGAGTAGACCAGATGATGCTTAGTTCCAAGGGCTTGACCAAGGCCTTAACTGCGACGTTCGGGGGAATTGTTACCATGATGAGCGCGGCGGTTGCCTCCGCTCAAACTCCGGCCACCACGGCGCCCGTACCGGCACCGGCACCGGCACCGGCTCCTGCCCCCGCGGAGCCTGCTCCCGCTTCCGCTTCTGTTTCCGTCGGCGCAACTGCCACCCCCACCGACGCAACCGCCACGGCAACCGCCGAGCCGGCTCCGCCACCTCCCGCACCGGAAGTCGCCCCGGCTCCAGTCGAGCCAGTTGCCACCGAGGAGATCGCTCCTCCTGCCGAAGAAGCCCCGGCAGCAGAGGCGCCCGCGGGCACGCCGAAGTTGATGGTGTTCGCGGACGCGTGGGCAGGCTTTCAGTCTGCGAAGTCGGGCAGCGCGGCCGGCGGCGACGTATACGCCACGAAGGGCCCGGACGGTTCGGCCCAAAGCGGCTTCGGTCTGAGCTGGCTGGGTGCGGATCTCGGATACGACGCCGGCGCGTGGGCGATCAACGGCAGCCTCCGGTTCGGTGACGCGGTCGCACAGTATGGAACGGGCACGTTGGGTCCGATCACGAACGCCTTCGTCACCTGGCGTCCCGCAGACGGTTTCTCGGTCGCCGCGGGCGCCTTCGGAACCATCTACGGCGCAGAGGTTGCAGAGAGCTGGCTCAACCTCAACTACACGCGTGGTGAGTTGTACATGAACATGCAGCCCTTCTGGCACACCGGTATCAAAGCCGAGTTCGCCAAGGACGCATTCGTCGCGCGCGCCTTGCTGGTAAACGAGCCCAACAATTCGACGTTGAACGACGGCGCCGTGAACGTCGGCGGTCAGGTCGGCTTCGTGAGCGACGTGTTCTCGGCCTACGGCGGCGTGCTGCAATCGCTCGCCCCGGAGACGAGCATGAACTACGGCAGCATCTTCGCCACCTTCGTGGACGTCGTTGCCATCTTGAAGGTGAGCGACTTCAGCTTGATCGGCAACTTCGACTTCAACGGCGGTTACAAGGCCGTTCAGAGTTACTGGGGCGGCAGCTTGGCTGCCGGCTACGCCTTCACCCCACAGTTCGGGATGGCCGTCCGCGGCGAACACCTGAAGTACGAAAACGACTTCAGCCTCACCACGGGAACGCTCACCTTCGACGTCAAGCCGGTCAAGGACTCGCAAAACTTCGTCGTGCGCCTCGACTCGCGCATCGAGAACGCGAGCGACCCGGTGTACAACAAGCCAAGCGGCGAGGACCTCGACGAGAACTGGTACTCGACGACGCTCGGTATCGTGGGTTACGCAGACCTGCTGTGATAACTACCGCGTGAGTTGAGCGATTGACCAACGACGAAGGGCGGGGCTTCCGACAGGAAGCCCCGCCCTTCGTCGTTGTGGTGGTGCGCTACGCTGGGCTTCGGCACGGGGGGAACGGGCGGTGGGCGGGAGCAGCGAATCGTCTCACCGCGCTGGGCCCAACCTCAGCAGCGCACCATTGCCAACAGCGCCCACGCAACTCAATAAACCCCGCGGATTCGGGGATGAACCTTGGTTCGATAGAACGTGCGCAGCAACGCGTGAGTGCGTTCGTTCAGCGCCGCGAGGCGCGAGGCCTGAACGTTGCTTCGGACCTGCTCGACCGAACTCGCGCCGGGAATGACGGTCGTCACCGCGTCGAAATCGAGGCAATAACGCAGCGCAAACTGCGCCAACGGGACCTCGAGCAGCCCCTCTGCCTCGAGTTGCCCGCGTAACTCGTCGACCAACGCGACGCCCTCGCCGAAGGGCAACCCGCCAAACGTCTCACCAACGTTGAACGCCTGCCCGTCACGGTTGTAGGTTCGGTGATCGTTTTGAGCGAAGGTCGTGCTCGCTGTCATGCGGCCACTCAACAGCCCACTGGCCAGCGGCAGTCGCACGATGATGGCGACGCCGAGCGCCTTGGCTTTGTCGAACAGCTCGTCGGCGGGCTTTTGCCGCAGGGCGTTGAAAATCACCTGCAGCGACGCAAGCCCGGGCACCTCGAGGCATTCGAGCGCCTCGGCGACCGTCTCCACAGAGGCGCCGAACGCACTGATCAACCCCTCCGCCTGGAACTTGCGCAGATGTTCGAAGACGTGGCCCTGGCGCATCACCTCGGTGGGGATGCAGTGGAGCTGCGTGAGATCGAGACGCTCCACGCCGAGGCGTTCCAGCGAACCTTCCGTGTGCCGCCGCATCCCGTCGTAGGTGAAGTTTGCGGGCCACCCCGGGTCCGACAGACGGCCCAATTTGGTGGCGACGAAGGGTCGCTCGTCTGCGCGCAGACTCGCCAAGAATCGTCCGATCCTGCGCTCAGAAAGGCCGCTGCCGTAGACGTCCGCCGTGTCCCAGAAATTAACACCCTGCGCTAGCGACTCCGCGAGGATTCGCTCCGCCGTCGCATCGTCGATGTTGCCCCAGTCGGCGGCCCCGAGCTGCCAGCAGCCCAACCCGACTTCAGAAACCAACCGTTGCCCGAACTTTCGCTGTTGCATATTCACCTCACACGACCCGTGACCAATTGACGTAGACGGCCGGCCTCATCGAGCTTCGCACCGCGTCGGCCTTCGAAGCGCCATACCGATCCGGCTCTTAGCCTTCGCTCGACGTCGTGTCTGCTCGTGTCGCGGTGCCGTTGTACGTTTGTAAGGCCGAACACGGATTCGAAGACGCCAAAGACGTGCGGTCCGGACGCTCTGGGTATGAAAGAGCACATTGATCGGATGGCCACCCAGCTCGACGCTGACACCGCGCCTCCCCCAACGCGTAAACCCGTTAGGGGCCCGCTCGCGCGGCCCGCGGCTTTCGCTCGAAAAGGTCAGCGCCGAGGCCGTAGCTGTGCAGCGGCAGAGTTCCGCCTTGCAGCAGGAGGAAGTGGAGTCGCTAGGAGCGCCGCACCTCGGGTCGCGTGCTCGGCAGCCGATGACTCGAACGGCCTCACCCGCCGTGTTGGCGAACCCGCTGCGCGAACTCCTCTTCTGGCGCCAACACCAAACGATGGCGCGCGTAGAGCGCAAAATACAGGATGCCGAGAGTGAACCAAGCGGCGGCCCCCACCGTGACGCCGAGATAGTCGCTGCCGCCAATGAACAGCGCGCCCAACGTCAACAAGCTGAACCCGAGCGCGACGACCGCGCCCGCCATACCCAAGGGGCTGCGATACGGCCGCTCCAAATTCGGAAATCGGACGCGAATCGCGATGAACGAGGCCATCTGCAGCACGTAGGACAAAACCGCGCCGAACACCGTCATGTTGATCAGCACGGCGCCGACCGGACTTTGCGGACCCCACGAGTGGATGACGAGCGCGGCGAGGTAACCCAACGCAGCACCCGTGAGCAACGCGACGTGTGGTGTCTTGTACCGTGGATGGGTCAACGACAACACACGCGGGAAGTATCCGGACCTCGACAACGAATAGATCTGGCGACCGTAGGCAAAGATGATGCTGTGAAAACTCGCCAACAGGCCGATGAGGGCCGCGCCCGCCAGCATCCGGCTCTTGGCGCCGATACCGAGGCTAGCAGCCAGACCTTCGAACAACGGTTCTTCGGAGCGCGCCAGCGCCGCGGCTCCCGGCGCGGTCCCAGCGCTGATGCACAAGGTAGCAAACGCGCACACGATCAACGTCGCGAACCCCCACAGCAGGCCGCGCGGAATGTCTCGCCGCGGTTCGTGTGACTCCTCGGCGGCGAGCGGCAGCTGTTCTATTGCGAGATAGAACCAGATCGCAAATGGGATGGCCCGCACGACACCCAGCCAGCCGTGCGGCAAGACGGCGCTATGGCCTTCGGCGGCAGGCACGGTCCACGCAAACTTGGCGAAGTCGAGTCCAGGCAGGGCCACGACGTAAAAGGCCAACAAGATGACCAGAGCCATGACGGTCACGACCACCCCCAAACGGAACGATACCTCGACGCCACGGATGTTGAGCCCAACGAACAAGGCGTACATCAGCAGCCACCACAGAGGCGCCAGCTCGGGGCCGGTACCGAACAGTGCGCCAGCGTAACCCCCGATGCCGACGACGATGACGGCAGGCGTGAGCACGTATTCCATATTTTCGGCGAGCCCAGTAACGTAGCCTCCCCAAGGACCGAACGCCGCCCGCGCGAAGGAGTAGGCCCCGCCCGTGTGCGGCAAGGCTGGACTCAGCTCGGCGATGCTGAAGCACAAGCCGGCATACATGACGGTGGCGAGCACGAGCGCGATCAACATGCCTCCAAAGCCGCCCGCGCCGAGGCCGAAGTTCCAGCCGAAGAAGTCGCCGGAGATGACCGCCCCGACGCCAAGCGCCCACAACGATCCAACTCGAGCGTGACGCCGCAGTCCACGCGCTTCGAAATAGTCCGCGGTGACCTTTTGGTAGTTCACCACTTCGATCATGGTTGGCGGCTTGCCGGCTTCTCCCGAATCGTGCTCCACATCCACGCCCGAGTCGCGACCCATCGGCGCAGGCTAAGCCATCCCGCAGGTGACCACAATGCCGCGCAACGACGTTTTCCGTCACAGGGATTGCGGTCGATGCCGGCCGATGGAAGACCACGGACGGTGACGAGCATGCAACAGAGCGGGTGCGCGGCCCCACCACATCCAGCCGCAGTGAACGGCGCCCGTAGATTTCCGACGCGAGTGGCACGAAGCCGACACGCGCGGATCGCCCCCCGTTCCCGTCGTCAACGGCTTGCTGCAGGCGCGTGTTGCAAGGGGTAAGCTGGTGACGTCCATGTTTCGACACTCTTACCGTTCTCCGCACGCGGCCCCTTTTCGACGCGTCGCCCTTCTCGTCGGCTCGTTCGCCCTGCTTGCTTCGATCAGCTGTTCCAGCAATGCAACAGACGAGCCGACCCCCGGCTTCGGCCCCAGTCCGGGCGCGCCTGGAGGCAACCAGCCCCCGGGTACCGGTAACACGGACATCATAGGCGGAGGCTTCACTCCCGCCCCTGGCACTCCGCCTGGCACGCCAGGTTCGACCGACGTACCCGTGGTGCCCGGCCTCGGCGGTGAGACACTTTGCGACGACAAGGACGACAACGGCAACGGCATCATCGACGACGTGGACGTCGGTAAAGACGGCCTGTGCGACTGCATCCGAATCGGCTTCTTCGGCGAAGTGGCTTCAGACGCGGGGACGGCGACCGACTCCTTCGAGGCGTGGCTGATCGCCCGAAGCGGTCAGGTCCCGATCCAACACCTCGACGCGACGGGGACTTTGACGGCCGAGTGGCTGTCGAACCTCCAAGTGTTGATCGTCGGAGGTCTCAAGGACCGTCGCGCCCAAACCGGGAGCAACCCGGCGTTCTCCGCGGCGGAGCTCGCCGCCTTCGACGACTGGATTCAGAACCGCGGTGGCGGGGTGATCACCCTCTCCGGCTACACCGCCAGCATCGACGATGCACGTCCAGTCTCCGAGTTGCTCCAGAACACTGGGCTCCGCTACGACCTCACGTCAGTGACCGGCGCCGGCGTCATCGACGAGAACGGGCCGCCCGTGTGGCTGAGCGAGATCGTGACGCCCTCTCACCCCATCGTAGAGGGTGTGAAAGAAATCGGCGTCTATTACGGCTATCCGGTGACCGGCGATGGCACAGCCATACTCGAGGGTGAGGGTTACACGCTGGGCGTCGCCAAGGAGTGGGCCAGCGGTCGTGTCTTCGCGTTTGCGGACGAGTGGATCACCCAGGACGCGACGTGGGCTGGTCTACGGAACGGGCAACAAAACCCATGCCAACAGCCGTGCAACGAACAGGAGAACATCTGCCGTATCGCGTCGGAGCAATGTGAACAATGCGCATTGCAGCCCTGCAGCGATCCAAACGAAACGGATCTGGAGACCTGTAGCAAGGGCTGTCAGCCGAGCTGCGAGTCGGAGACGCAACGTTGCGAGACGAACACCCAGCTCTGCAAGACCTGCTCGGACGAGGTGATCGACCGTGAAGAGGCAACTCCGCGCTTGTGGCTGAACACGATTCGATGGCTCACTCCAGCGAACGAGTGTAAGGTCGACATCCCGCCGCGCGGCGGCGTTCGCGTGAGGTAGTCACCGTCAACACCCACTGTTTCACAAGTAGATGAGACAGCAGGTGTGCCACAGCGATCACACCCACGCGTCTCACCGTTAGGGTGAGACATAATTCGTCTCACCGAACAGTGAAACACCCGTGGTAAACTTAAACATGTCTCACCGATCCATGTGTAGCACCGCGGCTTGGCGCGCGAGGTGTTCACCAATGAACGTCTGGATGAAGTAGTAGCTGTGGTCGTAACCGGGTTGGCGGCGCAAGGTAAGCGGATATCCTGCCTCGACCGCCACCTGCTCCAACAAATCCGGACGTAGCTGCGTCTCTAGGAACGGGTCACTCGTGCCGACATCTATCAAGATGGGCTGTTTGGTCCTTGCACGGCGGAGCAGCGACACCGCGTCGTAGTCGAGCCATTGGGACTCGTCCGCGCCCAGATACTCGGTGAACGCCTTCTTTCCCCACGGGACCGCACTAGCGGAGGCGATGGGGGCAAACGCGCTGATTGCCCGGTACGAGTTGGCCTCGCGCAAACCGATGACCAGCGCCCCATGTCCCCCCATCGAGTGACCCATCAGTCCCCTTGCTGACGAAACGGGAAAGTTGGCTTCCACGACGGCTGGCAGCTCATCCACGACGTAGTCGTACATTTGGTAGTGCGTTGACCACGGCGCTCGCGTGGCGTTCACGTAGAATCCGGCACCCATCCCGAGGTCGGTCGCAGCGTCGTCGGCGACGCCGGGCCCACGGGGGCTCGTGTCTGGGCACACGAACGCAACACCATGTTCTTCGCAGTAACGCTGCGCGCCGGCTTTGGTGATCACGTTCTGCTCGGTGCAGGTGAGCCCGCTCAGAAAGTAGACGGCCGGGACCTTCCGGGTACGAGCAAGACTGGGCAAAAAGACCGCGAACCGCATCGCGCAGTTCACGGTGGACGAGTCGTGAGACACCACCAACTGCTCCCCTCCGAAGCAGCGGTGGTTGTTTTCTACAACAATGGGTCTGGTCATGACGTCGGCGTCGACTCAA
>CBINDO010000146.1:0-18803 GCA_966249405.1 uncultured bacterium | reverse complement strand
AAGTGGAGGACGCCAACTTGTATACGTGGGCCGGGACGCAGGCCCAGCGGGTTGCCGGTCGTGGCCCGCAGTTCATCCGCTCGATCCACAGCTGGCTCAGCGTTCGTTCGCGAGCCGCCGATCGCAACTCGACCATCTCGGTCGCGAGCGGGCCGCTCTATCGCATTGCCTTGGGCGCCGCCGGAGCCGGCCCCTACGCCCGCGTGCGCACGGTTCAATCGCGCGTTGCACTCAACAACCAATGACATCCCCTCGAATCCTCACGCTGCGCCATCGTCTCGCCGCCGCCCGAGCGGCACGCGGCAACGCGCTGTTCATCGTCGTCATGGTCGTCACCTTGCTGACGGCCGTCGGGCTGTTTGCCATGCGCTCGGCGAGTTTGTCCAACCAAGCGGCGGGTTACAACCGGCAGGGCGTTCAGACTCTGTACTTCTCGGAGTTCGCGGCGCGCAGCGCGGCGGCCGAACTGGTGGGCAAAGAACAACACTACTTCAACCGCATCGTGCGCGGGTCGGCGGCCGGCGGCGACGACTGCCGCGCCAACCGCAACCTGAGCACCCTGATCGCTCCAGAGCGACCTCCCTGTGCCAAGCTGCTCTCGCAAGACATGTGGACGCGCGCAAACGCGGCCTTCCCTGGCAACGTCGGCACGACCACGAACCCGACGCTGCTCGGTGAACTCGGCAGCAACGACATCGAAGGCGCGTTCCTGGTCGAGATGACCGACGTCGCGCAGGTCGGCACCCCGGTTGTAGGTGAAGATGCGGGGCCGGGGCGGTTCAAACACATGCAGGTTCTGTTAACAGCTACCGCACAAGTGCGGCCCAAGCCACCAGCTGGAAGTTCGGTCACGACGTGCCAAAATGCACTGACCGTCACCTCGTCGCTGCAGACGTTGCGGGCACGCGTGACGTTCGGTCCGGTCCTCTAAGCAGCCCATGAAGTCATATCCGGAGCGCTCTATGTTCGGTCGAAACCTCAGTCGAAAGGGTCTGTTGGGGACTACGCTCACCAGCACGCTGTGTTTGGTGTCGGCGGCGCATGCGCAGAGCGACATCGACCGGCCGCTGCCCAACGTGCTGTTGTTAGTCGATAGCTCGGGCTCGATGGAGTTCCGCGCCGCGGACAACGAGCTACCGGTGTGCAACCCCGGTAACCCGAGCGCCACGAACGAGAAGTCACGCTGGATCGATCTCGTCGAGGTGATGACGGGAACGATCAACAACTACAGCTGCTTCCCGATGAGTCGCTCGAGCTCCGCGTTCGCCTCCGAGTACGGCATCGCCGGCACAGCCCCTTACGACTGGAACTACGTCAATCCGTTCAATCGCATCGTGTCTGGCGGCTGCACCGTTGGACCCGGCGTCGTGCCTCCGACGAGCGCCCCCTACTCTTATCCGACCAACGGCGTCGCGCGTTTGAACTTCACGGCCCCGTCGACGGTCGTCCGCCCGACGTCGTTCGGCTCGTACGTCCCTTGTGCTGGCTTCAGTCAAGGTGTGGACGGCATCCTCGACGTCTTCAAGGAGAAGGTTCGCTTCGGCCTGATGACGTTCGACACACACGTCGACGCGGGCACGGGTCTCACCGCCAGCAACAACATGGACGTCTCCACTGGCTTCAGGGGCACGTGGAGTTACTTTTTGAACGGCGCATCCGCGGTTGGGCGCCCCGCCAACTGCACAACGAACCAACCTCAAGAGGTCGGTGCTCGCAACGCGGCCGCGCCGCCGTGGGAGGGGCGTATGGTGGCGTTTGGTGCGTCCGATGCCTCCTCCTCGGACTTGCTCACCCGCAATCAGCGCATCCAAGAAGTGTTTTTGGCGACACGTCCGTACGGCGCGACGCCACTCGCCGGCCAGCTCTCGGACGCTCGTGATTTCCTGTGGCGAGACACGAGTAAAGACCCACTCGACGCGTCGTCGACACCGGCCGACTTCGGCCCCAAACAAGACCCGCTCACCCTGCTCCCCGAATGCCGACGGACAATCATCATCCTGTTGAGCGACGGTGAGCCCAACCTGGATCTGCGACCCTTCTGCGAAAACGAGATCGAAGGCGGCCGCTGCCCCTACGAGACGCCGGAGGACATTGCTTGGAACCTCCGCACGAACCCGGCCAACGATCCCGATCAGAGCGTCGAGACCGTTGTCATTGGGTTTGCGCTTTCGGAAGTGAACGTCCCTGGTCGCGGCACGGTCAGCTGTGACGAGCTCACGGAGACCGATTGCACCAACTTCCCGAACGAACGCGCCCTCCAAGCCTGCTGCACTCTCAACGCGATCGCCGCCGCAGGTGGCGAACCGAACCCGGACGGCAGCTCCAAGACCGCCTTCTTTCCCAAGAACAACAAGGAGCTGCGCCAGACGTTCTCGCACATCTTGAGCAGCATAACGACGAGCGTAACTACCCGCACGTCGGCGGTCTTCGCGTCGGCCAGCCAAGGTAGTGCCAACGGCAGTCACCAGTTCAGCTCGGGTTTCGAACCGGTCCTCGAACAACCGTGGCACGGGAAGTTGACTCGAAAGCGCATCCAGTGCAGCAGCCTTGGAGTTCCAGAGGAGCAAACCATCGACCGGAATCAAGGCGACGACTTTGCTTACAACGTCAACTCCGGCAGCGGTCCAGCGCGCAAGTTCATGACGTACCTGCCGGCGACGGCCAGCGCCGCCAACAGCATTCGCCCTTACGTGAGCGGCAATCCGGACGGCCTCAGCAACCAGAGCGGTTCGCTCATCGGCCCGTTGGGCATCGACAGTTTCGTGTCCAGCGTACCGGCCGCGAAGATGAACGTCACCACGAGTTCCTGCACCGCCGCCAACGCGACCACGTGTCGTGACGACATCTTGGGGTGGTTGCTGGGCAAGACCAACAGTGAAGGTGAGACGCGATGCTCCTCACCTTCGTCGGAAGACTGTAGCCTGTTCGGCGCCATCTTCTACGCGACGCCGACCTTCGTCAGCGGCGCGCCGCGCGAGTACCTGCAAGACGAAACCTACGCGGCGTTTGCCCGCAGCAAGGGCACTACGCTGCGCTCGAACGTGTTGTACGCGCCCACCATCGACGGCATGCTCCACGCCATGAAGACGGCGCCGTTCAACGCCGCCGGGGAGGCCGTCGACTCCGCCGAGAACAACGAGCTGTGGGCGTTCTTGCCGCCAGCGGTGTTGCCCGTGGTTCAAACTCAGTACCCGAACACCCCTGCGGTATTGCTCGACGGCACCCCCGTGGTTCGGGACGTGCCAGCGCGCGCTTCGGGCACCAACTTCGTGCTCGAGCGCACCAAAGCGGACGCTCAAACGGCGACTGGCACCTACCGAACGGTGATGGTCTCGGGGTTCGGCGTCGGCCAAGTCGCTGGCGGATATTACGCCCTCGACGTCACGGATCCGGACCTCGACGACGGCGGCCCTCGCTTCTTGTGGCAGCTGACCAAGGATGCGTCCGGCAACGCGCTGTTCGGCGAGGGCGGCACGCCTGCTCTGGCGACCGTGTTCGTCCGTAGCGGCAGTTCCGACGCCGGCGCGGACGTCGCGGTGGCGATCCTCCCCGGTGGAGACGCGGGGCTGCGAACCGGCGTTGGAACCACCGCCGGACCAATCTTGGCGACGAAGGATTCGACCTATGCCGCCAAGACCTCGGTCAGTAGTTACACGTCCGCCGACCCCGCGCGCTCGTTGACCGTCGTACGTCTGGACACTGGCGAAGTCTTGCGCTCGTTCCGCGCCGTTGGCTTGACTGCGCTGAGCTCGACCAAGACCACGATCGTGGACATCCCCGCACCAATCAGCGGTAGGCCCGCAGTCTACCCCGGAGCGACCGGGAGCAACGCCGACCGCGCCTTCGTCGGTGACGCCGAGGGCCGTTTGTGGCGGCTCGACATGTCGAACCCCGATCCGAGCGCATGGACGTTCCAAGTTTACTTCGACGCCTACTTCGACCAGGCTTTGTCGGCGAGGCAGCCAGTGGAGCTCGCCCCCGTCCTCAGCATCGACGAAGACGGCGTGGCCTCGGTTGTATTTGCAACGGGTGAACAACGCGTGCAAACCGCGACCACCGGGATGCTCACCCGCGTAATCAGCATCTCGGACTACTTCAACAAAACGACGGCGAAGTTCTCGGCCGACGTGAACTGGGTGCAGTCGCTGGGTTGCGCCGGCACCTGCGGCGCTGGTCAATACGCGGGTGAACGCGTCACCGGTCCGATGGAGCTGTTCGGTGGCACGGTTTATCTCTCGACCGGCATCCCCGCCACAGCCGGCAGCAACCAGTGCACCCAAGCCAATCACCGGATCTGGGCCCTCGACTACGTGCAATCGGAGGACGAGAGGCTCGGCGTCACGTCTCCCAGCGCCATGAGCGGCCCTGCAGGACGCTGGCCGGCGGCGACGGCGGGGCAACCACCACCCAAGAGCACGAGCATCTCGGCTGGTCTGGTCTACGGCGTTGCCATCGAGCAACAACCGAGTTGCTCGACCGAGGTCGCGACCCCTACGGACGACCCATACCTCGCGTACGGCACCTACACGTCGACGTCGACGGTGACGCCCGGCAACTTCTTCCTCGTCTATCAAGTCGGCGGCGTCAGCGGCAACACGACCGGTGAAGTGACCACGAACAAGGTCCAGCTCGAAGCGCCGCCGAGCACCGTCAACATCGACTCATGGGCCCCTCTGTTCGAATGACGGAAACTGTGGCAGTGTCCCGTTGCATGTTGGGCCTTCGCTGGGGTTGGGCTGGGTCGCTGGTTGCCGTGTGCGGGCTCCTCGCCTGCGCTCGCAGTTCCGGAGACTCCCCCGTTGCGCTCCCGTCCGATACGGTTTCGGCAGACCGATTGGCGCCGACCGAACCGCTGATAGGCACGCCACAGGTGTGGGGCCTACGCGTGCCGGACGGCATGCGCGTGGGTGCCGAATACGCACGCAACGTTCACCTTTCAGGTTCACGGCCGCTCCCCGCCGTGATGGAAGCGTTCAGAACGCAGCTTCTGACGAACGAGATCGAGGTAACACCGACCCGCATCGTGATCGCGAGCGCGTACGTCAAAGGGGCCGCCGACAAACGCTTGCTACGCATCGAGGCGTTGTCCGAAGGGGTGCTCACTCGAGTCAACATCACCGACATCACTCCACCGCCAGTCCCGAAGGGCTTGAGCGAGGCCGAACGGTGGGAGCGCGCTGGTCGAAACCCGGACGGCACCGTCAAGAATCCCAGTCAAGTGCTTTGAAGTGACCGCGAGTCGCGGCATCAGCCTCGGGCGAACCCGAGCAGTTGAATCCACGACTCTCGGTGCCGAATCACGTTGAGTTTGGTGGCGGTTCGATATAACCGCGCACCCAGATGTCCAACGCCGCCCTGAAGCGTACCCCCCTCCACGCCGTGCACGTCGAGTTGGGAGCCCGAATCGTAGAGTTCGCCGGCTACGAAATGCCGATCCAGTACTCGGGCCTCAAGGCGGAGCACCTGGCGGTGCGAGAATCGGCAGGCGTGTTCGACGTTTCCCACATGGGTGAGCTCCGTGTGAAGGGCGCCACGGCCGTTTCGGCGGTCAATCGGTTGATCACCAACGACCTCGCGGCGATCCCGAATGGCAAGGCAGTGTACACCTTCTGCTGCAATGAAGCCGGCGGCATCTTGGACGACCTGATCGTCTATCGGATCGCCGACGACGAGGTGTTCGTAGTCTGCAACGCCTCCAACCGGGACAAGATAGCCGCTCACTTCTCCAAGGAACTCGCGGGCAGTGGTTGCACGTTTGCGGACGAGAGTGACGGGACCGCGTTGCTCGCGGTGCAGGGCCCCAAAGCCGTAAACCTGGTCGCGCAACTGGGCGCGCCGCACGTGGCCGACCTCAAGCCCTTCACAATCACCTCCGCCGAGTTGCTCGGGGTGCCTTGTCAGGTAGCGCGCACCGGATACACCGCCGAGGACGGCGTGGAGATCTTCTGCCCGGCAACCCGCGTCGAACCACTGTTTCGGCGCCTGCTCGAAGGGGCATTGCCGATCGGACTCGGAGCTCGTGACACCCTGCGTCTGGAGGGTCGGCTACTCTTGTACGGCAACGACATGGACGAGTCGAACAACCCTTACGAAACGGGCTTCGGCTGGGTCGTGAAGCTCGAGAAGAGCGACGGCTCTTCGTTCATTGGTCAAGCGTCGCTCCAGCGAGTGCACGCGACGGGCCCGGACCGGATCCTCGTCGGCTTCGAGATGAAAGGGCGTGGCATCGCGCGCGCAGGCTACCCGCTCCACGACAGCGCCGGAGCCCTGATCGGAAAGTGCACGTCGGGCTCGCCTTCGCCAACCCTGGGCACCTCTATTGGTCTGGGCTACGTGCCCAAGGCCCACTCCGCGGAAGGTCACCCCTTGCAGGTCGATTGCCGCGGGAAACTCATCGAAGCGGTTGTCGTCAAGACCCCCTTCTACAAGCGACGGAAACAGTAACCCCCTACACGCAACGGCAATCGGATAATCGTATGGACCCCAAGAACGTCAAAGCTGACCGCAAATATACCAAGGATCACGAGTGGGCCAAGCTCGAGGACGGCGAAGTCCAAGTCGGCGTCACGGCCTTCGCGGTCGACCAACTCGGCGACGTGACGTTGGTGAGTTTGGACGTCGCTCCCGGTGACACGGTGCGCGCCGGAGAGGCTTTCGGCACCATCGAGAGCGTCAAAACGCTAAGTGACCTGTTTGCCCCCGTGTCTGGTTCGGTGATCTCCATCAACGAGAACTTGGAGTCCAAGCCGGAGTTGGTGAACGAAGATTGCTACGGCGCGGGCTGGATGATTCGCATCAAAGCAGACACGGACACCCAATCCGAAGCGCTCCTGTCCCACGATCAGTACAACACGTTCGTCGCTGGCCTAGACCACTGAGCTTCCAGCCCTAGATTCGTAAGGTCGAGTATGCGTTACCTACCCCAAACCCCAGCTGAAATTTCGGAGATGTTGGGCGTCGTTGGCGTCGATTCCGTCGACGACTTGTTCGCCAACCTGCCGTCCAAAGTGCGTTACAACGCGACTCTGAACATTCCCGAAGAGCTTCCCGAGGCGTCGCTGATGGCACATCTCTCGGAGCTAGCCGCGAAGAACACCGGCGTGTTGCCGACTTCGTTTCTGGGCGCAGGCGCGTACCATCACCACATACCTCCTGCGGTCGACCAGCTGCTGTTGCGCAGCGAGTTCTACACCGCGTACACGCCCTATCAACCGGAGGTGGCACAAGGGACGCTGCAAGCGATCTTCGAGTTTCAGACGGTGGTGTCGGAGCTGCTCGGCCTCGCGCTCGCCAACGCCTCCATGTACGACGGCGCGACGGCAGTGGCCGAGGCCGCGCAGATGGCGCGACGGCTGACCAAGCGCGACCGTGTATTGATCAGCAAGTGCGTCCATCCAGAGTACCGCGCCGTCATCAAGACCTACGTCGACGGCAGTGTCACCGGCGATTCGCGCGTGACCGAGATCGACGTCAACGCTGACGGCACCTACGACCTGCCCGGGATCCAGAAGGCGCTCGGTAACGACATCGCAGCGGTGATCTTCGGCTACCCGAGCTGCTTCGGCGGCGTGGCCGATCCCACGGCACTCGTCAAGGCTGCGCACGATGGTGGAGCACTCGTCGTCTCGTCGACCACGGAGCCCTACGCTCTGGCGCTCGCCAAGCCGCCGGGCGAATACGACGTCGACATCGCCACCGGCGAAGGCCAAGCCCTGGCGACGCCGCCCAACTTCGGCGGCCCCGGCGTGGGTCTGTTCGCCTGCCGCAATGACCGGAAATACCTTCAGCAGATGCCGGGACGCATCTGCGGTGAGACAGTCGACACGCGCGGAAACCGTGCCTACGTGCTGACGTTGTCGACCCGTGAACAACACATCCGTCGCGAGCGGGCAACGAGCAACATCTGCACCAACCAGGGGTTGCTCGCGCTCTCGATGTTGATCCGCACGAGCATGCTCGGCAAGTCCGGCTTCGTCGAGGTCGCGAACCAGTGCCTGGCCAAGGCCGAGTATCTGAAGTCACAGCTGACTCGAATTCCAGGCGTCAAACTGAGCCACGGCGCAAAGACGTTCAACGAGTTCGCGATCACGCTGCCCCGCCCAGCGGCAGCGGTGCTTTCGAGTTTGCGGTCTCACGACATCATCGGCGGCCTCGACCTCGGGCGCTGGGATGCCAAGCTCGGCAACCAACTGCTCATCGCGGTAACGGAACGTCACACCCGCGCCGAACTCGACGCGTTCGTCGCCGCCGTCAAAGGCCTTTAACGTCGAGCCAGGTCACGGTCGGCCACGGGCAGGCGGTAGTTTCGCCACCACCCGTCGCCGGCCGTGCGGTGCACGGTGAGACGTGCCCAGTCGATGCCCAGAGTGAGCACCAACGACTGGTTGTCGCCGAAGTCCGAACCAGCTGTCGCGGCCAGGTTGACACCCCACGGCAACCCGAAGGTCAGGCTGGTCGTGGCGAGACTCGTGGTTTGGCCCCAGAAGCGCTGAGTTCCGCCGAGATCCAGCGCGACGCCCCAGGTGCCGAGGGAGTACCCAGGAGTCGTTAGACGCAACGCCAACCCGATGTCCGTCCCGTAATCCACGAAGGTCAGCGTCTTGGCAGCGAACCCAACGACCAGCGGGTTGGTCGGAGCCGTCCCGAAACCCGCATCGAGCTGGAGCGTGAACGGATTGACCGCGCTCCCCGCTTTTGCGGAGGAGAGCTGCAGGTCGGCGGCACCGCCGCCGACATAGACCCATGACGACACATCCGCCATCGCCGCGGAAGAACCGCACACCACCGCTACGCCAAAGGCCAACGAAATCCGACGCGAATTCGACACCGCACGGCGGGTATCAGAAAGCCTGAGTCTCCTCAAGCAAAGCGTGCGTCGCTCAAGGGATTTCGCGCTGTGTTACGTTGCCCGAGGCTCGGTCCAGGGCAGCTTTGATCTGCTCTGAGTCGACGAGTCCCTTCAGGCGCTCGGCGACGCGCCCGTCGGCGTCCAACACCACGAGAGTCGGCACGTAGTCGATCGGTCCCAGCGCCCCGCCCCCCTCCAGGCTCGCATGGTCTGCCATCACGACCGGGAAATGCAGGTTGAGCGAATGGGCAAAAGCAGGAGCCAAGACAGCGTACGACGGCGGCTCGAGGATCATGGCGAAGGCGTTTATCCGTGGCACGTAACTCCCCAGCGCCTGGTCGACGCGGCGAAGTACCAATTGCGAGGCCCAGTCGTAAGTCGTGACCAACGCAGCGATGGTCGCGCGGCCGCGCATCGTTTCCGAGGAAACGGTCGCACCGGACTGGTCCACGAAAGCGTACGAAATGGGCGCGCCTGTCACCGTCGGGGTGCGTTTGCGTACCGACGGATTCGTGCCTCCACACGCGGTCGCGATCACGACGAGCAAACACGCGGCCGTGAATGCGGATTTCGACGCCAGACGCTTGTTCGGAACAGGCACGGATCACACCGAACGAGAAGGCGAAAACCAGTCGGAACGCCAGCGCAGTTCGTCGGGCAGTCGTTCCCCCTTGCGCTGGAGAGCCACTACCGTTGCGGCCAGTTCGTCCACGACCAGAGCGACTGGCACTTCACTCAGCTTGACGCCATCTACCACGACACCCCCCGTCGGTGCTTGCGCGGTGCGGACGAACGGATCTTGCTTGACCCAGACGAAGCGCTCAGCGGTCTGATAGCGACAGGCAACCACTTGCACGAAGTCCAGATACAGGGGTGAGACAAGAACGGCGACGCGTTCACGTCCGTGGTCGCCCACCAACGCGCGCGTCGGCGTCCGCGGCTCGACGTCCCTGCCTCCAGCCAGCGCTCGAGCGATGGCCGAGCGGCGTGCTGTGTTGGCTTCGACCGCGAGCAACGGCGCGAACACGGCAACGGGCGGGACCCCGAGCAGCGCAACGTCGCGCTCCAAGGTCTCGAGCCAAACATCACGCTCCGACTCCGTCAGCCGCGCGTAAACCTCAGCCGCTGCCAACGCAGCATCGGGCTCGGAGGTCAACGCTTGAAGCCACTCGGTCCACGCTCCCGCAGCCCGCGGGTCTGTATCCAGAAGTTTCGACAAGTCAGGCACGGTCGTAACTCACTTCACACAACCCGCATCGGTGAAATAGACGCGTGACGTCTAGAGGCCCGACGGTACTCAATTCCGCGATACAACGCAACGGCGTAACCCTCGACGGACCGAACACGAGCGCACCCCTTCAAACGGCAGTGACGGATTTCAGTGCCGCAGTCCGAAGCATTCGAAACAACAGTGGGCAGCCACTTCGATGGGATTCGCGCAACGCGGTATATTCTCCTATGCATGGGTCGGACCAAGCAACCATGCCTCGGCCAACTCGCGTTGCAAGTCGCCAAGCAGCTGCTCCAGCTCCGCCAGTCGACACGGCGAGGTGACCAAAGTCAGGTCGCCGCCGGACTCGGAGTACACCGCCGCCACTCCGTTGTTTGCCTCGAGAATCGCGCGCACATACACCACCTGCTCCACCGCGACGACCACGCGCCGTGTGACGTGCGTTGGATCGACGAATTGCTCTCGAGGAAAACGAGCCATCACTGGCCCTTTAGCGCGTCCAGCGTGAGCGCGTACAGCTCCGCGTCGTCTTGTCTGCCTTGGCCGCGCGACCATTCGACCAACCGGGTCAACACATCGCTCAGAGCTCGACCGAGGCGCTGCTGCGTGGCCCCCGAACTGTCGTCGTATTGTGCGCGCAGGAGCGCATACGCCTCTTCCAGTCGTCCGAGCCGCCCCAAAGCGTCCACCAGCCCGTCGACCACCAAATCAGGTGCTTGACTCGTGGCCAACAATTGTGCGCGCAACGCTTCGACACGTTGTTCGAGTTCTATCTCGGACTCTTCCCCCGTGTTCGCGACTACCGCGCTCGAGTGTGCGGCGCTCGAGTCTGCGGCGCTCGAGTCTGGCCGCTCACCTGCGTTGACTGCTCCCACGTGGTCTTTGGCAACCGACGGTCCTTGCTGGCGCTCGTCCTGTAACGGCGTGCCCACATCCACGAACGTTCCCTCACGCGGCGGCTGTTCGAGAACCGTTGGGCGCGCCTCTGCCACCTGCGGCTCGGACGCTGGCGCCTGAGTCGCAGCCAGGCGCGGCCGTGCGGCCCGCGCCGCAGCCACGCGATACGCCTCCGCGATTTGCGAGTCTTTGGGCGCCTTGCGTAGGGCTTGAGCGAGGTAGCGCTCCGCCGCCGCCGCGTCGTCGACTTGCTCGATGCTGTACTTGCCTGCCCGAGCCAACCAGTACCCCGCACGGTGCGCCGTGAGCTCCGGACACGAAGCGATCGTCTCACCGAGGCGAGCGAAAGCCAACGTCGCGCCCGCCACGTCACCAATTCGAGCTCTCCACTCCGCTTCGAAGCCACGCGCCTCGACGCTGGCGCTCGTCAGACCCGTTACACGTCTCACCCTCGCGATCGCGGCGGGTAGATCGCCGCAATGTTCCGCCAAGAGTCGTCCGAGCGCGAGGTTGGCCTCGGAGGTGACCGCCTCGTCGTTGGCTGCCAACTCCAAGGTCCGCTGGAGCACTACCGTAGCTCGCTCGAATTTGCCCGCTTCCAGCAACCCCATCGCCACACCCAAGCTCGCTCGAGGGTCGCTCGGCGAGTACCGCAGTGCACGCTCGTAAAGCTTGGCAGCCGCATCGACGAACCCCACGTCGCGGAGCTCCTGAGCTGCTTGCAGGAGCGCGGCGTGTTTGGCCTCGGCGCCTCGCGCCGAAGCCTCTAGATGTTCTGCGTCAGCGACCGCGCCGTTGACGTCGCCGACCTCTACCCGGGAGCGGAACCGTGCCCGTCGCGCAGTCACCGAAGCCGCGCTGCACGCGAGGGCGAGCTCGATCACCTCTGCCTTCTCCACGCTGCTCGTCAGCCACTCGCTGAGCTTGACCCAATAAGCCGCGCACAGCGGTGGAAACCGCTCGTGATTGACGAGTTTGGAGACCGCGAGGCGCGCGCCCTCGGTGTCACCGGTTCGAGCGAGCAGTTCGGCGCCGACCAAACCAAACTCCACGGCGGGCAGCGATTCCACGAGCAGCCCCAGCGCAGCCTCCGCTCTTTCTTCGAAATGTGCATCGATGGCAGCTATCGTCTGCGAAAGCTCGGGATGGCGAGGAGCCTGTTCGAGAGCCGCCACGTAGGCGCGTCTCGCTGCCGTCCAATCACCTGCGAGCAGCGCCGTATCGCCGCCCAACGACACTCGAGCAAACTCGCGTGCACGCGCAACGGCGGGCGGCATTGCCCAAACCGGAAGCCCGCGGTCGATGGCGAACACCAGCCGATCGGCGCGAAACTCGAGCCCACCACAGCGCACCGTTCCAACGGCTGGCAACCGGAAGCCCAAGCCGGGCAACAGCGAGCGAAGCAGCGTCTTTGCCAGGTCCCTCAGACGCACGACGCGGCCTTCGTGCGATTGCAAGTCTCCCAAGGCCTGGGTCACCAACATCAACACGCTGGTCACCAACGGCTGCGGCTTCTCCAATACCCCGCGGGGCCTCGAAATCACGAACCCGCCGTCCACCTCATGGGGACTCCAGAGGAGGTCTGCCGCGATCACGCCCCGTTCACCGAACACGCCTACGCCCAGGCCTTCCGGCAGTGGCCACACCGCGACCGGCCGCAACAGGGCCCCCAGGTCGGCCTGTTGATCCAGGCGGCGACTCAGCCACTGTTCGAGCTCGGGCAGGCCCACGGACACCATGACCCGCTGCAGTAAGCCACGCCGGTGACGGAAGGCCCGCACGCCGCCCCCGAGATCGAGGGGAAACGTCACTCCCGGCAGTGACCAAGTGAGCTCCTCCAAACGCAGGGGTCCGAGCTGCACCGGCTCATAAAGCTCGATGCCCAAGCCACCCCGAAACGCCACCAGCCGGAGCGGCGTCGGCGGCTCCGGCTTCGGGGGCTGCTGGCGAGTGACAGATGAGCTCTGAGGAGCGGACAAGGGACGCGAGCGTAACAAACTCCGCCCGCCCAGCTCCACAAACCGGCCGCTTTTACTTATCGAGCTGCTTTCGCATCTGCTCCAAGAGGCCGTCGAAGCCCTTCTTCTTGAGCATGCGCTTGAACTGGCTGCGGTAGTTGCCGACCAGACTCACTTGGTCGGTTATCACGTCTCGGACCTTGAGCGTGTCGCCGGCGCCGCTCACGACGTACTCGATGGCGAGGGGCTTCTCGCGCTTGTTGATTTTGCTCTGCGCTGCGGTTTTGACCAACGTGCCGTTGGCACTGGCTTCCGTGCCCAAATATTGGACCTCGTAGCCCGAAGGATCGCGCAAGTTCTTGCGATACGAGTTCTGGACCAGCTGCTTGAGGATGCCGCTGAATTCGGCACGCTGCGGCTCAGTGAGTCCGTCCCACTCACCCCCCAGAGAATCCCGCGACAGCGCGTCGTAGTCGAGCATGCTGTCGAAAATGGCGAGCAGCTTGGGGTCCGTCTTGGGATCTTTGGCGGCCTTGACCGCGGCCTGCAGCTCGTCGTGTTTGCGCCGGACGAAGTCGGTCGCTTGCTGACCGGCCGCGTCCGACAGCGCCACCGTCTCCGGCAGGTCGGCGGCCACCGCGACCCGTCCTGCGCTCAAGGTCACGAGTTGCCCAGCAACGAACACGAACGACCAACGTTTCCAGACATTCCGAAGCATGTGTTCTCCTTGACGCCTCGGTTTCGGCAACTGCCACACCGAGGTCTCGTTCCGAGCGAAGCCCGACCCCCTATCATACGCACGAGCCCGTGGAGTGTTCCTACTGATACGTCGGATGGGCGCTTCCACGCGCGTTCGGCCAACGGCCCAAAGCGTGCGCCGTGCCGACAGCGAGGACTGCTATCGGACTCCCGGGCTCCTTGGGCTCGGTGTATGGGCGCCCGGATGTCCGAAATCTTTGGCAATACGGCGGGTCTATCGCCCAGCGCCACCCGCAGCCTCGAACGCGTTTTGCGGCGGAGAGTGCCGCTCGAGGAGATCGCCACGGCGGAGCTACTGAAGTCCCTCGCCGATGCCTCGAGAGAGACCAAGCGCCAGGTCGGCGCGCTCGTGCACCGGTCTGGGAGCGTGGAGTGGGTCGTCGTCGGCTCCGCGACGGGCTTGATGCTGCCGGACATCGGTCGTTTGCGCGCCGCCGAGGGGCGTTTTCGCGGGCTCCGCCTGGTGCACACGCACTTGTACGGAGAGCCCCTGACGCACGATGACTTGGTCGACCTCACGCGACTCCGCCTCGATCTCGTGTCGGCGGTTCAGCTGAGTCCCGCGTTCGAGCCCCGGGCGATAACTTGGGCCTACAACATCCCCGAGCCTCCGGAAGCCACGGAGACCAGCAAACCCTACGAGGTCGCTGGACCCTTCCCAATCGGGCGGCCCCTGCCGGACTTCGGTCAACTCATCACCTCCCTGGAGGAGGAGTTCGCTCGCCAGACACGCGTCCGAAAGGTCGAGCGGCAGCGGGCGATGTTGGTGCACGTTGGCGTGAGGAAGGGGCCATTGTCCGTGGCGCAAGCCAACTCCACCCTCCGCGAACTCGAGAGCCTGGCTTCCACCGCCGGCGTGCAGGTGGTGGATCGCGTGCTGCAGCTGCGCGACCAGATCGATCCGAAGTGGGTCCTTGGCAAAGGTAAACTCGAGGACGTCGTGATTCGAGCCATCGACAAGGACGTGAGCGTGCTCATTTTCGACCGCGAGTTGTCCCCGACACAGGCCAGTTCGATCGCGTCTCAAACCGACCTGCAGGTGATCGACCGCACGCAGTTGATTTTGGACATCTTCGCCCAGCGCGCCGAGACCAACGACGGTAAGCTCCAGGTCGAGCTCGCCCAGCTCAAGTACCGGCTCCCGCGCCTCGGCCAAAAAGACGACGCCTTGAGCCGTCTCACGGGCGGAATCGGCGGGCGCGGCCCGGGTGAGACGAAACTCGAGATCGGGCGCCGCCGCGCGCGGGAAAGGGTCACTCGTTTGGAACGTGAGCTCTCCAAGCTCACCAAGCAAAGGCAACAGCGACGCCGCAAGCGCGGACAAGGCAGCGACCCCATCATCGCGATCGTGGGCTACACCAACGCCGGCAAGAGCACGCTGCTCAACACGTTGACTGGCGCCGGGGTGATCGCCGAGGACAAGCTCTTTGCCACGCTCGACACCCGCGCTCGACGGCTGATCCTCCCCAATGGCAAGTTCGCCATCTTGACCGACACCGTGGGGTTCATTCGTGACATGCCGAAGGACCTGTTCGCCGCGTTCAAGGCAACTTTCGAGGAGGCCGCGGACGCAGACTTGCTGCTCGAGGTCGTGGACGCAAGCAACCCGGAGCAGGAACAGCACGAGGAAACGACGGAGTCGTTGCTGCGCAAGCTCGACCTCGAGCACAATCCGCGACTCACCGTGCGCAACAAGGTCGACGTGTTGTCCGACGACGAGCGGCAGAGCTTGGCCCACGACCCACGTTGCGTCGCGCTGTCTGCGCTCAACCCCGAATCGACCAAGCTCCTGCTCGATCGCCTGGTCGCCGAATTGGCCAGTGCCTGGCAAGCCCCGCCGCCCCAGACCCTGGAGCCTTGGGAGACGGACGAGAACGTCGCCTGGTACACCGACGAGGTGGAGGAGAAAACGCCGGCCGAGGCCGATTGACGTCGCCTCGCTTCAATTGGCGCCGACGATTCTGTCTCCGGAAATCACTTCGTCCCAAGCGTCATCGTGGCCTTCGTAGTGAACCTTGAAGCGGTTTGGCCCCTCGATCGCGAGCACGGTCGCCTTGTAGACCGAGCCGCGCCACGTCACCTTGATGTGCGCCCCCGGCTGATACAGGGCCGGCGCGCCTTTCTCCGGCTGCTGGATCCCGAGCGCGCGAGCAACGTCGGCACACAACGGTGGGGCCGGCACGACTGGCTCTTCCAACCGGCGCTTGATCTTGTCGTGGGTGATGTCGGTGTCCCACCGCGACTCGTAACCATCGAAGTGGACGCGATAACGCGTTCGCCCTTTGCGCGCCACGACGTACGCGGTGTACTCACCCTCGCACCAGTCGACGAGCACGAGATCTCCTACTCGGTACGTTTCCTTGCAACCCACCCCACCGAGCGCTCCGAACCACGCGGCGAGGACCACTGCCCCTTTGCTGACACGCGTTTTTCCCAACACCGAAGTCATTCCCACTCCACGTGCCCTTCGGGAACGTCTCGCACCGTCCACCCGGTTTCGAGCAGCGGCAGTTGACCCGTCGAGGCCCAACGTTTGACGAGCCCCGACGTGTAGCGGTAGGCATATTCGAGGATCCCACGCCTAGCCGCGAAGCTCGCCAAGTTGTGCATGAAGAGTTGTCCGTCGGTGGGATCGGGTTCGACCACGAGCACTTTGACGCTGGTCGCGCTTCGGACGCGGTGCACCGAGGCCCACAGCTGATGGTGCAGCTTGATCCGGTTGGCCTGGTTGGAGACCCACATGGCGCCCTTGTCGCGGACACTGCTGCGCATGCCGTGTCCCGTGGGAACACCAGTGACCTTGAGGGGCACCATCGGATTGACCACCACGATTACGGTGGCACCCGCCTCACACGCGTCGTCGACGTGGGAACGTTGCACCGGCGCCGGATTGATGTAGTGATTGTCCCCGATGCGCACCGGCGAGAACAGCGGCGGCGTGGCCATCGACGCGATGCACGCCCGCGATATCGGCATCTCGTCGGCGCCGGGGGCGCCGAGCGCCACCGCGTCCCCCGTGTCCAAATCGTGCGCCAGGATGCGCACCGATCTGGGCAATGCTCTGAAGCTGTTGGGAACGCCGCGTCGCGCGAAGTTCTCGATCAAGAAGCGTTCGTAGCCGTCGAGAGAGAACAACCCCGCCGGCATCGAGTCGTAGAGTCGCGCCAACTCCTCCCACAGCGCGTTGGGCGAGGGCGCAAACTTCTTCGACAGTAAACTCCTCGAACCGTGCCCCAGCGCAGCGAGGGCCGTCTGCGCGGTGCGTCGCCACTCCGCGAGGTCGGCGCGCAGGATGTGACCGCGCTCGAGCGGGAAGTAGTCGTCCGCTGGGTCGAGAAAGGAGCGATAGATGCGCTGCACCTTTCGGCCGGCCGCGAGCGCCACGCCAACGGTCGCGCCGCTAGATGAACACACGTAGGTGTCGAAGCCATCTGCGGCAAACCCCGCCAAGTGGTCTTCCAGAGCCGCCACGGCACCGATCTGGAACATCGCACCGGGCGCTCCCCCGCCGGGTAAACACAGGGCAAGTCGTGCTACGCGTTCCATGTTCGTGCCATTCTAGAGAACCCGCCGCACCAATATCAAGAGCCCGGCCAGAAGCCCAGCCGCGCAACTGACGAGCCACCAGTCGATGACGACCTCGGTGCTCTGCGTCTGTGCGCCGGTGACCACGGCGAGCAGCGTGGCACAGTTGAACGCAACGTGGGCACCCAAGCTCGCCCAAACGGTACCCGCGGTGCGGCGCAGGTCGCCCAAGACGAGCCCCACCATCAGCAGCGAAGGCCAATCGCGCAGGCTCGGGTGAGACACCGCGAAGATCAGGCTGGTGAGCAACCAAGCGCCCAGCGATCCGACCCCGCGGTCCAGCCGCTCGAACAAAACGCCTCGGTAGAAGACCTCTTCGAGGAGCGGACCCGTGAAGCCGATCACGATGAACAAGGTCGCCGCCTGCCACCACGTATCGTGCCGTAACAGGCTCCACTGTTGCACGAGTTCGAGCTCATCCGTTGGGAAGCGCAGCTCGACAACCCCCCGAAGCGCGTCGGCCGGCACCTTGGCTACGACGCCTATCAACGCACCAATCAAGAGGCCGTAGATCCTCGGGTTGCGGAGCGCCAACACCTGCTGCCAAGCCTCGAGCCGAGGCTCGTCGGGTTCGACCACGGCGCGTCGTGGCACGAGTCCCGACCCCATCACGAACACGGCTCCGCCGAGTACCAAGGCGTGGAGCAAGCCCAACGAAACGACGTCGAAGCTAGCGCCCGGCCAATACGTCACGTACGCACCGATCACCACTTGTAGCAACAGCCACGTGCTGAACGCAGCCCACAAGCCACTCGCGAGATGCCTCAACACCCAACTCCTTGTGCCTTCATGGTCAGTGACCGCGAAGGAACGGCATCACGCCACGCTTGGCGATGGTGTCCGTCGCGTACTTCGGCGAGGTATCGGGATGGTCGACGGTGTAGTGCAGGCCACGACTCTCGTGCCGCGCCGAAGCGAAGGAAACGATCAGCTGCGCCACGGTCGCGATGTTCCGGAGTTCGAGCAAATCACGCGTCACGAGATGGTGCCAGTAGTACTCGCGGATCTCCTCTTCGAGCAGCGAAACGCGCCGTGCGGCGCGGCGCAAGCGCCGTTCACTGCGCACGATCCCCACGTAGTTCCACATCATGCGTCGGAGCTCTTCCCAGTTGTGAGAGACCACCACCTCCTCGTCGCTCGCCACCGCGGAACCGGTCTCCCAATCCGGCACCTGAGGCAATGGCCGCGTCCGCAGGTCAGCGATCGTTTCGCCGAGCTTATCCGCGGCGCGCGCCCCGAAAACGACCCCCTCGAGCAACGAGTTCGAGGCTAGTCGGTTGGCGCCGTGCAGGCCCGTGCAGGCGGTCTCACCGATCGCCCAGAGCCCGGGGAGCGTGGTGCGCCCAAACAGGTCCGTGGTCACTCCGCCGCACATGTAGTGAGCCGCGGGCACGACGGGCATCGGCTCGCGGGTGATGTCGATGCCGTATTCGAGGCATCGCCCGCTGATGCCGGGGAACCGCTCCCTGATGAAGTCGGCGGGGTGATGGGTGATGTCCAGGAGCACGTAGTCCGAGCCCGTCCG
>CBINDO010000145.1:0-18814 GCA_966249405.1 uncultured bacterium | reverse complement strand
GGCAAGTCGACGCTGGCGTCCGCGTTGGGCACGGCGTTCGGTCTCCCTTATTTCGACGCCGACGCGTATCACCCGCCGGCGAACGTCGAGAAGATGAAGCGCGGCGAGCCGTTGACCGACGAAGATCGCGCCGGGTGGCTCGAGACTCTGCGCACCTTGATCGAGCAGGCCGAGGGCAACGGCCACGGCGTCGTGCTCGCCTGCTCGGCCCTCAAGGCGACTTATCGCGAGGTGCTCGGAGTACCCGGTGCTGGACGGTTTTTGGTGTACATCCGCATCGATCCGGAAACGGCGCGCCGCCGCGTCTCACGGCGCGCGTCCCATTTCATGCCCACGACGTTGGTCGAGAGTCAATTCGCGGCGCTCGAGCCGCCCGATGACGCGATCATCGTCGAGGCGGCTTGGCCCGTGCAACGGGCCGTTACACACGTCTGCGGCATCGTACGGCAAGCGTTGTCCGTGTCCGGTGAGAATCTGGAGTGAACGTTCGACCGAGTCTCGTTCGGTAGTCTGGCAACCGGCGCGGCCGCGGGCCGAACCGAGACCATGGCACAGTCCCCATCCCGGTTCGGCTACCACGCAATCTCGCTCTGCGTTTGGACGTGCGCCACTTCGGCTCGGGCCGAGTGCGCCGCGCCGTTCGTTCACACTTACGAAGTACAGGGCCCAGCTGAAGTAAGTCCGTTGATTGGCCAGACGGTGACCGTCGCGGCTGCCGTCACCGCCGACTTCTTGGGCTTGCCGGGGTCGGTAGGAGCCCTCGACGGCGTGTTCGTTCAAGATGCGCTCGGCGACGAGGATCCTCGGACCTCCGACGCACTTTTTCTGTACTTCGATGCCGCGAGCCGCGCGCCGTGGGCAGTTGCCTTCGAGCCGGGAACGCACCTGAGCGCGCAGGGGGTAGTGGAGGAGTACGAGGGTGAGACGCAACTGCGCATCCAAAGTGTGGAGCTCTGCGGCGAGGCCGAGATACCAACCCCGATCGAGCTCGATTGGCCACTCGAGTCCGCGCACCATGGCGGCCAAGGTTGGGTGGGCTCTTTGGAACAGCTCGAGGGGATGTTGGTCAAGACCGCCGCTCCACTTCGTGTCGCTGATTTGGGGGCTTACGCTCGTTTCGGTGAGCTCACTCTGGTCCACGGGACGCTGCCCTGGTCGTTTACCCACGACAATTTACCGGACGTAGTCGCCTTCGACGGATACGAACGAGCGATCGCGCTGCGAACATTGGTCTTGGACGACGGATTGGACACCAGACCCACTCGGTCGTTGGAGCAAAGCGTCCGGATCGGCTCCGCGTGGAAGCCCGGGTCCGTCTTCGTGGTGAGACCACCTCGGTCTGGTGCCGAGGGTAGCTCGGCTGCTTATCGCGCGCTCGCCTTGACGCCACCGATCTGGGCGCCTCCCGAGCCCGACACGATGTCACCCTCGGTCCCGGAGGCCGGTACCGTGCGAGTGGTCGCCGCAAACCTCCACAATCTGTTCAAAGACGGCGGCGAAAGCGCGGCGTGTTATCCCTCCTTCACGGCGGATGATTGCCGTGGTGAGACGACGGCGATGGCGCGGCGCGAGCATCTCGAAAACAGCGCGCGCGCGGCGGCGCGGTGGGGAGCCGACGTCATTGCAGTCAGCGAGGTGCAAAACGATTTTGGCGCGGGTGGCGAACCAACCTGGGTTGGCTGGGTGGAGGCCCTCAACCTCGCCGCGGGCGAGAGCGGCGCGCGGTGCTCGAGATACGCCCCGGTGGTGCCATCGGACTATCACGGTGGAGACGCCATAGCGGTGGCCCTCGCATACTGCACGGAGACGCTCGAACTCGTGAGCCACGCTGCGCCGCCTTCCGAGCAAATCAGCGCGTGGGGCCCCGGGGTTTTTTCTGGTGTGAACGCGAGCCGTTTGCCCCTGGCCGGCACCTTTGCGCGTCTCGGCGACGAACGGTCTTTCACGGTGGTCGCCAATCACTTCAAGTCGCGTTCCCCCGGAGCGTTGACCGAACAGTGCCCGAACCCCAGGCTTCCCGACTGCGACCCAGGTGATGGTCAGGGCTACTTCAACGATGCCCGGGCGCGCGCTGCGACTGCCGTCGTCCAATGGCTCCCTCGGGCTGCAGGTGCCGAGCCGATGGTGTTAGTCGGCGACCTCAACAGCTACCGGCTGGAGCAGCCGTTGTCGGTGCTCGAAGACGGTGGTTATCTCACCCTGACGGGGCCCGTGATGGAGCGGCCGACCTACGCCTACGGCGCGCGGCTCGGTGTCATCGACCACGTGTTGATCTCTCGGGAGCACGCGCCGTTGGTGAGCCGTGTCGGGGTCTTCTCGGGCAACGTCGGAGTCGCGCCGGAGTTGACGTTTTCGGACCACGACCCGGTGTTCGTGGACCTGGTCTTGGATGTCGCACCGTCGTGCGACTGCGCCGCCCCCGGAGCGATCGTCGGGACGCCTGGGGATGACGTGTTGTGGGGCTCGAGTGGGGACGACGTGTTGTGCGGATTGGGCGGCGACGACATCCTCTTCGGGATGGGGGGCAGCGATTGCTCGAGCGGAGGGCTCGGCGACGACTGGATCTTCGTGCAGACTCGGAGCGACCTCGGAGGTGTCGCCGAGGGCGAACATCGGGTTTTCGGGTCGGGGCCAGAAGAATGTAATCTTTGAGCGCGCAACGCCCTGGCGGCGGGTGTTTGCCAGGTACCACACCTGTACACCTCGTCCCTCTACGGGGCGGTAACACCCCCTCCCATACTGCAGCGTTTCGGCACCATGCACGCGCGGGAGGGCTACGCGCGGACCGTTCTGAGCCGGAGCGGGGCACTTCGACTCGAGGTTGGGGTGGTCCGCATCGGCCATCGGAGCCAAACTGTGGGGGAGTGGGCACAACAATTCTCGTCGTCGATGACTCGGAGGTCACGCGCAAACACATCGAGCGTCTGCTCACCTCTCACCGGGTCGCCGAGCGCGTGCTGCTGGCGCGAGACGGCGCCGAAGCGCTGCAGCTCCTGACCTCCCACGACGTTTCTTTGATCTTGTGCGACATCGAGATGCCAGAGCTTGGCGGGATGAAGTTCCTTCGCATCGTGCAAGCGATGCCCGACTACAACACCATCCCGCTGTTGTTCACGACCGTCCACGCCGATACTCGCATCAAGGTTCAGGGGCTTTCCGACGGCGCCGTCGATTACGTCACCAAGCCCTTCGTCAACGAGGAGCTGATCGCCAGGGTGCGCGTGCAACTTCGCATCAAGGCTTTGCAGGACGAACTGGTCGCAAAAAACGCTCGCCTCGAGGAGCTGAGCCGCATCGACTACTTGACCCAGCTCAGCAATCGTCGGCACTTGATGGAGGTCTTGAACGCGGAGTCCTCTCGGGCCGTTAGGCACGGTGGCGCGATGAGCCTTGTCCTCGCCGACATCGATCACTTCAAGCGTACGAACGACCAGTTTGGTCACCCCGTGGGAGACCGTTGTTTGCAGCTCGTGGCTAACACCCTGGTCAGTCAGCTGCGGAAGTCCGATCACGCCGCGCGGTTCGGCGGCGAGGAATTCGCGATGGTCCTCCCGGAGACGGACGCCGACGGGGCCACGGTGGTGGCCGAACGGTTTCGCGCCGCCGTTGCGGCCTCGTGTTTGCTGGTCGAGGGTAAGAAGGTGCCCATGACCGTCAGCCTGGGGGTGGCCACCTTCCCGGGGGGCGAAATCCGCACGGTGGAGCGCCTCATCAAGGCAGCCGACGCGGCGCTCTACGCGGCCAAAGATGCGGGCCGCAACCGGGTCGTCGCCTGAAGCCGGTTTGCGTCCCGCCGGAATAGTACACGGCTCGTGAGCGGCGCGTTCCGGGCCAGGCCGAGGCGCCGCCCCCCGACGGCTTTTGGGCGTAGACGAAAGTCGCGAGGCGCACGAGGATGCGCTCATGAACAAGCCGTCTTTCAGGTTCTCCGTCTCGTCTCGTGGGTTCGTTTTCGGTGCCGCCATTGTGGCCGCCGGGATAACTGCGTGTGAGGAGCCCAAAACGGAGGCTGTCGCGGCCAAGACTACCGCTGCCCTGCAGACGGCCGAGCTCGAGGCGAAGATCAAAGCGGAAATCGCCGCCAAACGCGCCGAGGAAGAGAAGGCCAAGCCACAGACCGCGGTTCCCGCCGAGATCGAGTGCGCCGAGGGTAAGAATGCCGACTTCCACCACAAGGGTTTGGAAGCGGAGATCCGTCGCAAGCTGGAAAAGCCGGAAGGGGAAATCACGAAGGCGGAGTTGGCCAAGGTCAAGTCCGTCAACCTCGCCAAAGGCGAGCCCATCGACTACCTCGACCCGTGCATCTTTCCTTACCTGACAGGCGTGAAAGACCTGTTCCTCGGTCCGGGCAAGCTCAGTGACATCTCGCTGCTCAATAAGATGACGCGGCTCGAGTCGCTGCGAGCCACGGCCAACCAGGTTTCCGACATCAGCGTACTTGCCAACTTGAAGTTGCTCGATCGTCTCGACTTGGCCAACACGGCGGTGAGCGACGTCACGCCGCTGGCCAAACTCGAGAACCTCACCGAACTGCAGCTCGATGGTTCTCGCGTCTCCGACATCAGCCCGCTCGCCAACCTGCCGAAGCTCGAGCGTCTGACGCTCAACCGCACGGCCGTCAAAGACGTGCGGCCTCTCAAGACCGTCACCACGCTCAAGAGCCTGAACGTCAGTGGCTCGGCGGTTACCGACCCCGAAGTGCTGGCGCGGCGCGGCCTCGAGATCATCGACAACGAATGAGAAACGACGCGTCGTCACCGTTTACCGGCTGACTAGAACGTCCAACGCGCTTGCCGACGGCCTATCGGCTCGGGTTAGATGCGGCCATGGCCTCACATGTCGTGCTCGCACGTTGGCAACTCGCCCAGGGCGACGATTTCACCACCGGCAAGTACTCGCGGCGGCACACCTGGGAGTTCGACTCGGGTCAGGTCGTCGCCGCATCGCCTGCTCCCAGCGTGGTGCCCGCGCCGTATTCCGACGCGTCTTGCATCGACCCCGAGGAGGCCTTCGTCGCGGCCATCTCGAGTTGCCACCTCTTGACGTTCCTGTACCTCGCGCACCGGCGAGGCCTCGTGATCGAGAGCTACGAAGACTTGGCCGTCGGCGTCCTCGAGAAGAACGAACGCCGCGTCCCGTGGGTCAGCCGCGTAACGCTGCATCCGAGGATTCGGTTCTCCAACGAGCCAGAACCCTCGATCATCGAGGCTCTGCACCACGAAGCTCACGAGCAGTGTTTCATAGCCAACTCGGTGAAGACCGAAATCGTGGTCGAGTCGGCCTTCACAGACTACCCCCCTTGGAGTAAGGCGTAGCGCGTGTCCGCCCCGAACTCGCGCCTTTCGAGCGCCCGCTGCGCTCAGCTTCGACTCATTGCCGCCGAATACGGTACTCCGGCTTACGTCTACGACGCCGAAGTCATCCGTTCCCAATACCGTCGGGTCGCGCATTTCGACACGGTGCGCTTCGCTCAGAAGGCGTGCTCGAACGTTCACGTGTTGCGGCTCCTGCGAGAGCTCGGCGCCAGCGTCGATTGCGTCAGCGCCGGCGAGCTCGAGCGTGCCCTGCGCGCCGGATTCGAGCCCGGGGGCGTTGCGCCCGAGCACGCCCCCATCGTCTACACGGCGGACGTGATCTCCAAGGCCGCTTTGGCGCGCGTCGTCGAGCTGGGAGTGCCCGTGAACACGGGGTCGGAGGATATGCTCGACCAGGTGGGGCAGGCGCGTAGTGGGCATCCGGTTTGGCTGCGCATCAACCCCGGGTTCGGGCATGGTCACAGCAAAAAGACCAACACGGGCGGAGAATCCAGCAAGCATGGCATCTGGTTCGACAACCTGCAGCGCGCCCTCGAGATCGTGAAGCAACGCAAGCTCCGTTTGGTTGGGCTGCACATGCACATCGGATCCGGCGCAGACATGGAGCACCTCGGTCGCGTGTGCGACGCCATGGAAGACGCGGTTCGGGTCACTGTGGAGGCGGGCCTTGCCGTGTCGGCGATTTCTGGAGGTGGAGGGTTAACGATTCCGTATCGCGCTGGCGAGCGCGACGTCGACCCCGAGGCGTATTTCCAGTTGTGGGACCGCGCTCGAAAACGCATCCAGCAACGCGTTGGCCGTGAAGTCGGGCTCGAACTCGAGCCGGGCCGCTTCTTGGTCGCTCAAGCGGGCTCGTTACTCACCGAGGTGTTGGCCACCAAGAATGTCGGCTCGAACCACTTCACGTTGGTCGACGCTGGCTTCAACGACTTGGTGCGTCCCGCGATGTACGGAGCCTTCCACGAGATCAGCGTCGTGGCGCCGGAGGGCTCGGGAGAGCGAACGTTGAAGCCGACGGTCGTGGCGGGACCGCTGTGCGAATCCGGGGACGTGTTTACTCAGAACGACCAAGCCGAGGTGGTGCCCCGGCTCTTACCCGAAGCGAAGGTTGGCGATTTGCTCGTCATTCACGATGCTGGCGCTTACGGGGCGAGCATGGCCAGCAACTACAACTCGAGGCCGCTCTGCCCCGAGGTCTTGCTCGACGTCGACGGGCCGCGTTTGATCCGCAGGCGTCAGTCGATCGAAGAGCTCTTGGCCTTGGAAGCGCTGTAAGCGTCGCGACGGCGGGTGTTGGGGGCTTACGGTAGCGCGACGTCAAGTTGGCGCTTGCGGGCTCGTCGCCGTTTGGTGATGCGGCTGCCAGCCGAGCGTGCGGTGGCGTTCAGAAGCTGCACCCGGTCGGCTGGGGTGGGAGCCGCTCGACGTCCAGAGCAAAACCGCCGTCGAGGCTGAACGACTCGAACCCGGCGTTGGCGCTTCCCCGCATAGCGCGCCCGTTGTAGCCACCCGTGTTCAAGTGCGCGCGCACCACCAGACGTTCATCGCCGGAGACTGGAACCGGTCCCCCGCCGCGTGTGAAGGTATTGCCGGGCGCGCCTTCGTCGGTGGTGCCATTTTTGTCCGTATGGCTGTGAGTCAAGACGCGGCGGTAGACGAGGTCGCCCGCCAGGGTCACTACTTCCCACCAATCCGCGTATAAACTGCAGCCGGTGTCGGCACTTTCGATAGAGACGTCGAACTGGTAGGCGCCGCTGGTGCCCGAGACCAAAACCGCGGTCACGTGTGCGTAGGGCGGCTCCTCCCAGTCGTCGGTGCCAGATGAAGCCCCTAGTTCCGCGTCGGCCGTGGCTCGTTCGGTGCTCAGCGTGTCGGAACGATCTGGTCCTGCGTCGATGGCGGTGGCCGGTTCGGACGTCCTACTCTCGGACGCCGCGTCACGAGTCGAAGCGTCGGGTCCGAGGACGTCGAACCTCGTGCTGCAGCCGGCCAACATGCACGCGCCAAACACGCCCCAGGGCAGCGAGGCACGCGAACCGGAGCGCCGTGCGTCTCGCCGTGGGTCACCTAGGCCGCGTTTGGTGACCGTCGTTGGCTGGGGCAGGGGGAGTAGCTCCACTCGACGCGATTCGCGCGCTACAGCTCCGAAGATAACCGGCATGACAATCCCGAAAAATTCCCGACGAAAATGCCGGCAATTCGGCATACGACGCCACGTATTTCGTTACCGACGCAGCTGCAGAAGTATCCTCGTCAACCAGGCACGGAATCTGTAAATTGGTAGGGCTCCGGCCGCTGGCAGCGCATTTATTCAGAGCTGCGTTGAGAAGCCCCGCTTTGGAAACCTCGGGGCCTAACCGCGCCTCTGATTTCGACAGGCAGGCTCAACACGACAGTTGTAACTGGGATTCGTTTCCCTATGCTCGCGCGCGCTATGGCACTGACGCATTTAGAACGTCTCGAGGCCGAGAGCATCCAGATCATCCGGGAAGTCGCAGCGGAATGCGAGCGGCCGGTGATGCTCTACTCGATTGGTAAAGACAGCGCTGTGATGCTGCACTTGGCGATGAAGGCTTTTGCCCCGGGCAAGCCGCCATTCCCGCTGTTGCACGTCGACACGACGTGGAAGTTCCGCGAAATGATCGCCTTCCGTGACAAGATGGCGAAGGACAACGGCCTCGACCTCATCGTTCACATCAACCAAGAAGGTGTGGCGCAAGGCATCGGTCCGTTCACGCACGGGTCGCAGGTTCACACCGACGTGATGAAAACCCAGGCGCTGAAACAAGCGCTCAGCAAGTACGGCTTCGACGCCGCCTTCGGCGGGGCTCGTCGCGACGAAGAGAAGTCGCGCGCCAAGGAGCGGGTGTTCTCCTTCCGCAACGCGCAGCACCGTTGGGATCCGAAGCGTCAGCGTCCGGAGCTGTGGTCGCAGTACAACACGCGTATCAACAAGGGTGAGAGCCTGCGCGTGTTTCCGCTGTCCAACTGGACGGAACTCGACGTCTGGCAGTACATTCACTTGAAGAAGATCCCGGTCGTCCCGCTGTACTTCGCCAAGGAGCGCCCAATCGTGTTCCGCGACGGCACGATGATCATGGTCGACGACGAGCGAATGCCGCTCAAGCCCGGCGAGAAGCCCGAGATGCGCAAGGTTCGCTTCCGCACGCTGGGTTGTTACCCGCTGACAGGCGCAGTGGATAGCAACGCCACGACGCTCACCGAGGTAATCGAAGAGATGCTCCTGACGACGAGCTCCGAGCGTCAAGGTCGTGTCATCGACCACGACGCTGCCGCCTCCATGGAGAAGAAGAAGCAAGAGGGCTATTTTTAATGCAGCACATGGATCAAATTCGCGCCGAGGGCATCGACGCGTATCTCAAGGAGCACGAGTACAAGGGTCTGCTCCGCTTCATCACCTGTGGTAGCGTCGATGACGGCAAGAGCACGCTGATTGGCCGCCTGCTGTACGAGTCCAAGTTAATTTACGAAGACCAGCTCGCCGCACTCGAGGCGGATTCTGCGAAAGTCGGAACCCAGGGTGGGGACCTGGACTTCGCATTGCTCGTCGACGGTCTCGCCGCGGAACGCGAGCAGGGCATCACGATCGACGTCGCGTACCGTTACTTCTCGACCAAGGCGCGCAAGTTCATCGTCGCCGACACCCCCGGCCACGAACAGTACACCCGCAACATGGTGACGGGCGCATCCACGGCCGACACCGCCATCATCCTGATGGACGCACGTAAGGGCGTGCTCAGCCAGACGCGGCGTCACACCTACATCTGTACGTTGCTCGGGCTGCGCAACCTCATCTTGGCCGTCAACAAGATGGACCTGGTGGGGTACTCGGAGGAGGTTTACAACAAGCTCCGCGCCGATTACACCGAGCTCGCGAGGAGCCTCGGGGCCACCAACGTGACGTGTATCCCCGTGTCCGCGCTCAAGGGCGACAACATCACCGAGCGCAGCAGCATCATGACCTGGTATGCGGGTCCGACGCTGCTCGGCCACCTCGAGACGATGCCGCTCGAGGACGTCGCGCACCAACGTCCGTTCCGCTTTCCGGTACAGTGGGTCAACCGCCCGAACTCCGAGTTCCGTGGGTTCTCCGGCTTCATCCCCAGCGGTTCGATCAAGGCGGGCGACGCGATCACGGTGTTACCCGCCGGCGCGAAGTCGACGGTCAAAGAAGTGTGGGGTCCCGAGGGGGAACTCGCCGAAGGTGTGGCAGGCCAATCCGTCACCATCACCCTGCAGGACGAGGTCGACGCCAGCCGCGGCGACATCATCGTGCGCACCGGCGCCGAGTGTAAGGTGGCGAGCCAGTTCCGTTCGACCATCGTTTGGATGCACGAAGAGCCGATGGCCCCCGGACGGCCGTATCTGATGAAGATCGGGTCCCGGACGATCGGTGTCTCGATCAGCGAGCCCCGGCACAAGGTCAACATCAACACGTTCGAAGAGCTCCCGACGAAGACACTCGAGCTCAACGACATCGGGGTTTGCAACCTCAACGTCGACGTCCCGATCGCCTTCGACCCGTACAAGGAAGTACGCGAGACGGGCGGCTTCATCCTGATCGATCGCATCACCAACGACACGATCGGCGCAGGCATGCTCGAGTCCGCGATGGGCCACGCCGACAACGTCCACTGGCAGAGCATGGACGTCGACAAGTACGCGCGTTCACTGCTCAAGGCCCAACGTCCGCTGGTCGTTTGGTTCACCGGGCTGTCCGGTTCCGGCAAGTCCACGATCTCCAACATCCTGGAGAAGCGCTTGTTGGGTCGCGGTCGTCACACGTACACCCTCGACGGTGACAACATTCGTCACGGTCTCAGCAAAGACCTCGGTTTCGGTGACGCCGATCGCGTCGAGAACATCCGTCGCGTCGCCGAGGTCGCCAAGCTCATGGCAGACGCCGGCCTAATCGTGCTCGTGTCGTTCATCTCGCCGTTCCGCTCCGATCGGCAGATGGCGCGCGACCTGATGGCGCCCGGTGAATTCGTCGAGGTGTTCATCGACACTCCGATCCACGAAGCGGAGAAACGCGACCCGAAGGGCCTCTACAAGAAGGCACGCAGCGGCGAGATCAAGAACTTCACCGGCATCGACTCTCCCTACGAGACGCCGCTCGCGCCCGAGGTTCACATCGAGACCAGGAACATGTCGCCCGAGCAGGCCGCCGAGGTGTTGCTCAACCAGATCGATATCTTGCTGACTCGCCCCATCCCTCAAACCAAGAAGAGCTGAGAAAGAGTTAACGATGAGCGCACTGGCACTTGAACCCTTACTTGCGCCGGTGCGCGAAATCGCCCGGCGTGCGTCTCAGAAGATCCTCGAAATCTACGAGTCCGAGGACTTTGGAGTCGAAGACAAGTCGGACAACTCCCCGCTGACGCGCGCAGACTTGGCGTCTCACCACACCATCTGCGAAGGGCTGGTGAAACTCACGCCGGACATCCCCGTGTTCTCCGAAGAGTCCGCGAAGCTGCCGTTCGCAGAGCGGTCGTCGTGGGGCCGCTATTGGCTCGTCGACCCGCTCGACGGCACGAAGGAGTTCATCAAGCGCAACGGAGAGTTCACGGTCAACATCGCGCTCATCGAGGGTCACGCGGCCGTGCTCGGTGTCGTGCACATTCCGGTGAGTGATACGGCCTATTACGCCGCCAAGGGCGTCGGAGCGTTCAAAGCCAGGGCGAACGAGGTGCCGGTGGCGCTCCGCACGCGGAAGCTCAATCCCGAGCGCATCGTGGCCGTGGGTAGTCGTTCTCACGGCGGTGACGCGGTCACGGCGTTTACGGCCAAGTTGCCCGGCGACGTCACGTTGATCAGCCAAGGTAGCTCACTCAAGTTGTGCCTGGTGGCCGAAGGGCAAGCCGACATCTACCCGCGGCTCGGTCCAACGTCGGAGTGGGACACCGCGGCAGCGCAGGCGGTGGTGGAACAGGCGGGCGGCGTGGTCGTCGACCTGTCGATGAAGCCCATCCAATACAACGCCAAGGAGGACATCCTCAATCCCCACTTCCTGGTGATTGGCGATACCGCTTTCCCCTGGGCAAAGTACCTGTAAGGAACAGCTTCTTCGAGCTAGGGGCTCCCGAACCGTATTTCGCGTAGCGGCGAGTCCCCGGTTTTTGTGGCTGGGCCCAGCCCTGTGAGACAGTTTCCGGCTCCCGCCCACCACCTGCGAACGGATTGGCGCAAAACACCAATCTGGGCGGAAATGCAGCCATCACGGACGATGGTTCGGCGCACCGAGGCTGCCTCGTTCGAGCGTGTGATGGTAACCATGGGTTAACGATTCTGGTTAACAAAAGGCGTGTGCCGGGTGTTGCAGTTTCAGTAAACCTCGGGCAGTCTGCGCCACGAGTCGAGCCTCAAGGCAAGGGACAGTTAGAACGATATGGACACAATTCTCTCACGCATGGCGGCGGTGTACCGCGTTTTGCGTCGTGTACACGGCGTGCGCGTCATCCCGCTCTTTCTTGCGGTCATCATCTTCTTCCAGCGCACCACGGTCACCATCTTCATGGCGCTGGACCGGATCTTCTTCCCGAGGTTGGCCAAGACGAAGGCAACTCGCCCCATCGTGTTGGTGGGTAATCCGCGCACCGGCACGACGTTCTTGCAGCGCTTCTTGTCCGACGAAGGTTTTGGCTCGGGCATGGAGCTGTTCTTGATGCTCTATCCTTCGCTCACGCTGCAGAAGCTGCTCAAGCCGTTCCTACCGCTGCTCGAGAAGTTGAGCCCAGCCAAGTTCCACTCCACCGAGGCGCACCACACGAGCCTCACTTCCGTCGAGACGGACGACGTGGGCGTGTTGTTCCGTTACCTCGACGGCTTGTTCCTTTACGGCTTCTTCCTCTCGTTCGAAGACGAAGACCTGAAGTACATGGTCGATCCCAAGGTGCGCGACACCTCGGATCGTGACTTCGCCTGGCTGGAAGAGTTGTGGACGCGCAGTCTCGTGCTGCACAACGCAGATCGCAACATCGCCAAGCTGTTCTCCACCTCGCTGCGTTTGCCGAAGTTCATGGAGCGTTTCCCCGACGCCCACATCCTCTACATGGCGCGCGACCCGCTCGAGGTGATCCCCAGCTCGAACTCGCTCGTGATCGGCGTGCTCGACCGGGCCTTCGGGTTCTGGTCCAAGCCCAAAGAAGTGCAAGATCGCTGGCTCGAGCGCATGTACCAATCTTGGGTGATGATCCTGCAGCGTTTCCACGACGATTGGGTGAGTGGGGCCATCGACCACAACAAGGTGTTCATCGTGCGCTACGACCGCATGATGGCCGACTTCGAGGGGCTCATGGCCGACATGTGCAAGTTCCTCGGGCACCCCGTCACCCCCGAGCTTCAGGCAACCTTCGACAAGATTGGCGCCAAGCAGCGTGGCTACAAGTCGGAGCACAAGTACAACCTCGCGAAATACGGCCTGAGCGAGGAGCGCATCCGGCAAGACTGCAAGTTCTTCTACGACACGTTCCTTCCGCCCATGGACTTCACCAAGAAGTAACCAATCGCCTGCCGGTCAACGCGGCCGAACAGCGACCTTGGGCAACGAAAGGGCTCGGTTCTCACCGGGCCCTGTGTCTTTGGAGTGCTACATTGCCGAGGACATGGCCAAGGTTGCGTCGAACACCATCTCGTTGGCGGTGTTAGCCCTGGGAGCTGTCGCTGTCGTTGGGTGCAACGACTGTGACTTCGAGGCCAAGCAGATTGAGCGGTTCCTCGCCGTTCCCGCGAATCAAGCCTGCCAGGTCGACTCGGACTGCGTGGTCGAGTCCGTACCCGCTTGTCTCGAGGTTGACGTGGCCTTTTGTGGCCAAATCACGTTGAGCAGGTCTGCGTCGCAGTCCAGCCAGTGGCAAGAGCTGCGTTCCGACGCCGACGGTTGCAGCAAGTCGTGCGAAGATTGTGGCGCGCTACGTGTGCCTAGCTGCAACGACGGCGCCTGTTCACGTTGAGCGAGTAGCAGTTCGCAACGGCCGAAGCTCGGGCGGGTGAGGGCCGTTGTGTTTGCGGAGGAGTGCGCCTGAACCTGAGCGCGCACAAAAAGCAAAAGGCCCGCCGAAGCGGGCCCAAAGCTGAACGTCACGTGGAGGCGTCGCAGGGTCAGTTCGCGGACGGCAACGTGCGCAACATCGCGCGCATGTCCGCGCCCGGTGCGAAGTAACCTGCAAAGAGCACTCGCGCGGCGTCCGAACCAGTGTCCGTCTGGTCTACCGAGGTTTGTCCATCGGCTTGGACCAGCACCGTTCGGAGAGCACCATTCTGAACGCGGTAAAGGACCTTGTCGCCCTCCTTGAAGCCGCGCTCCTTCACGGGAGCAAACCAATTGGGCAAACCGTTCATCACCTGAGCCTTGCGGCCAGCGTTGATGTAACCGGCGGACACTGCCTTGTCCAAGCTCCCGGAGACCTGGTCCATCCATTGGCTCAGTGAGACATCACGCTCGAACTTCATCTGTACGACGGCGTTGTCGACGGCGATCGCCGCTTTGGCCAGCTGCTCTTCGACGTCGCCCTCGATCTTCTTGCCTTGAGCGATCTTGCTGAACTCACCTTGGGCCTTGGCGTCCACACGCACGTCGACGGTAACGACGTCGACCTTGAGGATCGTCTTCTCGAGCAGCATGTGCATCTTGGAGAAGGGACCACTCGCGAGACTACCGTCGCCGAGCGACGGCACCGCACCACCGGCGTTTGCCATGGGAACGATGGTTGCGCCGACGGCGAAGGCGGTGAGGGCTGCGATGAGTGTATGAGAGAGCTTCTTCATGGCTTTACGACTCCAAGTCTGATTCTGGCGAGCCCGTGCGGGGCGCTACACCGTACCTAGTAACCTTGAACTACGCTGGCTAGCGCAGGATTTCCCCCGAAATCGCCTCGCGTTTCATTGCCGGCACCCGGATTTTCGGAATCCCGGATCAATTTGAACCCAGTGTAGAGTCCGCGACTCGCTTTCAATCCGCGTAAACTAGCCGCGGCCGTTTCCCTGGGACCACAAACGCAAACACGGCCCGCGCCGCATACGCGGGGGGCCGTCTTCGACGTTGGGAGGACCGGAGTTACGGGTTCTCGAGGTAGCTGGTCGTGAAGTACTCGTCCTTGGCGTTGGGCGAGAGGGCAATCTTCTCGGTTTCGAACGTCGACTTGCGACCGTTCTTCTTGTTTTCCATCTCCAGCTTCATCGCACGGTAGCGCTTTTTCGCGGGATCGACGAGCTTGACGTCCGACGTGGTGAGCACCTTGAGGAGCTCGCCGCCCATATCGTAGAACTCGCCCTTACGGATGGTGTTGTTGGCCTTGCCAACCCAGAACACCTTCTTGGAATAACCTTCGGCTTCGCCGGTGGCCTTGTCCTTGGGCAGAACCTCGATAACGTAGCAGGCTTCGCCTCCGGCGTTCTCCTCCTTGAGGACCTTGTACGTGAACTCGTCGAGCTCCGGCGCCGAGAAGTCACCGAAATTGAACTCGCTGCCCATGAAGCTCTGCGAGCGTTGCGAGCCAACGATACGACGCGTCTTCTTCATCGCCGACATGTACAACCAGACGTCGTCCGCCTTGTCCGAGTAATCGAAGATCAGTACGCCGGTGCCCTTGACGTCCGAGGGGCTCAGGAAGCGGATGATGCGCTTCTCCGTCTTGCCGCCGTCGTAGAGTTTGGTGGCCATCGACAAGCTGCGCGCCTCTTTACCCGTGACCGTCATTTTCACGAGCGCTTCGGACCCGTCGAGCATCTTCGTCTCGGACACCTTCTGCATGATTTGCTGACCATCGGGCGCTGCGCCTGCGGTCGTCGTCGCGCCGAAAACCCCCAAGCCGAAAGCTGCGGTAAGTCCGAGGGAGAGGGCGCGTTGTTTGAGGCTGTACTTCATGATTACTCCAAGGCTCCTTTTCGTGGTACTTTGTGCTGGTGACGACGCCCGCCGGGGCTGTCGCGAGGGGCCGACTGCTCAATCATACCCAGTGTGTGGGTCCGACCTTCCTCGGATTTCTGACGTCTTTTGGTGTTTTGCGAAGCGGCCCGACGGAGTTTCCGTGGCCGGCGAAGGGCTGACAGCTTTAATAGTCGGCGCAGGCGGCGTTGGCGAGCAGGTAACCTACACCGGTTCGGTGTGGGTGAATGTCTACGTTGGAACTGTCGTTACGAATCCCCGGCTGGAACGGGTGGCTGAAACGGGTGGATTCATGACCCAAATGTACCCTTCCCGGAAATACGGAATCCGATGGCGAAGGTTGGTCACAACTGCCAGGCGACGGCAACACCGACGTTGTGAGACGCAAATGTGTAACGGCCCGCGTTGACCACGGGGGGCTGGGCTTCGGGTGGTGGGTTATCGCCGAGGTTGGGCTTGATCTGGCGCACGCGGCCCTCCGCCTCGGAAGTGTGGAGACTCACCATTTGGCGGCGTTCGTACGCGAGGTGTACCGCGACTGGCCCGAGGGGCACGGTCAACCCTGCGGACAAGCCGAAGTGTGGCCCGCCGGGGAAGTCGACGTGGGCGTACGCGGGGGGGGTCACGGCTGTCTCGTAATAGGCGCCGCACCGCAGACTCAGGGGCAGCCCATCGGGGTTGACGTCGCCTCCCACAGCCAGTGTGAGGCTATCCTGCCACCGTTTCTGAACCGAAAGCACCCCCAGTGGGATCGGCGCTGCGCCTAGCGCCGTGAAATTCGCCTCCAGCCCGTCGCTTTGCATGATGAACCGGTCGACACGTGACCAGGTCTCGTACGTGGCGTTGACCTCGACGTCCCAACGCTCCCCGCCGTCTTTGCGCTGGTCGAAGAAGCGGGTCCCTGCCCGAAACACGAGCGGGAGCGGAAGCCGCAGACGCACGTCGTTCGCCGGTTGCCCATCGCGGGTGAGCATGACCGCGTCCTCTGCCGCCACCGGCGGCTGAAGGCCTCCGAGGATGTCGACGGTGGCCGGCGAAACGGGGACGACCTGGAGCGTGCCTCGGGCCTCGATGTTCGCCGGCAAGACTTGAGCCGACAGTCCCACTTCGAGGTCTCGCGCCGGGCGCGCCCAGAATCCGGCAATCAAGTTCAAGGTTAACGGATCCGTGGCGCGGATCGTTGTCAACATGTCGAGCGCGCTCGACACCGGATTGTAAACGTCGACGCCCGAGCCTGGAGCGTTGTCGATGACGAGCTGGTAGTTGATGGAAGGCACGGAGATGGCTTGCGCCGAAAGTCCCACGGCGAAGTTGGGCTGCGGACGCCACGCCGCGCTCAGACTCGTGTTCACGACCACCACCTCGCGCTTGACGAGCAAGTACTTCTGTCCCCCGTCCAAAGGGAAGTCCGTGCTGGCGGCGCCGGAAGGGGTAAACGACACCAACGCAAACACGAAGTCGCGCACGCCGAGGTTGCTCGCCACACCGGCGAGCGGTCCGAGCAGTCGCCACCGCTGATCGTTTTCGGACGTTTCGAAGTCGACTGTCGGAGCTGACTCGGAGCGGCCATCCTGTGTTGGGTCTCGGGTAAACGTGAGAGACGAATACGCCCCACGATTCTCGAGCTGCAGCGCTAGGGGAGTTGCGAGCTTGGACAGGCCTGCCGGGTTGTAGAGCGCCGCCGAGAGGTCGTCTGCGCGCGCCGCGAATGCGCCCGCTCGGCCCATGGCTTTGGCCCCCACGGGGCCGGCGTAATAGCCAGCGGCGTAGGCGTTACCCGAGATCAGTCCCGCCGACGCCAGGCCGAGCCAGGTCTGGAGTAGCCTCGAGCGTGCACGACGTCGCATACCACTTCAGTGTCTCATTGCCCGACTGGATTGAGTACGGTCAGCACGATGGCGGGATTGTTACAGGCGTCGCACATGGCGGCGAAGATCCACGTGCCGGCACGCTCCGTGAACCCGACGAAGGTGGCGCCATCTGCGGTTGCCAGCGTCGACAATTCCACGGCCGACGTTGGCTCGACGCCCGCGTGGACGACGTTGGCTTGATACAAGGTCGTGGCTTGGGTTTCGAGCTGGAGAAACGTGGCTTGGTTCTCGAGGTCCGCCGGCTGTTTGCCTGCGAAATAAGCGACCAGCACCCGGTTGATGTCCTTCAAGGCCGAATCGTTCGTGGGTTGCAGTAGCCCGTTTACGCCAACGGCGCCCCAACCGATCGAGCCCGGATCGACCGCCGGAATGTCGACCGTCGCTCCGAACTTGGGAGTGAATGCGGCGAGGTTCTTGGCGCCTTCGTCGATGACGACGGTCGTCGTCGGATCACCGGGGGTGGGCACCAGGAACGCCACCGATTGAACTCCGTAACCGGGAGTGGACCCGGTCGACAAAGTCACCAAGAACGTGGTGGCAGACGCCGTGAAGTAGTCGGCGGTCGCGCCCAGATCGGCGAGGGTGAGCGTGTTGGTACCCGGCGTCAGCGCCTTCTGGAGCGCCATGGTGGCCCGCTCCGCCACGGTACCCGTCTCGATCGCTCGTTCAGCTGTGCCACGAACTCCGGGGTACTTGGCCAACACGAACAGCTCGAGGGGTTTGGTGAGCTCCTGACGGATGTTCCTGCCGGCGGCTGCCGCCGACCAATCGAACGTTATCGTTGCGGACGGATCGAAGGGAATATCCGGGATGTTCAGGTCCATCGTCGCCGTATAGTTGTCGGCGGCCTCGAGGAGGATGTCGCCCTCCACCACGGGATGCTTGGGATTCTCGGTAGATTCGCAGGCGGACAGCGCAAGCAGGCCAACGAGACACGACGCTGGGCGCCTCGACCAGAACCGTCGGCGAAGGGAGAGCACGGAGCGATCAACGGACATTTCCACGGTGCGTTACACGTACTCACCCTGCGCGGCAAATCCAAGCCCTTCCGCAAAGCTCGTTCCAAAACACGCTGGTTGGGAAAGGTGAACAGGCGTGCGTGTCACTGCCGTGGCGTGTATTTGAAAGGATTTCGCGGGTCTCGAAATAGCCGAACAGGCTTGAAATATTCTCGTGCCAGCGCACGTGGCAGGCAGCGCTTGGTGGCGTTTTCCGGGCACCCGTCCCGGGATGAACATCCTTAGCCGTGAAGCGACAGGCTCTCTGCCTTACGTGTCGTCGGATGTGCAACGAAGGACCATGGTCCAGGCAAACCGTTGCATTCAACGGGCCGAAAGTATATGCCCCGCCGCGCGCTCCTATCTTGCAACCTCGGAAACCAAGACTTGGGTAACGCTCAGGGCCGAAGCGCGTACGTAGTAGAGCGTGCCGTTCGTGGGCAGTGGTTCACGGCCAGGACGATCTATTCAGCCACCAAGAGACTTGCGTGAGTTTTCCCGAACTATACCTTTCGAAACCGGGCATCAGCCACCCCAAGCGGCGCCTGAGCAATGCCGAGATCATCGAGCGGGTGCGCGCCCAATATCGAGGGCCAGAGACGGAATGGCCGACTTTGGTCTCGGCGATCGAGCACATATTCGGCTTGTGCAAGTCGGAGTATCGCTATCTCGAAGACGACGAAAACGCGAGGGTCGCTCAATACTCCGCGGAGGCCGCGCGGC
>CBINDO010000144.1:0-18914 GCA_966249405.1 uncultured bacterium | reverse complement strand
TCACGCAAGAGTGCGACCGACAGCCGCGCCCAGATCGTCGCGCCATCCTTGGTGATGTAGCGCTTCTCCATCGAATAGCGGCTGTCCAGCCCCTGCACTAGCCTCGCCACGTGCTCCAGGTCGCGACCCAGGTCGTCCGGATGGGTGATATCCTGAAACGACAACCGACATAACTCCTGCTCGGGATATCCCAAAAGGGAACACAAGCGATCGTTTACCCAAAGCCATCTCCCATCCAACCCCACGTGCGCCACCCCAACGGGCGCATGAAGCAACGCTGCGCGGTGCAGCTCTTCGAGCTGGCTCGACAAATGTGCCCCGCCGCGTTCCTCGGCCATAAGCTCCCCCTTTCGGGGATAATCGTCGTTCTCCTGTCGCGACGCAAGTGCACACTGCGAGTCATTGTGCCTCACCCGCCGTTCGTCACACAGCCGCCGCAGTGAAAGTGAGCACCCAGACCATTTTGCCTCGCTTTAGCCGCGTGGCGTTCGAGCCGTTCCGGTCGAGGATGGAAGGGCGAGAGGTTGTCGAGCCACTGTCGAGTGGCCCCGTCGCGCTGAGAGCGCTGTTCGTCGACGATTCGGCGGAAGATGTCGAGCTCATGCTCCGCGAACTGTCGCGCGCGCACTTCTTGACGACCCACGTGCGGGTCGAGCGCCCTCAAGATTTCAAGAAGGCTGTGGCCCAGGGAGCTTGGGACATCATCCTCTGCGACTACTCCATGCAGAGCCTCCCGGTGGAAGCCGTCCTCTCCGATGCGGCCAATCATCCCGACAAGGTGCCGGTGGTCGTGGTGTCCGGGTACGCAGGCGAAGAAGTCGCCGTCAACGTCATGCACATGGGCGCGTGCGACTACGTGTGCAAGGACAACCTGCGGCGACTGAGTTCCATCATTCATAGGGAACTCAGCCAGACGCAAGCTCGCTTGGCCAGCGAAAAGGAACACCTGCGTTACCGTGACCGCCTCCGACAGGCGTCGAAGTTGGAAGCACTGGGACAGCTGGCGGCGGGCGTAGCCCACGAGATAAACACGCCCATGCAGTTCATCAGCGACAACTTGAGCTTCATGAAGAAAGCCCTGGCCATGCTCGAACCGGCGCTCGTGGGCTACTGTGAACACGCCGCAGCTGCTACTCGGCGGTCTCAGTACGATCCAGCAACAACTGTTAGATTGTTACGCGAACTTCCGGAAGCCATCGACGCAGCCCTCGAAGGGACTCAGCGGGTTGCGAGGATCATCGACGCCATGAAAGGTTTCTCCCATCCGGGCAGCGGTACGCCGCGACGCACGGACCTCGTCGAGCTCGTCCATCGAGCAGCGGTCTTGTCGCGCGCCCAGTGGAAGTTGGTGGCGGATCTGGACGTGTTTCCGAGCGAACCGCTCCCTCAGGTGTTGTGTTACGCCGATGAGCTTGGGCAAGCAGTCATCAACATGCTCGTCAACGCGGCTCACGCCATCGAAGACGCTGCGCTCGGCAAGCCAGGACGAATCGCGATTCATCTGCAAGCTTCGCCGGGCGGTGTGGAAGTCAAAGTGTCCGACAACGGCCTCGGCATGTCCGAAGAGGTCAGAGCACGAATGTTCGAACCATTCTTTACGACCAAACCAGAAGGTCGCGGGACGGGTCAGGGACTGACTCAGGTGTACGCAACGGTCGTGAAACAACATGGAGGAGACATCAACGTGGAAAGTACCTACGGTAGCGGCACGACGATTGCACTGTTCATTCCCTTAGCACCCCCCAACGTGGTGCAGTCGCCGGTTCCGATCGACGGGTCATGTTGAACCTCGACGAACCCAACCTGCCCCGGGTCTTGTGCGTGGACGACGAAGCAGCCGTCCTCGCGGGATTGCGCCGTAACCTCGGACTTCACTTCGACGTGCACACGGCTGATTCGGCGCGCCAGGCGCTCGGGATCCTCGAGCAATCCCCGACGTTTGCGGCCGTGGTCTCGGACATGCGGATGCCCGAGATCGATGGCGTTACCTTCCTGCGCCAAGTGAACGATCGCTGGCCTGACACGAGCCGCTTGCTCCTTACGGGCCAAGCAGACATAGCGTCGGCCATCGCGGCGGTGAATGAAGGGCGCGTGTTTCGCTTCCTCACCAAGCCATGTCCATCGGAGCTACTGGAGCGCGCCGTCAAAGACGCAGTGCGGCACCACGAGCTGCTCGAAGCGGAGCGCGTCCTTCTAGACCAAACGCTACGCGGGACGATCGGCGTAATGGTCGAAGCCATCGGGCTGCTGTTGCCTCAAGCCGCGCAGCCGCTATTTAGAATGCGACGGCTCGCGCAAAGACTGTGCTACGAGCTCCGCATATCGAAGGTGTGGGATATCGACATCGCGTGCGTGCTCTCGTACGTCGCGACGCTGACCCTGCCAAACGACGTCTTTCAGCAGTTGGCGCTCGGCAACGCGCAGGACGTCGAGGTGCGCTCCGAGGCGAGCCGGTGCAACGCAGTCGCGCAACGCCTCGCAGTGCGCATCCCGCGACTCGAACCGGTGCGCGACTTGTTGCGACGCGCGGGCTCGATCAGCCGTGGACAGGAGATTTCCCACGATCAGGCGTCGGTTTGGATCCTGCGCGTGTGCATCGACTACGGTCAATGTCTCACGACTGGACTGGGCCCTGAGCTTGCGTTCGGTCAAATCCTCGCTCGCTCTGAGCATTGGCCCCCGGAACTCGTACGCGCGGTGACGCGCCTGCTCCAGGCGCTGCGTTCGGGGGTCAAGCGAGCCGTCATGTTCGAAGAGCTCGTGCCCGGCATGATCTTCGCCGAGCCAGTTACGACGGAAGCGAAGTTGCTCCTCGTCCCGAACGAGACCGAAGTCACCGAACCGCTGATAGAACAGTTGCGCAACTTTGCCGTCCTCGGGCGCCTGAATGAACCCTTGTGGGTGCGAGAGGGGGAACAGTGAACGGACCTGGACCTATTTCTTTGAGGTTTGGACAATCCATGCCACGAGCCTTCGCCAGAGAGCTCGCGGAACCGGAGAGTGCCGTCCTCTCGAAGGTCGACCCGCGACTTCTGGTCGTGGAGGCCGATCGACTGGACCAAGCTCACATCAACGTGCTGCTTCGCAAAGCTGGGTTCGAGAGCGCGGAGCGCGACTTCGTCGCCACCGTACACGACGCGACCGAGCTGCTCCGTCAGCGGTCCTACTCGCACCTGCTCGTAAACACGGGATTACCGGATCTGGACCCGAAGTTGCTGCTCAACGAAATGAAGACGCTGGCCCCCGAGACCGCCGTCATCTTCCTCGCCGATCAACGTTCCACCGACGCCGCTTCCGACTTGATTCGTGCGGGGGCAGACGACTACGTCGTCAAAGAGGAGCTCGAGGGCCGCACGTTTCGGCAAACGTTGGCGCACGCCTCCGAACGTCGACGTTCCTACCGTAGGTGGATCCACGCTCTGCAACACGACCCCGTGTCGGGCCTGCCGAACTGGACACTGTTTTCGAAACACTGGTCTGCGAAGCTTTCGGCAGGGTTTCAATCGCCCGAAGAGTGCGGCCTCCTGGTCCTCAGGGTCGAGAACTTCGGTCGCGTCGTGGCAACGCTCGGCACTGCCCAGAGCCAACAAATCATCGCCGTGATCGGTGAACACTTGGAACGCGCGGCAGGGCGTCACGCGGCCGCCCACTTGGGCGGCGAACGCTTCCTCGCGGGGGTGGCCGCGAACGTCAACGTCTCCGTGGAGAGCGAAGCCAAACGCATCGTCGCTGCGCTGCGTGAGGTGCTCACCTACCACGCGCGCGGGGTTCCGATCATCCTGCGAGCGGGTTTGTCGCTCAACTCCGTGGCTGGCCCCGACGTCGACACGATGCTCGCCGCGGCTCACGAAGCCGTAGAAGAAGCCGACCGCCTGGGAACGGAGCTCCAGCTCTTCGATGCGGCGTTCGCCGCTCTGACGGAGCGTCGGCGCGACCTGGAGCTGGGACTGCAGCAGGCCATAGCCAACGGGGAGCTCTCGCTGCACTATCAGCCCAAGATCGATCTCACCACCGGCCGCGTCATCGGCACCGAAGCTCTGATGCGTTGGTGCAGGGACGGCGAACACGTCGGGCCTGCCGAGTTCGTACCCCTGCTCGAACGGAGCGGGCTGATCGACGAGTTCGGTATTTGGGCACTGCACCGCGCCTGTGAGCAAGAGGCGCGATGGCGGCGCGACGGCGTCGACCTGGGATCGGTTGCCGTAAACCTATCAGGCAGACAGTTCCGAGCGGACAACCTGCTGGACACGATACGCGAAGTGCTGCGCGCCTCTGGCACACCGCCTGAGCGTCTACAACTCGAGCTCACCGAGACGTCCCTCGTCGGAGACGTCGAGGCAGCGGTCGACACGATGCGAGCGTTGAAGGGCTTGGGCGTCAAGCTCGGTCTGGACGACTTCGGAACGGGTTATTCGTCGATGGCGTACTTGCAGCACTTCCCGTTCGACGTGCTCAAGATCGACCGCTCGTTCGTCATGAACCTCGGAGCCACTCGCGTCGCCCAAACCATCGCCGAAGGCATCGTTGCGCTGGGCCGCGCGCTCGAGTTACACGTCGTGGCCGAGGGTGTAGAGACGATCGAACAGCTGACGCTGCTCCGCAAGATGCAGTGCCACTCCGGTCAAGGGTATCTGTTCGGTCGTCCTCTACCACCGGAGGAGCTGAACACCTGCGGCTGGTGCCGTGTAGATCCCTGACGGCCTGCGCGACGTCACCGCCTTCGAAGAGTTCGCTCTTCGAAGGCGCCTATCGCTCGTGCCGGCGACTCCGCCTTACCTAGCCGCTCCACGAGGCCTCGGTCGGTCAGGCACACGAGGTCGGCGATGTAACGGCTCGCGCACGAACTCGCCCGATTCGTGACGAGTACCACGATCGCGCGCAACGCTTCCCCGTCGGGGGTCTTGCTCGGCAACGGAGCGGCCAAGGTGATCAACGCCGCGGCGTCCGAAACCCCGGGTAATCCGATGCACGCCACGGCAATGCCCTTGCCGATGCCACAACACGCTTGGGCGTCGTGTGCCAGGAGGGCCGCCGCGATCGACGACTGTTCGCTCTGGGAAGATGCCAAGCGGCCCGCAGCGATCTGAAGCGCGTCTACGAGCGTGGTGCAGCGCAACTCGAGCACCACCCGATCGTCGTTGAGCAGCTCCGCGACTGAACGCGACGTGGCGGGAACGTCACTGGATGGCTCCGAAAAACGTGCCCTCACGAAACCGTGGAGTTCGTCGAGCTGCGACGCATCGAGATTACGCAACGCTACGTCCGCAAAGAACCTGCCAGCTTCGGGCACCCGCTCGACGTACTCCGTCAACAGCGGCGCTACGCGATGGGCGATCTCGAGGAGGGTGTCGGGTGGCACCTTCAACTCGCGCGCGATGTGAACGAGTCTCGCGGGGGTCGGCGCTGGGTCGGCGCCGCTTTCGACGCGACTCAAGTAGGTGCTGGAGACGCCGACGCGGCGCGCGAGGTCGCGCAGCCCGAGCCCGGACTGCAGACGCAACAAACGGAGGGTGGCACCGAAACTCATGAAGGCGACCGCACCAGGTTTTGCTCCAATCGTCCCAGCGGGATCTGGACCGGCTGGGCCGCTGCCACGTGGTGCAACACCAACACCGACGCGGGGGCATCCGCCACCAAGCGCTGACACACCTCCTCGAAGCTAGACAACTCTCCGGTCAACGAGACGACGATCAGGTCGCAGCCCCGGGACGCTTCCTGGAGCGCCACCTCGGCCATCAACTCTCGCGTGGCGACCACGACCCGCGCGCTCCGGAACGCAGCTTTGTTCTCGAAAACGGCGGATTTCGACGTCAACACCGTGAGCGTCGAGCCAGGTGTGCGTTCGAAGCTCTGGATCAGCTGTGTGGCGGGTGCGGCCACGTGTTCGTCGAGACAAACGACGAGCACGTTCTCCACGCGTTTCAATCCGCGATCGACGAACACACCCACCGCGCTCTTGGCTTGGGCCACCACTTGACCAACGGTCCCGCCGAAAGTGCCCTCGAGCAACAATGGGCGATGGGCTCCTACGAGCACGACGGAGGCGGAGACGGCCTCCGCAGTGCGGCAGATGTCGCGACCAACATCGCTGGAAACGAACTCCAACGGTTGAACGTCGAGCATCAAACCGCGAGCGCGCTCCAAAAGCGGCTCGAGTGGTCCTCGCTCTGCTCCCGTGGCTCGACGCTGCTCTACGGACGGCCGATCGCTAGGCCCCCACAGGTGCAGAGCCATTAGGCGCGCGGGAGAAGAACGTTCGCCCAACAGGGCGGCGCACACCTGCGCCAACCCAGCACCGGGTTCGCGGCCCGAGACGCACATCAACACCGTGAACGGCGCGGGTTGTCCTGGGGTCAACGCCGGCGGCTCCACCATACGGTCCTTGGCCAATTCGCTGTCGGGGTAGACCCACTGCAGGATCGGCGTCGTCGCGAAGGTCGTCACGAGCGCCATGATCACGAGCATCGTGAATACCTTTGGGGAGATCACTCCGATGTCCAGGCCGATGTTTAGCACGATGAGCTCCATCAACCCGCGCGTGTTCATCAGGATGCCGATCGCGCTCGCTTCGCGCCAACGCAGCCCGGTGAGTCGCCCAGCCAACGCGCTACCGCCGAACTTGCCAACCGTCGCAACGACGATCAGGAGCGCGGTGATCGCCCACTCTGCCGGAGTGCTGACCAACCCGATTTGGGTCCGTAGACCGCTGTATGCGAAGAACAGCGGCAAGAACAACACCACGGAGACACTCTCGAGCTTCTCGATCAGACCATCGGCGAGTTTTCCGTCCTTCGGGAAGATCGCGCCGAACAGGAACGCGCCGAACAGCGCGTGGATGCCAATCACCTCGGATACGATGCTCGAGAGGATCAGCAGTACGAAGACGCCGGCGACCACCGTCGGGGTCAGGCCTTCTCGGCTGGCCACCCGCGCGCCCAGGCGGCGTAAGAACGGGCGCACGAGCAGCAGCATCATCACGATGAACGTGAGGGCCAAGCCGGTCGTCCACACCGCCGAACCAATCCCACGCGACCTCGCGACCGCGACCACGAGTGCAAGTAAACACCAAGCCGTTACGTCGTCGACGGCAGCGCATGCGATGGCGATGGCGCCGACGCGCGAGTTGAGCAACTGCCGCTCAGAGAGGATGCGCGCGAGCACCGGAAACGCCGTCACGCTCATCGAAACGCCGAGGAACAACACGAACGAGAGAAACGGAACCGATGGCGAAGAATGCGCCTCGTAGAGCCAAAACGCGACCAACGCACCCAAACCGAAGGGCACGACGATACTGCTGTGGCTGATGACGATCGACGTGTGAGTGCGGCCACGCAACAGCTTCGGATCCAGCTCGAGCCCTATCAAGAACATGAACAGAACCAGACCGAGCTGGCTGAGCAACTTGAGCGTCGGCAAAGACGGCGCGGGGAACAGCACCGTCATGGCGTCGGGCACCAACCAGCCTAGGAGCGAAGGTCCGAGTAGGATGCCCGCGAGGACCTCGGCGATCACCAGCGGTTGTCCCAGCCACTTCGTGACCATGCCGAGCGTTCGCGAGACGAAGACGATCACCGCCGTTTGGGCGAGCAATACGATCAAGTCACTGAATTCCAGGTGCGGCATTGACGGTTCCTTTCGCGCCCGAAGGCACCGGCAGCGGCCCACTGGGCCTAGTGTTAAGTAACCTCTTAACACTAGGCGTTCCAGGCTGTAAAGGGACTACTTACCAGCAGGCGTCGACAGGGGCGCCGTGCCACACCCGGCCGTCACGTGCCTAGCTCAATCCGCGTCAAACGCGAGGTACGGAACGTCGCAGGAGCGCCGGGATCATCCCCACTGCAAAACCCGCTACCAAACCAACGACCCCTGCAGCTCCGATGCACGCGCATCCGGCGGCGCCGACTAGCAGCGCGAGGCCCGAAGCCGAGAGCCAGTAACCCATGCCCGCGCTGCGCTTGTGCCCTTGGTACGCCAAAACCAGGCCCGCGACCAAGCCACCGGTGCAACACGCTTGAACGCACCACGTCGCGCAACCGGTCGGACCGCAAACGTGGACGTGGTTGGCCAGCGTGGCGAGTGCCAAAGGCACACTACCGGCAGCCGCGCCCCACAAGAAGCCCCGCTTCGGCTCCCTGCCGTACCACAACATGAAGACTCCCAACGACAACGCGGCGAAGGAAAACGCCACCGTGGATCGTGGACGCGAAGCGAAAATGATGGCCAACCCAACGGCAAAGGCCAACGGGACGACCCCCAACAGTGCTCGCTTCAGACGCGCGCGCTCGTAGGCCCAACGCGCCTTGGCTCGGGCTTGGCTCAGGTCTAGCGGCGTGGTCGTGCTATTCGAGGTCATACAATCTCCTGAATGTGTCGCGCAGGCGCCCGAGCGCGCGCTCCCTTCGTTTGCGAAGCGTGGCGCCCGTCACCGAAGCGCGCTCCTCCCCGAACGTCGCGGTCAACACTTCGCGGTCGCTCTCGGACAACTCGCCCACCGCCGCCAGAGCAGCGGTCACGAGATCGCGGTTGACGATGTCCGCCTCCGGGTCTTCACCAGCGAACTCGGCGAGTTTGGAGTCACTTACTTCTCCACGTCGGGTCCGCTTGCGCAAAATGGTGCGACACTCCCACGCCGCGATCGCCAGCGCCCACGGCATCGCGGGGCGCGCGCGATCGTAGTCGGAGGCTCGCTCGAGGATTTTCTGGAGCGCCTCTTGGGCGGCGTCGGCGGCGTCGGCGTCATTGTCCAACAGGCGACGGCACAGGCGCAGAACCGGGTGCCATACGGCCTCGAACACCGCAGCAAAAACCGAACGATCGCCATCGGCGAGGCGCGACATGAGCTCATCGAGGGCGGGTGCGTTTTGTTGCATGAACGGGGCGAGGTGCTGACCAGAACCGACTACGGCTCGAAGCTCCAGGGTGACGCGACTGCCCACGTCGCGTAGGCGCGGGGGACCCCGATCGTGACACCTGCGCGTTGCCTTCGGTTCGAATGTCGTGCTCCGGTAAGGAGAGCTCGAACATACACGGAATTACCGTGCGATGTGGGAGGCGTTTCCGGGACGCTTACTGGGGCCGAGCCGCGAATCACTCGAAGGACTCGATTCGTGAGCGTCGCGCTTGACGAACCCAAACCGTGGCCCCATCCTCCCCTCGTGTTCGCGTGTCGCTCCCGCTGTTGTTGTCGTCCTCCGCGTGGGTGCTCCGTGAACACTGGTTCGGTAAACAACGCGTGTTGCGACACACGAGTCGAACCGTAACAACCACGAACACGAGCCACCCACCTGCGCAAAACGCAAGCAGTGGGTGAAGAAACGACTGAGCGCCCGCTGCAGACCCACAGCTAGGCCCTCAGGAGTTTTCATGAAAATTGCAATCATTGGCGGACGTGAACGCAACACCGTTCAACTAGAACGCTTGGCACGTGCCGCAGGCCACCAAGTCGAAGTGCGCGACGGCGATTTACACGGCGCCGGAGTGCAGGAGATCCGCACGACCGTCTTGCGGTCGGACCTCACGGTGATCCTGACCAACCCAAACAGCCATGGCGCGGTTCACGTCGCGAAGGCCGCCGCCAAACAAGCCGGAACCCCCACGTTAATCGTGGACCGGCTTGGCGCGGCTCGCTTCAAGTCCCTGCTGCAGGCGGTCAGCCGTCGTCAGGAGCTCGGCTGGCCGTGGGGCGCGGACGCGGACCTCGCAGGCTTGACGCGCGCTATGGCCTCGTAATTTCGCGCGGTTGCATGCAAGAAGGTGCGGACCGCCACAGTTACACACGCCTCTGCCGACGGACATCCGGAAACGATCCCTGCAGCTTCCGGCCCTTGACGGGGGCTGGCCACCGATCGACCATCGTCGGGTTTGGGGCGAACACGGATGGGGGGTCTCGAAGACAGGGAAATCGTGGTGCTGGTTTTGGGCCTGATCGTCGCAGGCTTCGCGCTCGCACACTTGAAGAAGCTGCAGCGCCTACCTCATTGGCCCGTGCCATTGACCGCCGCCGCGCTGTTGCTGCTCGGCTGGTCGCTGTCGATTTTCGAGACTTGGTTTGCGCCACGACTGCTCAACGTTTGCGAACACGCCGCGTACGTTCTTCACAGCCTTCTGATGTTGGTCTGGGTGTCGATGTCGGTCAAAAAGTCGCCGAGCGTCGCCGTGGGACGGTCGCGGTGAGCTGGCTCGTGCCCCTCGAGCTGTGCGGCATGCTCTTCGCATTGGGGGCAATGTGGCGAAGCGCGCGCGGAAAGCTCAACCTGACCCGCGAGCTGCGTTTGGGTTTGACGGGCCTGCTCGCGACGGTCGCGGCGTTGCACTTGCTCGACGCTCTCGAGTGGTCGGGGTTCGCTTGGGCCGATTGGTTGGGCGACACCGCCAAGGTCGCAGTGCCCGTCGCTTGGCTCGCCTTCTTGTTTGCGGTGAGTCGCGCTGAACTGGTCACAGGTTTACAGAACGCGGGCACCCAGCTGCGAGACGTGATCGAAGGCGCGCCCGCCGCGCTCGCGATCGTGACCGCAGAGGGCACGTGCGTGCACTGCAATCGAAAGTGGCTGGAGCTCCATCACGTTGCATTCGCCGTCTCGGGCGGTGGCCTGAGCGATCACTTCGGCGCTGCCGGCCGCCGCTGGGCGGATCTCGTCGGCCTGGTAGTCGCGTCAGGTGAACCAGCACAAGGTAAAGAACAGCTGATCGTGGGTAACGGCACGTCGGTCGAGGTCGAATGGAGCGTTCGACCGTGGGCGGGCCTAGAAGACGTGGGAGCGATCTTGGCTGCCGTAGAAACTCCGACTCGTGAAGCGGCAACTCCCGACGTCAAGAGTAGCCGTTCGCGTACGCTGGAAGCAATCGGCGCGGCCGCCTCTGGGGTCGCTCATGACATCAACAACCTGCTCACCGTCATCAGCATGCACTCGGAGGTCTTGCATCTGCTCAAGGGGCAAGATCCGGACGCGATGAAGAGCTCACTCGATTCCATTCAGCAGGCGATCGGGACTGCAAGTACGATGACGCGCGAGCTGCTGAGCTTCTCGAAGATGCAAGCCCTCGAACTCCAACCACTGGACTTGACCGCGCTGGTGCAATCGAATGCAAAGTTGCTCGAAGACACGGTTCGCGGCAAAGCCGACTTGTGCTTCCGAGCGCAACCCTCGGTTTGGGTGAGCGCCAACGCGTCCGCGCTGCAGCAGATTCTGCTGAACCTCGTCGTCAACGGGCGGGACGCGATGCGCGCTCACGGCGCGATCACGATTCGAGTGCAGGCCACCCCTGAAGGCCCGGCGCTAGAAGTGGAAGACTCGGGGAGCGGCATCGAACCCGACGTGCTCAGTCGGATGTTCGAGCCATTCTTCACGACCAAACGCGAACGCGGCACCGGCCTCGGTCTAGCAGTAGTAGACCGTTTGGTGCGTGCGCAGGGCGGAACCATCCTCGTCAACTCCGCGCCCGGTCAGGGAACACGTTTCCTCATCACCTTCCCGCCGCCCGCGTACACCACCGCGAGCAACGATGCTGCAGTGAGACGCGCGAACGACGTGTCGTGAGCGGGTGGTCTCCCCACGTTGTCGACGCTCCAGCAGTCTGCCGACGCCACTCCGCGCCGCTATGAAGCCGCGCTGCGGCAGTGTCTGGCCCCGCGGCGTTCGTGAACTCCAGTCACTGTCTCGTCGGTGCTGCCGTGCGCACACTCAGGGCACCTCGATGTCAGAGTCGCAGCGCTGGCCGGTCAGAGCAGCCATTGCCCCGCGGCAGCGGCGCCACCGACCAAGAGCCACGAGGCCACCTTCCATTGTTCGAGGAGCAAGTATACCAAGATCACTACGGCGACGTCGGCAACGCCATGCACACTCTCGGTAAACACCGGAGAATACAGGGCCGCAAGTAGTACCCCAACGACTGCCGCGTTGGCACCCGACAACATAGTCTTGGCACTGGCCAGACCACGCAAGCGATGCCAAAACGGAAGCGCTCCGCCAATCAAGAGCCACCCCGGGAGGAAGAGCGCGACCACGCACCAAATTCCGTTCAGCCATCGAACGCCACCATCCATCGCGGCGCCTAGATAGGCGGCAAAGGAGAACAGAGGACCGGGCATTGCCTGCGCCGCGCCGTAACCCGCGAGGAAGTGATCGTCCGTTAGCCAGCCTCGAGGCACCACCTCGGCGCGAAGCAGCGGCAACACGACATGACCACCTCCAAAAACGAGAGCACCCGAGCGGTAGAAAGCATCGAAGGTCTCGATCGCGAAGACGTCGAGCTCTGCCGCAAGCACGGGAAGCAGGATGAGCAGCGCAGCGTAAGCCAGCAGCGCAGCCCAGGCGGCCCGATGAGACCCGGCGAGCCGCGACGGGACGTCGCCCGTCGTCACGCCTGATCGGTAAAGTATAAACCCGAGGAATGCGCCGCCCGCGATCACACCCAGTTGAGCCCACGCCCCGGGCACGAGAAGCAAGACGGCAGCCGACGCCATGGCAATCGATATGCGGTTGCGATCGGGGCACAACTTCTTGCCCATCGCCCAGACCGCCTGCACGACGACGGCCGCGGCGGCGAGCTTGATCCCGTGCAACCATCCCGCCTGCCCGACGTCGGTTGTCGCAACCCCGTAGGCGAAGGCGATCATCAGCATTGCCGACGGCGCGGTGAAACAGAATGAAGCGATGATCGCGCCCCAGAATCCCGCGCGGTGCATCCCGAGGGCGAACGCCACTTGACTGCTAGCGGGGCCAGGAAGGAACTGACACAAGGCCACCAAATCCGAGTAGTGGGCGTCGTCGAGCCAGCCCCGCTTCGCGACTAGCTCCCGATGGAAGAAGCCGAGGTGAGCGATCGGCCCGCCAAACGACGTCGCGCCGAGCCGGAGGAACGTGACTGCGACTTCGAGTAGTTGGTTCGCCCGAGCGGGCCTCGCTGGTGACGTCACCACGTCGTGGTGGCTGGGATTGGTCACGAGCGCGTTCGTAACAAGGGCGCAAGGGCGCTGCAAGCCAACCGCCGAAGAGAACCCAGCATCGTTGCGGCGCCGTCGAGGCGCCGCAAAAGGCGTGTTGTGCTTGGCGCGTAGGGCCGCTACGGCAGGGAAACGTCCAAAGTCGGCTCGGGCAAGTCGTCCCGTCGCTTCACGCCCACAGTGGCAAGGGCCCGAGCCAGGGCTCGGGCCACACTTCCTGCCGCTCAGCTACGAACCCGGACCACGGTGAGCTCGAACGGGTGTTATCTGTTCAAAGCACCTGACGCACAGAGACATCGTCGATGTAGATGTTGACGTTGACGGCCGGCCCCTCAGCGTAGAATTCGAGCTGGTTCACCGTGCCAGCGCAGGTCGGCAGGGTAACATCACCTTCGATGACCACCCACTCCGTGTTGCTGGCAACCCCAGTAGCCCCGGTGTGATAGGTGTCGTCGTTGTCGCCGCACTGCATGACGACGGTGAGCTTGACCGTGTCTGACGCTACCGAAACCCGCACCGCAGCTTCGACGTGATAAGTCGTCCCGGCGCTGGCGACTCCCAGCAGGTTCGTGGCAATGCCGTTCCACGTGTCTTCCGTTCGCCCAGTGGCCAAACCGCTGTACGTCCCGGAGTAAGCGTAGGCGCTACTGGTGCTCACTTGTCCAGGGCCGAACTCGACCCAACCAGTGAGGCTGTTGCCCTCGAACCCTGGATTCGTGATCAGGTTGGGCCCATAAGGATCGTCCGAGGTTGGGGCGTCGGAACTGGAAACAGCTGGCGCCGAGGTCATCACGTCCTCGCTCGACGTCACGGGTTCGACCGTATCCGTCGATGGAACGTCAGAGACGCTAGCATCGACTTCCGGCGAGTTCGTCTCACCCGTCGGTGATACATCTGACGTGTCGTCGGTTGCAGAAGCATCGGCACCGGCATCGCCGAGGACGAGCGTCGGCACTTCCACCGTGCTCGTGGTTTCGAAGTCGCCACTGGTCGAATCGGTGGGGTCCGTCCCCGTGCTCGAGACTGCGCTCGTGTCACCGGTCGTGACCGAGGTGTTGGTGGTCGTCGAGGTCATGCTCGAGGTCGTGCTGGTGGTCGTCACCTGCGTACTGGCCGTCGTCGTCGGCGTGACGCTGGGGGCCACGGGCGAGGTCGTAGACGGGGCTGGCGTGACCGTTGTCGTCGACGTGGTGGTGGTCGTCGTCGAGGAATCCGACGGGAACATGGGCCCTCCCGAGGAGGTCCCGTCGGAACACGACGCAATCAGAAGTACCGCTTCCATGAGCGCCGCGCTCTTGAGCGCACGCACGGTGCCGTGAGTCAGTGAACGTCGAGTGAGTAGTGGTTGCCGATACATAGCTCTCCTTCTAGCCCAAAACGTCGAGCATCCCCCAAATTGAGTGTCGTTGAGCATGATTCAATTCGGCCGCAGTTTCCAACCGAATCCAGCCACTCTTCACGCCCCACATTAGAACCACGTTGCCTCGTCGTTCGATGACAACGTGGAGAAACAGCTGCAACGTTCGACGCTGCGTGGGCAGTGACCAGCCTCGGCCTCGTCGAGTTTGTGAGACAAAAAGCACCCGAGGTCCTCCAATGTGGGCACCTCGACTGCCCGGGAGGAGGCCTCGAAACCTACGACGGGCGACGAGTGCAACAGGTGAGCGATCGAAAATCGCCGCCAGAGCAGGGAAAACCTCGCCTCATGCCTGTTGGGTTGGCGTTCTTGCCGTCAGTGACCGCACCCTCAACCCAAGCGAACGGCTCACCAAAATCGTCCGCGCCACGAGCCCCGCGATTTTTGTATGGGCTGTCGGGGCCGTTCTACCACGAACGGACCGAGTCCGGAACGAAGAACAGGTTGGACGAATGGGAGCTCTCCTGAGGTAAGCCCCCCTCGTCCCCTTCAATCGTTTGCCTCCAGTGGTCGTTCAGAAGGTGGCATCCAACTGAGCGACGATGGAGTGGTCTGCTGCTCCCAGGTCGAGTTCGGAGCTGGTCCGAGCTACCCACGTCGCCTGAGCCTTCATCCGGTGGCCGTTGAAGTAGTAGTTGAGCCCTCCGGCCACCTCGCTGCCGCGCCTTTTGACTTCGGAGATGAACACTGGGTCTTGGGTGTCGTCGGAGTAGAGACGCGACAACCTGCCGACGACCTCGAAGGGCGGGTCGAAGGCGTACGAAGCCTGGACGACCCATCCCGAACCTTCGCGGGTATGTTCCGTAAGCGTCGAACCGTCCGCTTGTTCCGAAACGAACACTGCTGACGTCGTGGATTTGTGCAAATACTCAGCTTCGAGAGCCAGCCCCATCCACTTGAACATGGCGTCCACCGCGAAGTAGGTGTCGTCGGACGTACCGCCGACGAATGCCGGTCCTGTAGTGCCGCGCAGGCGACCCGAGCCAAAGTTGTGCGCAGCGCCACCGCCTATGGCAAGGCCAGGCTTTTGCCGGCGGTCGAGATCACCCTCGCGGTCGTCATCGATCGGACCAAGTGGACGAAGTTCGAGACGTCCAGTTATCAACCCGCCTACGGCGGAGGTATTGACCTGATTGGTGCCGTGCCCCCCAAAGGCGCTCAAGTACCAAGCCACTGGCGATGAATCACCAAGGAACTTCTCGGAGAAGAACGTCACACCAACATCACGGTCGAGAGTGAACTCCTGGATCGGCCGCGGACGCTCGGTCATTTGAAGCCCCCATTCGCGCACGGTACGTAAGCGATCGAAGGGGACGAAATACTGACCTGCTCGAACTGAAAAATCGCGGTGAGCCTTCCACTCCAAGTACACATCGTAGATCGGCGATGTCGCATTGTCTCGGTAATCCTTTCCAGCGATGGCCAGTTGAATCAGGTAGGTCAACTCGGGCTTGTACACGTTGCCTCCCAACCAGATCCGCGCCGTCCCGATGTTGGCGAGCGCTTGCGTATCCTTGCTCGAGTCTTCGAACACGTTCACCTGATACCTCAACTGAACGCGACTTTTGATGTTGAGCGAGAACGCCTCTCCGGTCGAAACCGTGAGCCCCTGACCTGGCGCTCCCGACACCTTGAACGCGGGCCCCTCTGCTTCGGGAACTGGTTCGATTGGTACGGGAGTTGTCGAAGAGTCGAGCCGGAGCGGGGCACGGTTGGGTGCCTCCGGGCTGGCGAGTACCTCGGAAGCAGGAAGCGCCTCGACGTCAGGGGGCGTCTGTATCATTGCCGACGATCCTGTCGCGTCGGTTTGAGCCGAGGCCTGAACGCCTTCACCGGTTGGCGCGCCCCCGTCGGCGGGAGGCACATCGTTCGCATCGACGGGTTGCGGCAATTCAGACGTCGAGCCCGGCGGAGCCTCGGGCGGTGTCTGTGCTCGAGCATCCCCCGGTTCGAGGAGCATCAGGCAAAGTGTCGTGAACAATGACAAGCGACTAAAAGTGCGTTCGGTGATGTTACTGCTAAGGCGATATCGCATCTGTTCGAATCCCGTTCACTAGGAGAGCCCACCCTCGGTACCGCGTGACTTGTCCGGTACCGCTCGGGCGGAGCCATGATGGGCGGTCGAAAGCAGGAATCATACCAGTGCAGCTCAGGGAATTCGGAGCCACTTTTGCGGCTCTGACGGGGATATTTACCGGGCCAACCGTCACAACTGATGGCGCACCCAGCATATATGACGGCATAGAGCGTCGGCGGGATGCGCTCTGACCAGCAAGAAGGCTTAAGGGACCTGCGCTCCGACGTGGCATGGCACGTGCACGAGGGCTCCGCCATGTCTCTCAAGCCTTGGTGCCTTACCTCCTCCCTGCCTTTTGCTTTGACCGCGCTCGCGCTGCTCGCGAGCGCTTGCAAGGGCGGTTCTTCTGATGCGGCTAATAGTGAACAGCAGACCGCAGGATTGAAGCCCGCAGCGGCCGAAGTCAAACCAGCTACCTTGACGCTCGGGGCCTACTCCACGCCGCGCGAGGCGTACGGCAAGGACATCATCCCAAAGTTCACCAAGTACTGGTCGGAGAAGAACGGCGGCCGCGCGATCGAGGTCGAAGAATCCTATCAAGCGAGTGGCGCACAAGCGCGAGCGATAATCGGCGGTTTCGAAGCGGACGTAACCGCGCTATCGCTCGAGCCCGACATCGTGCAGCTCGAGAAGGCGGGCCTCATCACCCACAACTTCCGCGAGACGAAGCACAACGGCATAGTCACGACCTCCGTCGTCGTAATTGGTGTCCGAGAGGGAAACCCCAAAGGCATCAAAGAGTGGGCTGATTTGGCCAAGCCCGGCGTCGAGGTCCTCACCCCAAACGTCAAGACCAGCGGCGGCGCGATGTGGAACATCCTCGCGATCTACGGGGCTGGAATCCGCGGCAAGGTCGATAATGCGGCCGACGCAGCCGGCGCTGCATCGTTCCTGGGGGCGATCCTGGGGAACGTCCGCATCATGGCTGCCAGCGCCCGAGAGTCCCTACTCACCTTCGAGCGCGGGGTCGGTGATGCGATCATCACCTACGAGAACGAGATCCTAGAAGGGCTCCGTCAGGGCAAGAAGTACGAAGTCGTCGTGCCCACTTCGACGATCCTAATCGAGAACCCGATCGCCGTCGTCGACAAGAACGTCAAAGCCCACGGGTCCGAAGCGCTGGCCAAAGAGTTCCTCGACTACGTTTGGTCCTCGGAAACTCAGCGGGCCTTCGCGGCACGCGGCTACCGCCCCGTGGACGAAGCCGTAAAGCACGAGACCGCTGCTCAGTTCAAACCGGTCACCGATCTGTTCACGGTTCGTGATCTGGGCGGTTGGGACGCGGTGAAGAAGAGCGTATTTGGAGATGGCGGCGTGTACGACAAGGCGCTCGAACAGAGCAAGGGAAGCAAGTCCAAATGAAAAGCCGGTGGGACTCGGCTCTGCGTTACAGCATATCGACGTACGTCATTCTGCTCGTCGCATTGCCGCTGGTCGCCATCATCGGCACGGCGGCGTCTGGTGGCCTCGTCCCGTTCCTCGATGAAGTTACCAAAGCCGAGGCACTGGCGGCCGTGCGCCTCACGATCAGCACTGGCATCGTCGTTGGCCTGATCAACATCGTGTTCGGGACGCTCACGGCATGGGTGCTGGTGCGTTACCGATTCCCGGGCCGTCAATTGTTGTCCTCGCTCGTGGATTTGCCGCTGGCTCTGCCGACACTGGTCGCTGGGTTGTTGCTCGTCGCGCTTTACGGACACGAATCGTGGATCGCGCGGTGGCTGGATACTGACATTGTCTTCGCCAAACCGGGCATCGTGCTCGCGCTGTTGTTCGTCACCCTGCCGTTCGTTATCCGCGCGGTAGAACCGGTGCTTCACGAGATCGACGTAACGGAGGAAGAAGCCGCCGCTACCTTGGGCGCCTCCCCTTGGCAAACCTTCCGCACCGTGTTTCTTCCCGCAGTACTGCCTGCGGCGTTGACCGGTGGAGTGCAGAGTGTCGGCAAAGCGTTGGGCGAGTTCGGCTCGATCGTCATCATCTCGGGTAACGTGCCTTTCGAGACCTTGATGGGCCCCGTCTACATCTTCGGAGAAATCGAGAGTGGTCAGCCGCAGGCGGCGGCCGCGGTGTCCACGGTGCTGCTGGCTCTGGCGCTCACCCTCCACGGCACGTCGCGCTGGTTAGCGAAGAACACTGGGTCTCGTCATGCAGCTCACTGAAAAACAGACGTTCGTCACAGAACCAACGACGTTTCGGCGTCCTCCGTGGACCCGGTATCTGGTTCCGACGTTGGCTTTGGGCTACCTCGCCATAGTGTTGCTGGCGCCGCTGGCGGGCCTAGTGACCGCGGTGTGGGAATCGGAGTTTACAGACGTGCTCGAGGCGCTCACGAAAAAGACCGCTCTCGAGGCCATCGAGATGACTGGGATCCTGGTCATCTGGTCTGTCTCGATCAACGGCGTAGTCGGGACGGTGGCTGCCTTGGTATTGGTGCGTCAGCGATTCTGGGGCCGCGAATGGGTGAACGCATTGTT
>CBINDO010000143.1:0-19199 GCA_966249405.1 uncultured bacterium | reverse complement strand
CTGTGGAGACTGCTCGTGGTCGTGACCGTCCGCACTCGGGTGTTCGTGCGCGGGTGGCTCACCGCCCGGCGAACGCGTGGTGAACGCGACGCGCAAGGTGGGCTGATTGAACCCGAAAGACCCGTTGTCGTTCTCGGCTACCCAACGTTTTGCGCGCAGGACGCGGAGCTCGTCGACCACGTCGAGACACAACGCGCTATCGGCTCGGTAGCCCGCGGGTTCGGACATCTTGCACTCGGGGGGCTTCCCTACGTTGTCGAAGGCCTGGACCCACTCGCGCGTTTCGATTCTGACACTGCCGATGTGAGGCGCGTCGAGTTCGAGCAACTGCGGGCTCTCGAGCAAGAGCCCGTTGGGAACGAACAGAGTGCGTTGTTTCGAGCTCAACAGCAACCACACGTCGTCAGCTGCACGCTGAGCGAACAAAGGCGCCGCGGCTTCGTTCGTCGCGCCGGCCGCCGCGGAAGCGCCGAACACGGTCACGACCTCACGCCGCTCCGACCGATCGTCGGCGCCCGCCTCCAACACCGTGAGCGTCGCAAACGGACTGAGCGCGCCTTCGGGCTTCGGCACCAGTTCACCTTTGACATCGAGGATGCTCTCGACGAAGGCGTCCCCGACGTCTCGATCGACGGTGCCGGCACGCGGGGTGCGCATCGTCCATCCCTCTTGACGCCGCGAAAGCTCGAGCCGGCGCTCACCTGCAGCGAGGGCGAGCTCCTCGACGCCGTCCAGTCGCTGGCTGAACAACCGCCGTTCCAAGAGCTCGGGCAGCTGGGTCACGAAACTGTCCAAGTGCAGCGGCACCGTGCACGCGGCAGCGGCACCTGGCACGTCGGCCCGCGCGAGCTCGAGACTCGAGTCGGTGGGACACACCCCGCCAAACCGCACACGGAGCGCGGGCTTGTCTTTGGATTTGGGGACGAACGTGGCGTCGACGCTGGCTGCGGCGGGCTCCGTGACGTTCGAGACGAAGTGTTCGGCGCGGCTACGCGCCAGCGTCGCAAACAACCGCTGCACCGCGTCGCGATCGAGGCGTACGGATTTGCCGCCCACCTCGATGCGCCAATCGCCCGAAGGCCCGGCGACCAGCACCACCTGGGCGCCGCCGTGCCGGAGCGTCACCCGCTCGAGGCTCGTCGCGCCGTACGGCACGACTTGTCTCACGCGAAACGCGTCTGGGCTCACCAACAACTCTTTGGCCGTACTTTCGGACACTACATAGACGCCCTTGTTGGCCGTACCCTCGCCACCGACTTCGACGTAACGCGCGTTGGCTGGCACGGGAGCATTGGCGCCGACGTGCAGTCGGGTGCGGACCTCACCCATCTCGAGCTCGATGGACTGCACTGGCGCGTCCAAGCCTGCCGCGTGACGGTCGAAGTTGGCCTCGTCCACTTTGCGCAAGAACGGTGCAAATTCGATGGCGCGCAGCAACGCGTCGACGGCGGCCTCATCGGCCTCTCCTTGGTAGGGCTCTACGAACTGCCAACGCGGCTCGGTGCCTTCGTCCGCGAGGTCTGCGAGATCGTCGTTGGCCGAAGGAAGGCCGTTAGACGGATTGGTCTGCGACTCGGCGCGCTCGAGCACCAAACGCTGCCCACTCGTACTCAACGTGACGCGGCGGATCTCGGCGTCACGGTAACCCACGACGAGGTGGTCGCCGCGCACCATCCGCTCGGCGCTGCTCCAGGTGTTGCGCGTCGCAATCGCAGCGCCCACGCTCAGCGTGGCAGCGACCACGAGCGACCAATTGACCCAACGCCGCCGCACCTGGGGAGTCCATTTCTCGCGAGTCACGGCGCGCCGTCCTCCTTCTGCTTGCTCGTGGTACGCGCCCTCGGCTCTCGCCGCCTGCCCCACACGCAGAGCGCGCCTATCGCGGCCATCGTGAACGGCAAATAGAGGAGCACGTACTCGCGCACCTCCTCCATGCCCTCCTCCGAGAGCGCCAAACCGGCTGCTTGCGTCGGCTTTTCCGGCACGCTCACGAGTGGCTTGTCGGCGCTGAGCCAGGCCACCGCGCTCTCTACGAAGCGTCGCGTCCCAAGCAAGGCCGGCTCCTGCCACGTGCTCGACCAGAGCACGCTCGGCGTTCCGATGGCCACCAGACGACCCCGCCGTTCGCGGCCGCGGTCGACATCGGCGTCGTAGCCCGGATATTCTCCGGCCACGGCCATGACGAAACGCCGCGACGCATCCTCTGTTCCCAACGTGCCTTGCGCCAACCCGCGGAACGTGTCGAGAGCTCGTGCTGCGTCGCTCGTGACCAACAGCGGCTTGGCGACGCCGGCCGGCGCCACGTCGAAGCTCTGCGCGAGCTGCAGAAGCACGCGGTGCGTGATTTGGTCTCCCCGCACCATGCCGGCGGTGATCGCGTGCGGCTCGGGCGTGGCAAGGAACACCTCACCACCAATCCCCACCGGCATGCGTAGGCTCGGCTCGCTTTCGAACACGGCGTTGTTGCCGGCCGTAAGCCCGATCGGCGCGAACGATTCTGGCAGACCGGGCGCGATGATGCGCCCATCGTCGTCGGTCAGCGGCCCCAGCGCGAGGAACAACGCTCCGCCGCCCTTGAGCCACCGTGAAAGCTCGCGATCGGCGGCAGCAGAATAAGGCTTGGTCGCGCCTACCGCGAGTACGAGATCGCAGCCGCGCAAGCTGCCGTCGGCCTTCGCGAGACCGAGATCGATGACGCGCACGTCCGTGTTGTTTCGCTCGAGATAGCGGCGGAATTCGCCGAGACCCTGGGGCCCCCCCGACTCCGCGCTCAGCTCTTGATGACCGCGCAAGAAACACGCCTGCTCGCGGCTTTGTCCCACCAGGCGCGCGATGCCTTCGGTGAGCACCTGCTCGAGCCGCGGCTGCGTGACGGCTGCTTGTTCGTCGTAAGCGGCGATGTCGTCGGTCGTGACGAACCAATGTTTCGGGCCTTGCGCGAGCACGATGCTGGCTTCGCTCGCCAGCCGCCCGTCTTGCGTACGCCCTTCCAAGAGCCCATAGCTGTGTTGTGCGGCGACGAACTCCGCGGGGTTGCGATCCGGATCGATGAAGCGCGTCCGCACCTCTGTCGAAGCCGCCTGGTACTCCTCGAGCAGCGCCGCGACGCTGTGAGACAGAGGATCGTTGCGACTCAACAGGACCACCACCTCGAGCGGCTCGTCGAGGCGCGCCAAGGTCGCCCTCGTGGGTTCGGACAAGGTGAACAACTTCGCCGAAGTGCCGTCCCAACGCCAGAAGAACCGCGCGGCCAACACGTTGCTCGCCACGAACAACACGGCGGCAGCCAAGATGGCTGCGTTGTCGAACTGACGCTGATTACGCCAGAACTGACGCCAGCGGTTGGACCAGGACGCAGGTTCGTTGTCGCTCGATGTCACTCGTACCTCCACGAGTCGACCACTCGTCCGCAAAAGAACAGCGCAAGCGCGATCACGCTCGCGTCGAAGAAGACCCGGCGGCTATCGACCAGGCCCCGCGAAAAGTCTTCGAGCTGGCCCAAGATCGAGACGTGACGACACACGTCGAGCACCAGTCCGGGTTCGAACACCTGTTCACCAATCCCCAAAATGAACAACCCGAACAAGACCAGCGTCGTCAACATGAGGGCGATCAGCTGGCTGTCGGTGAGCGCGCTCATCAGCGTACCGATCGCTAGGTAAGCGCCACCAATCAGCGCGATCCCCAAGTAACTCACGCCCACCACCGCCCAATCCACCGTCCCCGTGTCACGCAAGATCACGACGTAGAGCAGCGTTGGGAGCCACATGCCGCAATAGGTGAGCAACATGGCGAAGTACTTCCCGAGCACTACCGCGACCGGCGAAACCGGCGCCGTGAGCAGCGCCTCGAGCGTCCCGCTGCGGCGCTCTTCGGCAAACGCTCGCATACTGAGCGCCGGACACACGATGAGGAGCGACACGGGCACGAACAACGAGGCGAAGTAGCCCTGAATCGGACCTTCCGCCACCGCGGCGCCCGCGAATTGGTTGTAGTGATCGAGCATCAAGATGAAGCTGACGCCCTGGAGCAGCAAGAACGCAAACAACAACACCCACGCCAGCGGGGTCACCCAATAGCTGCGCAACTCACGCTCGAGCACGGGTACGAACCCAACCATCAGCTCAGCCCTTCTTGGTTCGTCAGCATCGCGAACGCGTCTTCCAGCGAAGAGCCCACGGGCGCCACACTTTCGACTCGCACCCCGCGATTCACGAGTTCACGCACCCACCCGTCGGTGGTCGTTGGTGCCGCCGACTGTCCCTGGCCTTCGACATGGCGCGCCGACGCGAGTGGTAACCGAAGCCGCACCCGCCCCTCCCCGAGGTCGGCCTGGTTCGTCGCGATCGCGCGGAGCGACGAGGTTTGTTCTTCTGACCCCAACACCACGACCTCGACCGCCTTCGGCTTGCGTTCTGCCCGCAGCTCATCCAGGGTGCCGTGGGCCACGAGCCGCCCACGGTGGATGACGATGGCGCGTTGACACGTCGCCTCCACCTCGGAGAGCACGTGAGTCGACACCAAGATGGTGTGCCGCCCGCGACGGGCGTCGATCACCTGCCGCACTTCACGCACCTGGTTCGGATCGAGGCCCGAGGTCGGCTCGTCCAAAATCAAGAGCGGCGGCGCGCCGAGCAGGGCATCGGCCAAGCCCAGCCGCTGCCGGTACCCCTTCGATAGATGTCCCACCAGCGCCTGCTGGCGGTCGGCGACGTGAGCGACCGTCATCGCGTCGGCGACCTCACGTCGCCTCGCGCTCCTTGCCACACCCTTCAGGGCGGCGCGAAACATCAGATATTCGCCGACCTTCATCTCCGGATACGAGGGGCACTGCTCCGGCATGTAGCCGAGCTGCCGACGCGCCCGGATCGGCTCGTCTTGGACGTCGAGACCTCCGATCCGCACCGAGCCTTCGGTCGGGCCGACGAAGCCTGCAATCATGCGCAGTGTCGTCGTCTTGCCGGCGCCGTTGGGACCCAAAAATCCGACCACCTCTCCCGGCGCCACCTCGAAGCTCACGTCGCGAACCGCGTAAGTCGCGCCATACAATTTAGATAGGCCGGTGACGGACAACATGAAAAAGGGCCCGCGTCCTACGACAAACCGGCAACCCCGCAAAGCATTCCGTGCCCTATCGGCAGGCCATGACCCTCCAAATCCTTCGCGATGACCCGAACTGCAGCCGTCGTCGGGACTTTCTAACCATCGCGCCGTCCGGCTCCACCTCCGCGAGCTGGCCTGAGTCGGGGTGGGCTGCTGCCAGCGTTCGTGGACTCCCGTCGCGGCAGCCCCCCTGAACAACCGTGAGGCACCGGCGCGTTCCCCCACCCGCGTCCCGCCCCCTACTGACACGCGCCGCCGACGCGTCGCCGCGTGTGTCACCGGGGCCGCCCCCAGTGCATGGTCGCAGTTGGTAGCCTGCGTTCACTTCATGCGTCCATAAGACAACATCTCAATTCCGCCACACCGCCGGCTACCTGTGTCGATTTTGACGATATTGGGTGTTGCATCCTCGAGTGTTTGCCCTAATGTTTCGAATATTGCTCGAGCGCGCTCCCGGGATCCGTCTAGGGTGATCTCGTTGTTTGGGCCATTGGTCAGATGCGGGTTGGCAACCGATCCGCGTCACTGGAGAAACCGGAGTGACACCTCCGACCAGTCATCGTTTACCGGAGTTTTGCAGAAATACCCCCGTAACCAACGCCGGGGGCCAGCTGTTTCAAGATGATTACGTCCTGCACTGCCACGTCCTGCGCTGCTAAGTCCTGCCCAAGGCACACCGCGCTCGCGTCTCTGTCCGTTATTCTGCGCCAATCCACGGTGCTCATTGGTTTCGGTGCGTCGTGTTGGCTCGGCGCGCCATTGGGCGTAAACACAGCGGTAGCCGAAGCAAGGCATCACCTCGAGGGACGGGCCGTCCCGCCTTTGACGTCGGTATTGGATCGCGTCCGCAAACATGCGCCGCAGGTGCGTCTGGGCGAAGCGGCGTTGGCGGTGAGTCAAACCGAGTTCGTCAACGCTCGCCGCGCACCACTGCAAAATCCGTACTTCGAGGTAACCGGGCAACGCGGCACGGGTGGCACGACCAAAGACGTGGCGCTCGGAGGCACGTTGTGGCTGCCCTTCGAGGTCTTCGGTCAGCGCTCGAAACGCATCACGGAAGCCGAAGCCTATCAGGGCATTTTCGAAGCTGGCCTCGACATCGCCGAAGCGTCGGCTCTGGGCGAGGCCTATGCCGTGTACGGACTCGTGCAGGTACAGGCGGAACGCGTTCGCGTGCTCGAACAAATGGTCGGGATCGCGCGTCGGAGCGCAGAGTTGTACGAGTCGCGCTTGGCCTCGGGAGACACGGTCATTCGAGACGCGACCATGGCCAAGGTCGAGCTGGCGCGGAACGAAGTACTGCTCCAGGAGGCCCGCGGCCGCTTCGCCAGCGCCCTGACCCACCTCAGCCGCATCACTGGTGAGCCGTACGCCGCCGTTGGCACGCCCTCCTTGACGCCACCCGCGCAATTCGACGCGTATCTGGCCCGGATCGAGCGTCGGCTCCCGCCTGCCGTGTCGTCGGCCGAAGCAGAGGCCAAGTATTTCGAATCACAACGCGCGCGGCTAGATCGGGAGTCGTTGGGGCCGCTGCAGTTGATGCTGATGGGAGGTCGGGGGGACTTCGGCGAGGCCCGCATGGGTCTCGGCATCGCGTACGAGGTGCCGGCAGTGCGCGCTCTGCAGGGGGAAAAGGCGCGCGCCGAGAGTGAAGCACTACGAGCGCAAACCCAAGGTGCGGTGGCACGCGCCATCATCGAACGACAAATCGATGGCATCGCAGAACAGTATCGGTACGCGACGAGTGCCTACGAGCTGCTCACGACCGTCGCTTTGCCTGCGGCCAACGCCGCCGTCGAATCGGCGGCTGCCACCCTCGAAGCCGGCAAGACCGATTGGCTCGCCGTGCTGCTCAGCCGGCGCGACTTCGCGATGTTGTCGCTCGAGCGCCTGAACGTCGTCGAGCAGCAATGGTCGTTGCTGGGCGAACTCATCCAACTCACAGGAGAACTACCATGACTACTCCCCCCGATGACGACCAACGCACGTCGCTCGAACCGAGCGCGGGAGACTCGGAGATCCCCAAAACTTCGGAGCACGAGCAGCGTAGTAAGCCGGCACGCTGGCGCCGCAACGCACTATGGATCCTCGGCGGCTTGTTGTGTTTGGGCTCGCTCGCAGCTTGGTCGAACTCGCTGGAGAAGCCGGCTGCGGCATCGGTTCCGCCCGACGTGCCTCGGGTGGAGGGCGATTCGATCGTCTTTTCCGAAGCCTACGCCAAGCGGATCCAACTGGAGCGCGCGACCGTGCAGAAGGCGCCGTTGACTCCGGTGGTATGGGTGGTCGGAACGGTGGCGTTCAATCCGACTCACATGGCCGCTGTTGGCACGCGGTTGCGCGGCTTGGTTCGCTCGGTGAAGAAGTTCGAGGGCGACGTCGTCGAGAAAGGTGAACTCCTCGCGGAGGTCGAGAGCGCCGAGCTCGGAGAGGCCCAGGCATCGGTCGCGACGCTCGAAGCCGAGCTGCGTGCCGCGCAGATCAATGCCGAGCGTGAACGTCGGTTGAAGGACAAACAGCTGTCGACGGCGCGTGAGTTCGAGGTAGCCCAAACCGAGCTCAGCAAATACGAAGCGCTGCTCCACGCGGCAAGACAACGGGTTGCGGCGATGGGCAGCTCTGCCGACGGCAAAGGCGTGATCGGTCTCGGGCGTCACGCCATCCGCTCGCCGATCAGCGGCACGCTGATCGAACGTCATGTCGCCGCCGGGCAGTCCGTGGACGCCGACTTGGTCGCGTTCCGGATCGCCAACCTCGATCACCTTTGGGTCGAGCTCGCGGTCTACGAGCAGAATTTGGCAAGCATTCGCGTTGGCGACTCGGTGGTGCTCAGCCCGGCTGCCGCCCCCGGCGAACGCATCGAAGGTCACGTCGCGCACATCGGCGCGCAGATCGATCCAGACACGCGCTCGACCGACGTGCGCATCGCGATCGACAACAAGTCTCGCAAGCTCCGGCCCGGCCAAGCCGTGACCGCGGAGATTCAGGCGACGCAGGGCGCGAGCCGCCCCGTCCTGTTCGTGCCGAACGACGCGGTCACGGTCATCGACGGTCAGCCCACCGTATTCGTCAGTGATACGCCCACGTCGGTGCGCGCCGTGGCAGTGAAGCTCGGCGGGTCAAACGGCGACCAGCAGCAGGTCCTCGAGGGTCTCCACGAGGGCCAGTCCGTCGTGGTCCGCGGCGTATTTGCCATCAAGAGTGAACTCTTCAGGTAACGCATGCTCGGTAAACTGGTTGTCGCGTCCATTCGTTTGCGTGGGCCAGTCCTGGTATTGTTGGCAGCGGTGCTCGCGCTGGGTGGCTTCGCCGCTCGCGCGTTGCCCGTCGACGCACTGCCGGACGTCTCCACGATTCAAGTCTCGGTCCTCACCTCGGCCTCCGGACTCACGCCCGTGGAGGTCGAGCGCACCGTCACGATGCCGCTGGAGAATGCGCTCAACGGCACGCCCGGCTCGGTAGAGCTGCGCAGCGTATCTCGCTACGGGTTATCGGCCATCACCGTCGTGTTCGAAGACGGTTCGGACATATGGTTCGCTCGTCAGCTGATTCTGGAGCGGCTGCGTGGCGTGGAGCTCCCGCCGCAGGCCGGCGTGCCGGAGCTGGCCCCGGTTTCGTCGGGGCTCGGCGAGATCTTTCAGTTCGTGGTCCGCAGCCAACACCACTCGGCGATGCAGCTCCGCACGTTGCTCGATTGGGAGATCGTGCCGCGCTTGCGCGGCGTACCTGGCGTCGTCGAAGTGAACACGATGGGCGGCGAGCTCAAGCAGGTTCAGGTGGTCGTCGACAGAGCGCGCCTGGTGGCTCAAAAGGTGACCTTGACCCAGGTGGTCGATGCCCTGGAGAGCGCCAACGTCAGTACCGGCGGTGGATACGTGGAGCGAGGCCAAGAGTCGTTCACCGTACGCGGCCAAGGGATGCTCAAATCCCCCGAAGAGGTGGGTCAAGTCGTGATCCGCACGGAGCCCGACGGCACTCCGGTGTTGGTCAGGAGCGTGGCAGACGTGCGTGTAGGACCTGCCCTTCGTCACGGTGTGGTCACCCACAACGGCCAAGGCGAAGCCGTCACGGGCATCGTCATGATGCTGCTGGGCGAGAACAGCCGAGACGTCGTCAGTGCCGTCGGCGAACGAGTTGCCGAGATCCAAGCCGACTTACCTGCTGGCGTCCAGATCGACGTCGTTTACGACCGGGCCGACTTCGTGGGTCGCACCATCGGTACGGTGATGAAGAACCTCGCCGAGGGCGTCGTCGTGGTGACCGCCGTCCTGGCGCTGTTCCTCGGGACGCTGCGCGGCGCGCTGTCGGTCGTGATCGGGATCCCGTTCGCGATGAGTGTGGCGCTGCTCGGCATGTTGCTGTTCGGGGTCACCGGTGATTTGATGTCTCTCGGCGCGATCGATTTCGGGTTCTTGGTGGACGGCCCAATCGTGATCCTCGAGGCGATCATCGCGGGCACCGCGGGCAGGAAACTGATCGGCGCCAGCCGCGACAAGGCTTACGGTGACATCGCTTCGGCCGTGGCTCGACCGGTGGCGTTCGCCGTCGCCATCATCATGCTCGTTTACCTACCACTTCTTGCTCTGCAGGGCATCGAAGGCAAGATGTTCCGGCCGATGGCCATCACCATGGCCTGCGCGCTCTCCGGCGCGCTCCTTTACGCGGTGGTGTTCTTCCCTGCCGTGCTGGTAACCTTGGTCCCACCCGCAAAGGGCCACGGGCCCCGTTGGCTGGAGTGGCTGACGGAGCGTTACGCAGGCATCGTTCCGTTCGCGGTGCGTCAGCGCCTCCCGCTGCTCGCTGGCTCGTTCATCGCGCTTGCAGGCGTCGGATACGCATTTGGACGCATGGGCGCGGAGTTCGTGCCGAGGATCTTCGAGGGCGACGCCGTGGTGACGATTCGACGTGCCCCGAGCATATCGCTGGAAGAGGCGCGCCGTCTGGATTTGGAAACCGAACGCGTGCTCCACGAGTTCCCGGAGGTGAAGTCGACGCTCGCCATGACGGGCCGCGCCGAGGTAGCCACCGACCCCGTCGGCAACGACAACACGGACGTGTTGACCCGACTGGCACCACTCGAGGAGTGGACTTCTGCGCCTGACTTCGACGCGCTCTCGGAGACCTTCAAGAACGCCGTCGAGTCGCGAGTACCAAGCACGTTCGTCTCCGTCTCGCAGCCGATCGAAGACCGCACGAACGAGCTCATCAGCGGCTCGCGCGCCGACGTTCAGATTCAAATCTACGGGACGGATCTCGAGGAACTCTCGCGTTTGGCCAACCAGGTGGGTGATGTGGTGCGCGACATCCGCGGCACCGGCGATCTGCGCGTGGAGCGTGTCCTGGGTTCGCCCATGATCAACGCGGTCGCCGACCGAGCTCGCTTGGCACGTTATGGAATGCGCGTGGAAGACGCGTTCCTCGTGCTCCAGTCTGCCCGCGAGGGGATCCCGGTGGGACAGCTCTACGAACAAGAGCGCAGGTTCGAGATCCGCGTTCTGCAGCCGCCTTCGGACCCCACGGCCAACGCGATCGGCGATTTGTTCGTCTCGACGGAGAACGGTCTCAGCGTGCCGCTGCGCGAGGTCGTGCAGATGTCCGAGGGCGACGGCCCGACCGCCGTGCGCCGTCAAGATCGGAGCCGCGCGGTGCGCGTGGACGTAAACCTGCGCGGCCGCGATCTCGTCTCTTGGGTTGCGGAGGCGCGCCAAGCGGTGGAACGCAGCGTTCCCCTGCCAGCCGCGTACTCGATGCAATGGGGCGGCCAATTCGAAAACTTCGAGCGGGCACAAAAACGACTCGCGGTAGTGGTGCCGGTGGTCGTGGCGATCATCTTCGGCATGTTGCTTTGGATGTTCCAGAATCTGCGTTTTGCGTTGGCGGTATTCGCGCTCGTGCCATTATCTCTGTTGGGTGGCATGGTCGGCTTGATGCTTCGCGACATGCCGTTCAGCCTGCCGGCGGCGGTGGGATTCATCGCGCTCGGCGGGGTCGGCGTGCTCAACGGGGTCGTGATCGCCACCGAGGTGAGACGCCGACTCGAAGCGGGAGAGAACCTCGACCACGCGATAACCCACGGCACAACTCACGTCGCGCGCGCGGTGTTGACCACCGCGGTAGTCGCGGCGCTCGGTTTCCTTCCCATGGCGCTGGCGACGAGCGCGGGCGCCGAAGTCCAACGACCGCTGGCCACCGTCGTCGTGATTGGCATGTTGATAGGAACGATGCTCACGCTCTTGGTGCTGCCTGGCGTCCTCGCGCTGGCGCTTCGCGGTTACGTCGTGGCGCCGCGCGCCGAGCGTCGGTCCATCGATGGCGAAGCGCCGCGCCCCTCCTCGGCGGGACTCCACGGGTTGCCACAGCTCGGCCCTGCGCACGACTGAGAGCGGGTCTCGCAACCGAGACCCGCGACCACTGCCGAGGGTTGCCGGAGCGGCTGGCGCCCGCTCACGCCGCATCTTGACGGGCCGCGCTTTGGACCCGCGGCAGCTCGATCACGATCGTCGTGTTCGCGCACCTGCGGTCGACGAAGACGCGCCCCTCGTGTTGGCGGATGATCTGCGCACAAATCGTCAGACCCAGACCGGTCGAAGCGCTGGTGCTGCGGGTGGTGAAGCGCGTGGTGAACATCTTGTCCACCACGGCATCTGGCGGACGTTTTCCCGCGTCACTGACTCGGAGCTGGAGCGTGGCTCCCGCGCTCACCGCCTCGATACGGATCCACGGGGCCGAGTGCCCTTGCAACGCATCGCACGAGTTTACGAGCAGATTGACGAGCACCTGCGTGAGCTCGGTCCTCCAGCCCGACGCCGCGAGCCCGTCTTCGACGTGCGTCGTGACGGCGATGCCCGACAATCTGCGCTGACACAACGCGATGGCGTTGGCGACCACACTCGGAATCGAGATCGGCTTCGCGGGCGACTCTGGTTCGCTCACTTGCCGCGTGATTTTGCGCACCAACTCGAGCACGTGGTCGAGGCCGATGCGCGTGCTCGCGAGCAGTTCGCGGGCATCCTCGACGTCGGGAGGGCTCGCGTTCAACGCCGCTTCGGCCAACTCGATCGCGCCGACCACGGTCGTCAACGGGTTGCGCATGTCGTGGCTGAGTTCGGCCGTGCGTTCACCCACGGTAGCCAACCGAGCGCGAAGCTCGAGCTGTTCGAGCTGGGTCTCGAGCAGCGCCGCTTGTTCGCGGCGTACGCGGCGGATCTGCTCGAGCTCCCGATACACTCGATCGCGACTGGCCCACGAGATGCGCGTCGCCTCGATCAAATTGGCGAAAAAGAGAACCGGGAAGTTGTACTTGGACTTGGCCAATACCATCGCCAGCTCTGCGCACAACAACACGGGCGTGAGCGTCGCTCCGACGAGGAGCGTGCGATCGACCAACGAAGACCTGACGATGCCCCACAACAACATCACGGAAGTGGTCAACGAGAGTAGCGCCAGAGCAGCACCCAAGGCGTCGCCGATTGCGCGGTGCCGCAACACGTTTCCGGAGGCCAGCAAGACGATCGACTCCGTCGCGAGCGGCTCCATCGAATACAGCATGCTCTGACCGGTAGCTGCCGCCAGCAGCAGGTCCATCGACGCCAGCGCGGAAAACGACCAGAAGCCACGCCTCAGCCAGACGAACTTGGCCCCGGAGAGGCCCGCGAAGCTGACCACGGCTTGCACCCAGAACGCCAAGCTGGCGGTGCCAAACACCCACATCAACCGGAATACGTGGCTCTTGGCGGTCGGTGAGACAGGTAACAACGACAACGCCACACACGCCGCCAGTAGGGCGCCGAAGCCAGTGAACCCGATGTACGTCTTCAGCTGGGGTTGACGCAATGCCCGATAGGTCGACACATTGCTCGAGGTGAGCACGATGAAAACGGCTGCGGTCCCGATCGCCAAGCTCCACAGCACGAGCACGAGCGGATGGGTGAAGTAGGGCGACACCGGCGCAGGAGTATCACCCGGGCGGCGCCCCTTTGCAACGTCACCGTCGAGGTCGCGCCGAGACCGCAAAAAACACGAGCGGCCTCGCCTAACGGGACGGCTGCCACGCCAACAGATACGCGGCGACGGCGATGAACGTGGCCACTCCCAGCCAGAACCAGCGTCCATCGTCCGCGGATGCTGCGGAGCCGCGCCGCACTAAGTCGCCCCGGTCAGACGCGTCGAATTGCCCTGCCCTGCCCGAGGTAGGAGCGGGTGAGGCGCGTGTGGGTTTCGGCGGTGCAGAGTCGCGCAGCGAACGCCGTTCACTCGATGGTGGTTGCGGGTTTACGGAAGGCGCTCGCGGCGGAGGACTATTGCGGAGCAAGGACGCGTAACCCAGCCGCTCCTCGACGGCGCGGGCAAACACCTCGCGGTCGGCCGTGAACGCGACGGACAGCGCTCTGCCCACTTCACGCGGCGTGATGCGTACCGGCAGACGGCCAAGATACACCTCGAGGTCCTCTTGGAATGCCTCCGCGCTGCGATAACGTTCGGCCGGGTCGTGCGCCAACGCTTTTCTGCAAATGCGCTCCAATTCGACGTCGACGTCGGGCCTCAGAATGCGTGGCGAAGGCAACTCGCCGTCCAAGATCGCGTTGACGACCTCTACGTCGGTCATGTCCTGCCAAAGCCGACGCCCGACGATGGCTTCCCACAACATCACGCCGCAAGCAAACACGTCGGTACGCCCATCCACCGGCTGGCCTTGCAGTTGCTCGGGCGCCATGTAGCGAACCTTGCCCTTGATGACGCCGACCTGGGTCTCGACGAGTGAACCGGCGAGCTTGGCGATGCCGAAGTCGAGAACCTTCACCTGACCATCGTAGGTGAGGAACACATTTTGGGGCGTGATGTCCCGATGCACGACGCCGAGCGGCGTGCCATCGAAGTCGGCCAATTCGTGGGAGTAGTGCAGCCCCGCCAGCACCTGGCTGAGCACGTAGACCTGCGTGTTCACGTCGAGCAGCTCGGGCGCGCGCGTCCTCACTTCGTAGAGGGTCTTTCCCGCCAGGTGTTCCATGGCGATCACTGGAGCCCCCTCGTGTTCCAGCACCTCGTGCACTTGAACGACGTTGCCGTGACTGAGACGTGAGGCCAGCCTGGCCTCGTTGAAGATCAACGTATGGAAGTCGACGTTGTTCGCCAGCTCGGCCTTCAAGACCTTCAAGACTGCTAGTTTGTTGAAGCCACTCGGCCCTTCGACGACAGCCAAGTACACTCTCGCCGTGCCACCACGCCCGAGTTCGAACAAGACGCGGTACCGAGCGGCTACAATGGTGTTGGCGCGCAAGGCGCCCTCGAGCGGGGGCAACGTCGGCATGCTGAGTCGGCTCGCAATGGCAGTCGCGATGGCCGCAGATTAGCAGCGACACAGCCTCCACTTCCCGACATTCGGGGGCATCAAACGCCGCGCGCGTGGCCGACGCCCCAGAGTGGAATGCCACAGCCAGTCGAGGTGCGCGAAGCGATCGCGCCTCGACTGGCCGAGGTGTGCTGGGTGGGACTAGCCGCGTGCCACTTCGGCGCAGCCGTACCACGCAACTGTTCTAGCTCACGAGTCGGTCACTTCGGTCTTGCTCAGAGTTTCGGCGGCCTTGGCCTCGAGTTCCGATTCGAACGAAGCGTTCAGCTCTTGCAACCGCTCGAGCGCCCAGTCAGCGTCGGCAATCAGCTGCATCGCCTTCTTGTGCCCTCGGTCCGAAGACTCGAACCTGTCGGCTTCGATCGCGACGTCGTCTTTCAAGCTGCGGAGCGCCTCTGCCAACGCCTCCGACTTGGCTCGCATCTCCTTCGAGCGCGAGACCATCTGCGCGAGCTTCTCGGCATCGGCTTTCAGGAGCTTGCGCTCCGCGGTGAGCTTGCCCTTGAGCTCCGCGATCTTGTCGCTCTCCTTCTCGGACGCCAACTTGGCTTGATACTCGTCGAAGCGCTCACGCGCCGCGGCTACACGCCAACCCGCCGTTTCGGCGCGTTTGGCGAGCTTCTTCACCTCTCCCTCGGAGGCGAACACCTGCTTCTTCGAGGCGCCCACCTGTTTCTCCAGCTTGGAGATCATGCTCATGAACGCTGCGTGAGGATCCTCCTCGGAGCTCTCGCTCGCCGCCGGCTTCGCTATGGCGATGCTGCTGGTTGCCAGCGTCGCACACACAACCGCACTACCAATCCAATGGGCCACAGGCATCTTCTTGAGTAACATGGTACCTACACTCTCCGTAAACATGGCAGTTGATGCTCTAGAACAACATCAGCTACCCACTGTTTTGTCTTACGTTGCGGATCGGCCGAGAGCCAGTTCACCTGCCAAGGTTTTGGCAACAATCGATGAGGGCGCTGCAACACTCACAGCGGGTTTGCAATCGCGCTGCAGAGAGTTGAACCGATTGAGGACAGAAGCCCATGTAGGCTGTCGCTCGCCCCCCGCCTTCGTCACCGTCGGCCCCGCCGTCAAACGGTGGACGGCTTCCGAACCCATGTACGGACCAAGCAGGAAATGACTAGGGCATGACGCGTTCGTGACACAACATCGGCTAGCCTGAGCGCATGCATCGAACGCTGACTCGTGAGCAAACGGCCCCGAATTGGGTGAAGTCGTTGCCCTTCTTCTTGCTACACCTTGCGCCCATCGGCATGTTCTGGTTCCCGCCGACGGTCGCGGACATCGCGGTGTGCGTTGGGCTCTACGTCCTGCGCATGTTCTTCATCACCGGCGTGTACCACCGGTACTTTTCGCACCGCAGCTACGAGATGGGTCGCGTGATGCAGTTCCTGATGGCCTTCGGCGGCACCTCGTGTGCCCAAAAGGGTCCGCTGTGGTGGGCGTCCCATCACCGCATGCACCACAAATTCTCCGACACCGAACGCGACATCCACTCACCCAAGGACGGCGCGTTCTGGAGCCACGTGGGTTGGATCATCTCCTCTCAGTACGACGAGACCGAGTGGAAGTGGATCAAGGACTTCGCCAAGTTCCCCGAGCTGCGGTTCCTCAACACCTACCACTACATCGCCCCGATCGTGCTCGGCGTGGCCGTATACCTCGTCGGTGGCTGGAGCATGCTCTTCTGCGGCTTCTTCCTGTCGACCGTGCTCCTCTATCACGGCACCTTCTCGATTAACTCGCTGATGCACGTGTTTGGCCGCCGCAGGTACGCCACCACCGATACCAGCCGCAATTCGCTCCTGCTCGCGCTGATCACCCTCGGCGAAGGCTGGCACAACAACCATCACTACTACCAGTCCTCCGCCAACCAAGGCTTCTTCTGGTGGGAGATCGACATCTCCTACTACACGCTGCGCGCCCTGAGCTGGGTCGGCCTGGTCCGGGGTATCCGCAATCCACCAAAAGAGGTGTTGTTCTCCAATCGCGTGGCCGAACTCGGTTACGACCCGGGAATGAGGGGTCCGGGGGTAGCCGCCGTGGTCACTCCCGCCGAATAGTTCCGGTCGGGTGGCACGAGCCGCGTGCCGTCCGCAAAAGCTGCGCAGAACAAAACGGAAAAATGCATCGATGGCCGACAGGGGATCCCCTGGTCGGCCATCGCCTTTTGTGGAAGTTTGAGTATTCATCTCCGCCGAGCTCATGGCCGAATTCCCGAAGCACTCCCGAGTCACCCGTTGGGCGATCGTCGCCCTCGTGGTCGCGGCGTGTTCGAGTCGCCAGCTCCTGGAGCCAACGCGGGAAACCAAAGACCCGGAGCAGTGCGCCACCACGGTAGCCGCAGAGACGACGCCCAACGCCGGATCGTCACCCGGCGCGGTGTCGTCGGACGAAGACGCCAATCATAGCTCCGAGCCGGAGGCGCCCGCTACGACCGCGGTCCACGGTCACGCCGATCACGACTGCGCCAACGACGTGGTGGCGCCCGGCCAGAAACAGCCCGATGCGGGCACCACCTCTGCAGGCGCGCCAACCGATCCAAGCGGCGCCCCCGACGCGCTCACCGGCAGCGGCGCAGGGGAGTCCACCGAGCCTTTCGTCGTGCCTCCGCCAGTGCCGACGCCCAATGCCCCGACCCGAGCCGATGTGTCTCACGCGGTGATGATCTCGGTCGACGGGCTGGCCTCGCGGTTCCTCGAGCAGGTGATCGCGGCTGGCGATGCACCCACGTTCAAGACCCTGCAATCGCTCGGCGCGTGGACCCACAACGCGAGAACCGACAAGACGTACACGATAACCCTGCCCAATCACACGTCGATGTTGACGGGGCTTCCCGTCTCACCGTCACCCGGTTTCCAGAATTTCCGCTCGCACCGATACACCAACAACATCGACCCGTCGGCAAGCGAGACGCTCCACACGCTGCGGCTGCCCGAACGTAACTACACGCCCAGTGTGTTCGACGTCGTCCATGATCACGGTCGCAGTACTGCCCTGTTCGCGAGCAAGACCAAGTTCTCGCTCTACACTCAGTCCTACAACGACGCCGGCGCACCCGACTTGGTTGGCGAGGACAACGGTCGACGCAAGATCGACACCGTCGTCATCAACACGGACCCAGCGGCGATGGTCGATCAGCTGGTGCTGATGCTGTCGGAGAGCCCGCCCAACTACACCTTCGTGCACCTGAATCAGCCAGACGGCACCGGGCACTCGATTGGCTGGGGAACACCGGAGTATTTGGCCGCGGTAGCCTCGATGGATGTCTTGCTCGGACGCATCCTCCAGGTCGTTCGGTCCGGTCCGCTGGCAAACAAGACCGCGCTCATCATCACGACGGACCACGGCGGAGTCGGCTACGGCCATTCCGATTCGGCCGACGTGCAAAACTTCCAGATTCCCTTCTATGTGATGGCGCCAGGTGTATCGCCAGGGGACGCCTACGCGGCGTTCGAGAATCGTTTCTCTCCGGAAGCCATGAACCCCGAATACCAGAGCGTTTACCAGCCGCTGCGCAACGGCGATTCGGGCAATTTGGCGCTTTACCTGCTGGGGTTACCACCTGTTCCGGAGTCGGTCATCCACTCGGCTGGCATCCGTGTGAGTCGCTGAGCACCTCCAAAGTTCGATCCACGGCGTGGCGCGTTTGGTACGAACACGTGTCACGCTAGCGATCACACCGAGGCCTTTGCTTATGCTCCCACTGACCCGTTCTCTTCGTCATCCCAGTCGATCGGCAATCGTTGCCTTCACGCTCGCCGCAGCAGTCCTGTCGGGCTGCGATGACGACCCATCAAAGCCAGCCGAGACGACCGACGCGGCCGCGTCGGATCCGAGGGGTAACGACAATCCCACGCCGAACCCGCCTCGACCGCAACCGAACCCGCAAGCCAATCCGCCGAGCGTCCTCCCACCCGCAGTGCCCGTCGAGGGACCAGAGACCGAACTCTGCGGCAACACGACATGCCGTGACCGCTTGGTCGGCGACATCGTGGTCGAGCCGTGCTGCGTGAACGGAGACACGTGCGGCCTCGACCTTCGCTCGGTCAGCGACTTCATGCCGGTGACCAGCGGCTGCGTGGCGCTCGAGCAGCCGGGCTCGGCGGACGCCACCTGCCCCAGTGTTTACTTCGAAGATACAGCCAACCCGCGGCAGCTCGCGGGTTGCTGTCGGCCGGACGGCATATGTGGCGTCATCGCAGACCTCTCGGATTCTCTTGCCGACTTCGGCTGCGTAGACCCGACCGAGTTCATTTCCGGCAGGGGTGAACAAAGCCCTCCCGGAGACGTCGGTGGTGACCCCGGTGTTCACCTGACGGATGGTGGCGGCTTCTACGTACTGGACGCTGGAAGCTCCAGCCCTTCGGTCGGCGGCGAGTGTGTCCCGCGGCTACCCGATCCGGAACCGGCGGACGCAGCCGTCGACGCCGCGCCGAGCGAGCCGACCGACGCCGCACCGAGTGAGCCGACCGACGCGAGCGATGCGCTCGATGCGTCGGGCTCCAACCCGGATACACCCGACGTCGGCCCCCAGACGACGGACCAGCCCACCACGCCGACCCAGGACGCGGCAATCACCGACGCCGGCTGAACCCCTACCCCGAGAAATACACCATGAAAGCACATCAATTATCCAGCGTGCTCGCATTTGCACTCGGACTCGTCGCGTGCAGCGCCGACAAAGAAGGCCAAGCCGACGGCACCCTCGAGCGCGAGCCGACGAACGACACCGGAT
>CBINDO010000142.1:0-19237 GCA_966249405.1 uncultured bacterium | reverse complement strand
GGGAAGCCAAGGACGGGAAGCCAAGGACGGGAAGCCAAGGACGGGAAGCCAAGGAATACGAGCTGAGATAGCGGAAAGGGCGTCCGCGTTTCACGTGAAACGTCGTTCGCCGACCCGTGGCACCCAGTGCCCCGGGCATCACTAAGGCTGCGACCGCCGGATTGCCGCCGGGAGCGCGCGCAGGGGCCCGGGCTGGCTGGGTTGGCCATGGTGTCGGTCGACGACGCTCGTTCGAGGGTAAAGGGAGCCGGCCCTTAGGGACGAGGCGACACGGAGGAGTCACGTTGCCGCCTGGTTCGAGGACATCCGATGAGGAGCGAGGCGGATTGTGGAGGTGGCGAACGCCGGGAGGCACGATGCCGACGCAGCCCGGCTCAGGCGGAGCCGAATGCTCCTTCGTGCGCAGCCGGCCGGAGCCCGACCCCTAGGTGCGGTGCGGTCCGCTGCATTGTAAAGGCCAGTCGAGGCGTGGGGTTCGTCACGCCCGTTTAAGGGTGGGAGCTGGTCGTCGAAGTGCCCGCTTCCGGCGCGGGTCCGCCTGGACCACGCGCGTCCGAGCTGAGGCGCGTTTTAGGCGTGGAATGAGGGCTGGGAGCAACGGTCGCAGGGGTCAGGCGCGCCGAGCGCTGAAAGGGAACTTCGCGGGCGCTGGCAGGGGCACGCCCGAAGGTTTGTCTCGACGGGGCGCGAGCCGTTTGCGGCGCGTCCGCCCGCAACTCCGTCGTTCGGCATCCACACGAGCCAAGTCCAGCTTACCGTCCGGGGATCGAGTACCCCTGCGAACTCCGTGCACTAGCGAAATCGAGCTCGAGCGAATTGCCGTCAGACGTCGCGTCGGACGGGGCTACGGCGATCGGAAGGGGGGTTCGGGAACCGGCGCCGTCACCGGCTGGAATTGGAGCGTCGACGCTTACGAGTGGCGCCCTCGACGCTCAGCGTCGGGGTCGGGGTTGGAGGGGTCGGCGCCTCTTAATCTGAAGCTGCACGGCCGGCAATCCGGTGAGTCGACGCGTCGCGCGCCGCGTGAGGGTCGCGAGTGAACGTCCGGGGCCCGCATCTTGCGACTTCGGGTTATCGCCGAGGAATCCGGTGTGAACGCTGAGGGGATAATCCACAATAATTCCAGCGCTTTAACGCGGAAGGCAAAATAAAGACGCTAATGTATCTATTGACGTAATAAGAAGACAGAGGCGTCTTTATGGGCATATAGTGGCCGGGTGCCCAAGGCGCCGCCAACCGAGCTCGATCCCAAGCGCCGCTCCGCGCCCCGGGTTTCGCGCCGAGGTACCTACGACCGTCACCTGAGCCCGTCGGAGCGGGTGCGCGCGCAACGCGCGGAGCTCTTGCACGCGGTGAGACAAGTATTGGGCCGCGGTGAGGTGCCGACGGTCGCGAATGTTACGGCCGCACGGGGTCTGGGGCGCAACACGTTCTACGAACACTTCCAAGCGGTAGACGTGGCGGTCCACGCGTGTTCGGAAGAGTGCGCCGCGGTGTTGAAAGAGACCGTAATGACGCGGCTCGGCGTAGCCTCCGTTGCGACGCCGAGTGAACGGGCTCGGGAGCTGGCTCTCGCGCTTACGGAGTTCCGTTCCACTGAGCGGGAACGCTGGATGGTGCTACGTAACCACGGGTTGGGCGGACTCGAGGCAGTGTTGCGGGGCGCCCTCGCGACGTTGCACGATTTCTATGTCGCCGCGGGTGCATCGAGGGCCGCGTGGTCGTCACTTTCGTCGGCGGCCGCGACAGGTGCCGTGCTCGGGGTGTTGTTTGAAGCGGACGCGCGCACGTACGAGCAGCACGAAGTCGTCGAGGAGCTGGTGGCGGTCATTGGACGGCACCTGCGGTGAGATGCGGGCTTCGCCCGTGCCGTGCCCTCAGGCGGCCGAGGTACGCAAGCGGAGCGCCGCTCCACGAGTGCCCGGAGCTTAGCGAGTACCGCTCGTACCGCTCGACGAGGAATGGGCACGCCGACCACGGGTAACGGCAGCGGTCTCGGAGTTGGAAGTTGATTCGCTCGTGGTGGGGGCCTCCGCGAGGGACGCCGGATCCGGGGCGGCAGTCGTTGCTGGTTCGGGCAGAGGCGGGAGCAGGTCACCCTTTTCGTCGCGGTGATCGAGGGCGCGGTCGATGCGACCGACGATCGCGGTGAGACGTTCGTCGACGCTGGCTCGTAACGCGGCGTGTTCCGCGCGCAACTGCTCGAGGTCGTGGGCCAAGGACAGCGCGACCAAAACCAAACTCCGCGAGTCGTGGCGTTGGTTACCGGGAAGCTCGGTGAGCCTAGCTTCGACGAGCTTGGCCAAACGCGAGAGTTCGGAGGCGTCCGCCGAGGACTGCACGCGATAAGCGTGGCCGCCAATCTGGATCTCGGTGACGGGTCTCGGCGTCGGGGTCATAGGTCTTGAAGAAGGCGAGGGCCCGGCCCTCGCCGTGACCCTGAGCAGGGCTCGAGCATCAGTGCCGACGCCCTCACCCTACACCCGGAAAGGAAAAGCGCAACGAGGCGCTTCGAATTCCGTCAGTGCGTCGCGGTGTTTAACAAGAACAAGAAGGGGAGTGACAGCCACATGGCGTCCACGTGGACGGCCGCGATGACAGTCGTGCCGCCCGCCGCGACTGCGTGGTCTGCCCCGAGCGAGAGACCAAGCGCCGCGCTGTAAACACCGTAGTGATTGTAGGGGCGTAGCCCGATGAAAAGTCGGGCGCCGACGCCGGGCTCCACGCCGCCGGGTGTGGTTTGGATCAGGCCGTGGGCGCTCCCCACGACGGCGATCGGGTCGGTGGGCAGCTGCAGGGAGAGCCCGGTTGCGACACGAAGATCGTCGAAGGCCCGCGTCCCCAGCTCGAGGCGCGGACCCCAGCCCCAGGTTGCGTCACCCGTGCGTGCGAACATCAAGTCCGCCGAGACGGACCCATCGAACGCAACTCGGGAGTTGGGGCGCCAGTCCACTCCGGGCGTTACCCCGACGTTCACTTGGGGCGCGGCGTGGGCCGTCGTAGCAACGGTCCAGAGGGCGACCCCGAGGAGACGGGTGAACATCGGCGTGTGGCGCAGTGGGGTCGCGGCGCGCAGGCGCCTAGAACGAGAGCCGGCAGTCGAAGGTGGCGTCTTGACCAAAGAAGCAGCCGTTCTGGATTACTGGCTCGGAGATCGAGAGGTTACACGTGCCGTCAGGGTTCAAGCCGTCCTCTACCCAGGTTAAGAGACAGCCGTAACAAACGTCGATCACGAAGGTGAAGGAGCCCGAAGTCAGCTCAGCGCCGCCCAACGTGTCGCCAAAAACTCTGACCTCGGCCACGACCGTGCGACCGCCGCCAAACGGAAGTTCGTCTCTGAAATCTCCACCCACGTCGTTGGGGATGAGTACGACCTTCGAGAGCCCGAACCCCGGAGTTTGAGCCGACGTGGGCGTAATCGAGCCGCTCGCCGGCACGGAGAACTCGTCGATGAGGTCACCCACCGAATCCGTGAGACGCACTTCGGCGCCGCGGATTTGGAATTGCATCGACTCCGTACGCAACTTCGTCTTGTCACCGCGGGTCGCGAGCTGCAGGCCAACGAGCAGCTCGGCGTCGTAGCTCGTGGTGAAGCTCACATCCATGACCCCGCCCGGCAGCTGGGCGGACCCGGGGTCGGCCTTGAATTCACACTCCGGTGGTTTGCCCTTGAGCACTCCTGCCACGAACAACGACGTGTCGTTTTCGACGCAGGCGGGGAGTAAGAGCGCCAACGCGCAGCCAACGGGCAGAAGTTTGGTCCGGAGCATGGAAGCCTTTCAGCGTGCCAACGCACACTTGGACCATTAGTTTACCGGCCGGCGCCGTAGCGTCCAAATTGCCGGCACCTTTCTTGTGCCCAGCGTTCGGCTGGGTCGACGAGGCCACGGTCCGAGGCGCTTGTTTCTAGGTCGATGGCCGTCCCGCGACTGCTGCCGGGACCTGCAGCGGGGAGAGCTCGGTTCACCGGGCATAAAGAAAGCAACCCAACGTCAGGGTGCGTGGCCGAGGGTCGGGGTGAGCGCCTGGAGCTGGGTGAGCGGCAAGAGCTCGAAATGGACGCGACCGGGCTCCGGACAGAACACGAACTTCACGTCGCTTCCGCCCCGCTTCTTGTCGTAGCCGAGCAGCTCGGCGGCGCGATCCAAGGGTTCGTTTTCGAGCGCCGTGGGTAAGCCAAGGGCCGACAACAAGCGCGTCACCCGTTCGGTGAGCTCGCGGGGCGTGAAGCCGAGTTTGGTGCCCAATCGGAACGCCGCCACCAAACCCAAGCTGATCGCCTCTCCATGCGTGTGGTGCCCGAACCCGCCCACGGATTCGATGGCGTGACCAATCGTGTGACCGAGGTTCAAGGCGGCGCGGATCCCGCTCTCGCGTGGGTCGCGGGTGACCACGGCCGCCTTGACCGCGACGCACCGGCGCACGACCTCTTCGATGAGATCGGCGTCGAAGGTGGACAGGCGCGTCGCCTCGGACTCGAGGAGCCCAAACAACGGCGCGTCCCCGAGTAACGCGGTCTTCACGACCTCGGCGAGCCCACTCCGGTAGCCGCGCACGGGTTCAGACTTCAAGTGATCGACGTCGCAATAGACGCTCGCCGGCTGCCAGATGGCGCCCACGCAGTTCTTGGCCAGTGGCAAGTCGACGGCAGTTTTGCCACCCACCGATGCGTCGACCATGCCGAGCAACGTCGTCGACACGCCGTGCCACGGCACGCCGCGCATCCACGTCGCGGCGGCGAATCCAGTAACGTCGGTGACCACGCCACCGCCGACCCCGAGCACACGCGCTTTGCGATCGAAGCCGTGCTGCAACGCCGTGTTCCAGATTGCCTCCACGCTGGCGATAGTCTTGTATTCCTCGCCGGGCGTGAGCACGTGCGTCACGTGTTTGTATTGGTGGCGCGACAACGCGGCACGATACGTCTCACCGTACAGCGCATCGACGGTAGCGTCGGTGATCAGGAGTACGCCGGAACACTTGCCGATCGCGCTCGGCAACGCCTCGGCCGCGAACCCGCGGCCCACTTCGACGATATACGAAGTCTGCTTGGACCCAACGGCGATCGGGTTCTTCTTCCACACGGCGACGACGCGTTCGGCGATCTGGATCGGCTCGAGGTCGTCGGTATCCACGACGGCGTGAGCTTCGGCGTAGGCGTCGGCTCGGCTCTCCAAGATCGTCGTCAGATGAGTCAGATCACCGCCGCGGAGCAGCGGCCGCACCGAGTGGGTATCGGCCTCCGCGCGACGCAGCAAGGTCTCGGGTTTGGCCCGCAACGTGACGATCACACCGCGTTCGAGGGCCGACCAACGTGTCTCGGAGTGCAAGAGGGCGCCCCCGCCGAGGGCCACGACCGACGGCGCCTCGCCCAACACGACGTCCAACTCGCGGCGCTCGAGCGCGCGAAACGCGCCTTCACCTTCTTCGGCGAAGATGGCGGCGATCTTCTTCCCAGCGCGTTGCTCGACGCGCGCGTCGAGGTCGACGAAAGGCAGCCCGGTTGCGGCCGCCACGAGCTTGCCGACCGTGGATTTACCGGTGGCCATGAAGCCGTTGAGGAGGATGGGGCGCGCGCGGTGACTCATGATCCGCGTTTAGAACACCGTCACTCGCCGGCGCAACTGCAACGGTGGCGAGACGTCTTTCCACGCAGCCACGACGCGATTAAGAGAGGGGGACCATGAAGTTCGAAAAGTACCACGGCCAGGGCAACGACTTCGTCGTCGTGGACGCCTCTTCGCCCGAAATGCTCGACGCCAACCAAGCCATGCGGATCTGCGACCGGCACTTTGGCGTCGGCGCGGACGGCGTGTTGCTCGTGAGCCCCGCTTCGGACGGCTTTGCGCGCATGACGGTGCTCAACGCCGACGGCAGTCGCCCGGAGATGTGCGGCAATGGGCTGCGCTGCGTGGCGCGGTACCTGGTCGAAAAACACGGCGCGCCCTCGGAATTCGACGTCGTCACGGACGCTGGACTCCGTCACTGCTCGGTGACGGAGCACGATGGCCGGGTGTGGGTGACCATTTCGCTCGGCTGCGGCAAGCCGCAGGGGCAGGCGCGATTGGTTCACGAGGGACGAAGTTACGAGTTCGATCTCGTCTCGATGGGTAACCCGCACGCGGTGTTGTTCGACTCGCCGTTCAGTGTGCCCGAGGTGGACGTGATTGGGCCCACGGTTTCGGCGGGTCAGCCCGAGGGCGCCAACGTCGAGTTCGTGCGCCAGATCGCCCCCACCGTCCTCGAAGTGATCGTGTGGGAACGCGGCGTCGGCCGAACCATGGCGTGCGGCACGGGGGCCGGCGCGGTCGTCGTCGCGGCGGCCCGGCGCGGTCTCGTCCCGTTCGACGCGCCGGTGATGGTGATGTTGCCGGGCGGCGGGCTCGAAGTGACCGTCGAGCGCGAGACTTTGCACGTGACCAAACGCGCCCTCGTGCAACACGTGTTCAGTGGTGACGCGCTGCCGACGTGAAGATACGAGTGAAGAAACGACCAATCGCCGTCGCACGGCGGAGCGGACCAGCGAAGTTTTGACTTTGCGGTTGCCAAGACGACCATCGTTGCGTCTCGTTCGAGGGTTCAGAGCACATCCGAGCAGTATCCGTTTGGTGGTTGGGCCCAGCGCCGTCAGGCGGTGAGCGGCTCCCGCCCACCGCTGCGCGTCATTCCGCGGGGTACACGCGCCGAGCTATCGTAGACTGCGCGTCACGACGCCCAAGTGCGCCAAAAGTCCCGTTGTTTCGAGCGCTTGCGCGGACGCGGGGTGACGCTCCGGCCCGCCGTACCCCGAAAAGTAACCAAGCTTACGCAAGTGTGATACGCCGGCTGTTCATGGTCACCCCAATCAATCCGGCGTCGCAGCCAGGGCCCAGCCAGAGCCCCCGGGTGCAATTTCTCGAGGGGTTGTCGCCGCGCCTGAACACCCTTTCGGCGATGGTCGACGCGCTCACGGGCGAAGGCGCGTCGAACGCCGCGTCCGAGTCGCTGGTGCGACGTCTGCGTGCGATGCGGGCGGCGGCTGACGCCGTTGGACTCGAGGAGATCGGCGTCGAGTTCGATGCGTGCGCCGCGGCGCTCGCGGGTAGGCCGTGGAGTCCAGCCGTGCGAAGTGAGCTGCTCGAACGGCTCAACGCCGCCGGTCGTTTGGGTCACCAGCTGTCCACTCGCGGCGGCTCGCGCGAGCCCGAGGCGCGTCCGTCCGGGCCGGTCCCGGCTTTGCCCCCCATGACCAAGAACACGAACTCTGCCGGACCGTTCGCGGTGGTGGCGCTCGCCAGCGAGAGTCAGAAGGTGATCCTGCGTCAAGCGCTCGAACGCGCCGACGAGTTCAACCTGCACTGCACGCAAGACGCCGGCGAGGCGGTTGCATTGCTCTCGACCTACGATCCCGATCTCTTCGTCGTGGACGGCCGGCGCCCGGACGTCCCCGCCGTGATCGCCAAGTGTGAAGACTGCGCCGTCATGGTCGTGGACGCGCGAGTCGGCGACGTCGAGCGCTTCAAAGAGAGCGGCGCGCGCTGGGTGACGACGATTGGTGAACACTACGAGACGGAGCTCCTCGAAGGGCTGCGTCACCGCCGGCGCTCCCAATCGATGATCGCGCCGCGCGCCGACAGTGTGATGAGCCTCTCCAAGTTCGCTGAAGAAGTGGCGGAGGAAGTGAAACAAGGGCTGCTCAAAACCACGGGCGGCCAGAGCGCGGACATGGTGCTATCAGTGGGTGAAGGCACGTCCGTGCAGACGGCGGTCTGGTCGATGCTGGCTCGCCTGCGCGAGACGGTCACGGAGCTCTCGGATGGCACCATCAACTACGATCCACACACCCCGTCGGGAGCAATGATTGTGACTGGGAAGGATGCAATGCGACGCGGTGGTCGAACCCGTGCTTCGGCCGAGAACCTTGCGGGGCGCAAGATCCTCGTTGCCGAAGACGACACGAGTGTCGGCTGGTACTTGACGAGCCTGTTGCGCGGCAAAGGCGCGATCGTGAGCGAAGCGGCCGACGGCCTCGAGGCGTTGCGGCAAGCGCGGCGCGACGCGCCGGACCTGGTGATCTGCGACGTGATGTTGCCGGCGCTCGACGGCTTCGCGTTGTGCCGTAACCTGAAGCACGACGTCGCGCTCAGCGACGTGCCGGTGATCCTGCTGTCGTGGAAGGAAGATCTGCTGCAGCGCGTGCGTGAGCTCGGAGCTGGCGCAGATGGTTACCTCGCGAAAGAAGCCGAGGCGTCGGTGATCATCGAGCGCTGCGCCGAGGCCCTCGAGCCGCGCGCTCGGATCGAGAAGCGACTCATGCTCGAACGCGTCGTGCACGGCCGGCTCGATGGCGTTACCCCGCGTTTGGTGCTGCAACTGGCGAGCCGCGCCGTCGACAACGCCAAGGTGGTGTTGCAGGACGCGGCATTCCAATACGAGATTTGCTTGGGTGACGGCCGCATCCTCACGGCGCGGCGCAAAGCTGCAGACGGCAGCGTGGAATCTGGGGAGAAGGTTTTACCCGGTTTGCTCGGGATGCGGGCGGGTCGTTTCACCGTCGAGCGGGTACGCGACACCGTGCAAGCCGAGCTTTACGGCAGCGTCGACAAGGTGCTCGCGCCGTTCATCGAACGGGCGCGGCGCGCGACCCGGCGTTTGAAAGGCGCCGACCTGTACGACGTGTTGCGGCTGGAAGTGGACACCAAGGCGCTCGAGCCGTACCTCGCCGTGTCGCCGCCGATCGTGAACAAGCTGGTCGCGCGTTTGCGCGACGGCGCCGCGCCGGGTGATCTACTGCACAGCGTGAGCGCGAGTTTGCTCGAGTCGGTGCTCGAAGATCTCGCCTTGCGCGGCGGCATCCTGCGCGTCGTGTCGGCCGATGGCGATGATTTACTCGACGAGGAGCAACGCGACTCGGTCGCGGCCTTCGACATGGAGCTGCGTCCGGGCGGACCTGTACAGGTGAAGGCGGCGCCGGGCGCGCCCGTGGTTACCCCGGGCTCGACGCGTGACGAGGCGGAGGCGGCGGCCGAATACGCCGAGCAGCTCAACGCCTCACAACGGCCGTCGAATCGCCCGAGTTACGCGCCGGTCGTCGTACATGGTCCCGGTCACGCGTCGGAGGCGACGCATGGCGACTTCGAGTTGGAGCGCCGCAGCAACCCGCCGAGTGATCAGCGTTCGACGGTGTTGGGGTTGGCGCCGGAGGCACCGCGGCCCGAGCGCATCAGCGGGTTGCCCCCGTTGCCGCAAGCCACGCTCACCCGCGACGACGACTTGCCGCGCGGCCAGAAGGGGATCCCGACGTTCCGGCCGCCGGCTGCGGACGAAACGCCACCGAGCGGCACCAATTGGACAATCCCCGAGGCGGCCATCGGCGGGCCGCGCCCGGGAGATCTCGGTGATCTGCCGGCGCGGACCGTGCGCAACGCGGACTTCGCAGCCAAGGCGATCGCCGAAGCTGGGCCGGTCGAACCAGGTGACGGCCTCGCGCAAGCGCTCGGCGGCTGGACGCCGGTGGGCGCTCGGGTCTCGAAGCAGAAGGATGCGGGCCGGGTAAACCCGGAACTGCGGGACGCAAACAGCGACGGCATGGACCTCGCCGACGCCGTCGTGGGTCTGAGCGCGACGCCCACGCCGGCGCAAGCCGACGTCGTGGTGCGGCGTCCCCTCGTGCGCGTTGGCGCCGGGTCCGCGCCGGGTGCCGGGTCGAGCCTCGGCGGGAGATCGGAATCCGACAAGACGATCGTCGACCCGCCGCGCGGCGCTCCGAACACTTTGGCGGGCTTGGGCGCGGGTGACGCCCACGAGGCAGTCACCGCGGAGATGCCGAAGAATCTGCAGGACGGTTGGCGCGCGCCCAATCTGGGGACCACGCAGCCGATCCACGCCGCTCCTGCGACTGAACGCGTGCCGCCGCGCGAAACCGGCCCGTCACTGACGGAGACCGCAGTCGGCGTGTTTCAGGCTGCGGCGTTCGACCTGCCGGCTGCCGCACCAGCGCCCGAAGAGAAGTCGACGCCCGCGATCGGGGCCAAGCCGCCGCTGGATGATCTCGAGTTGCCGGTTCGTCCGCTCGATCCCCCGAGCATCCCACCGGGTGCCATCAGCGACGACGCCAAGGTTCGCCGCGAGCCCGAGCGGCGTGAGCCCGAGCGGCGTGAGCCGACGACCGACGAGGTCAAAGCCGCCGCGGGCTTGCCGACTCAAACCGAGCACACCGTGTTGCGGCGGATCGGGTACGCGTTGCGCCCAGTCGTCGTGGTGACCGCCGCCGCCATGGCCGCGTTCATGGGCATGAACCAGCTAGCCAAGTTGATGGCGCCCGAAGGCGACCAGCCCACCCCGGGCGCCAGCGCGCCGAGCGCTGCCTTGGGCAATCCCAACGTCCCGGCCGCACCGAACGTCGCGGCTCAGGGGTTGGCGCCGGCGGACGACGACTTGGTCGCGGCGCCCCCCGGTGAAGAGAAGGTAGCTCGCAAGACGGTGGCCAAGACGTCGGACGTGGACCTGCCTGACGGGCTCAGCGTGCCGCCCGGCAAAGGTCTGCTCGAGGTCGACAGCGGCGGGCAACACAAGCTCTACGTGGACAACGTGTTCGTAGGTCGCGGGCCGCTGCGACGCATCCCGCTGGACCCCGGAGCCCACCAAGTGCAGACGCAGCTCGACGGCACCGAAGAAGTGCACAGCGTCACGGTGATCGCCGGTCGACGTGCTCGCTTGGAGTTAACCGAGTCCGCTCAATGAATCGGAGCCTAATTCGCGCCTGTGCCGGCGCCGTTACGAGCGCCGTGCTCGCCCTGAGCGCGTGTCGTCAAACCAAAGAGCTCGCGCAAGAGGTGGTGGAGCACGCGTTGCCCTCGGCCGCGCCCACCAAAGCCGTGGTCGTGACGCCGACGCGCCGGGAGCGGCTCGACTTGCTCAAGTCGCTCAACCTGTGCGAGGTGAGACACCGCGGCCTGTTCATCGACTTCACGAGTGACCAGGCCGACGTGTACCGCAGCTTGGGCGCCGTGCGCAGTCCCGAGGTGCGGTTGGTCAAGCGCGCTGGCGTGCAGACCTCGGAGGTGTTGACGCGCGCCGTGCCGGTCGAAGTGTGGCTCGACAAGGCGGCGACCAACGTCGCGTTGAGCTTGCGGGCGGCGGCGGGTGCGGCCTCCGACGTATCGGCGTTCCTCGACGGTAAACGCATCGGCGGGGCGAAGTTGGCACCTGGTACCGGCTCGGTGTTGTACTTGGGCAGTGTCGCCGATGAGCTGCCTCTAGGGCGCCATCTGATCGAACTCCGATTCAGCGGTAAGGGGCCGCAGCCCGGCGAGGTGAAGGCGAGTCTAGATTGGCTGCGCGTTCACTTCGCGGACGACCGTGACGAGCGCTACTTGGCTCCGATCCTGGATAACCTGTTGATCGACGCTGCGATTGCCGACAAGCCGCGCCGATCGCTGGCGCTGCGGGCGCCGGGCTCGGTGAGATGTCCACTTGCGCCGGCTCACGGCAGTCGCGTCCGCGTCGATGTCGGATATTGGGGCGAAGGCAGCGGTGTCGCACGCGTGGACGCGCGGGGTAGCGATGGCAGCGTCGTTACTCTGGCGGAACAACGGGTGAAGGGCGGCGAGGGCGCCGAGTGGCAGACGATCGATCTGACGTTGGACGCATTCGCGGGCAACGTGATCGCGCTCGACTTCGTGGCCTCGGAGAGTGGCTCTGCGGGGCGCGTGTTGTTCGGCGAACCGCGAGTGGAACGGGACGTCGAGCTCGCGGCGGCGCCGCGCGCCAAATACGTGGTCGTCGTGGTCGCGGGCGGTCTCGAGCGGGGCCTCGTGCCACCTTGGGGCCAGCGCGACAACATGCCGACGCTGTTTCGAATCGCCGAGCAGGGGATCGTTTACGAGGGGTATCGAGCCAACGGCGCGACCGCGAACGGCGTGATGGCGTCCCTGCTGACGGCCAAGCTGCCGGCGGCGCACGGCGTTCTCGACGGCAATACGCGTTTGGGCTCCCAGTTGCCGGTTTTGGGCGAGGCGGTGCGTAAACATCACGGCGCAGCGGCCTTCTTCAGCAACGTCCCGTACACGTTCGCGCCGTTCGGGTTCGACCGCGGCTGGGACAAGCAGGCGTCGTATTCGCCGGTCGATGACCGCCCGGGCACCGAGCCATTGATCCACGCCCTCGACTGGATCGCCGCCGAGGCTGCGGAGGAACGCGAAGGCCCGCGGTTGCTCGTCGTGCACTTGAGCGCCGCCCACCCGCCGTGGGACGTGACTCAAGACGAGGCCAAGGTGTTGCCACCCGAGGAGTACGCGGGGGTGATCGAGCCGCGCAAGGCGGCGGCCTCGCTGCGTGAGGTCCGGCACCGTGACCGTGCGTCCCGGCGGTTGCTCGGGCCCAACGATTGGGTCCGGGTCGAAGCCTTGCAGAAGGTGGCTTTGCGCAAGGTCGACCTCGCGCTGGCGAGCCTGGTGCGCCGGCTCGAGGAGGCCCAGATTTGGGACCAAAGTCTGTTCGTCTTCCTTGGCGACGTCGGGATGGGCGAGCGCACCGGTGTGCCGTTCGACCCCCACGGCAGCCTCGAGGAGGCGCGGCTGATGGTGCCGCTCATCGTGCGGTTCCCGGCCGAAGCGCACTTGCGTGGCAGTGAGCGCCACTTGGTCGGCACCTCCGCGGTCGGGCAGTTGCTCGCGACGGCGCTGGGCGTCGCGGGCGAGCTGGGCGTCAAAGAAGTCTCCCGAGGGTCCTTGGGCGGCGGGGAAGAGTTGGTCGAGGCGCCGCTCGTGGCCCGCGAGGGCCAGAGGTTTGCGATTTATCTGGGCAGATACCGCGTGACCGGCGGTGCCGAGGGCGGCGCGCGGCTGTGTGACGTCGAGACCGATCCGGCGTGCGGGTTCGACCTCGCGGCCGAGCACCCCTACGTGCTTCAGTGGATCTTACGGCTTGCTCGCCCCGAACTCGTGTTTCAACCGGGTGAGCCCGTCTACGCCGAGCCCGACGAGCGGACGACGAACGCGTTGCGGGTCTACGGGCTCTGATTGGGTTCGCGGCGTCCGGTTACCCGCGGCGCGTCGGTCGGCTGCTCGGGTGGCAGCGGGCGCCAGGGTCCCTGGTTGGCGCGCCGCTGCGCCCTGGGTGCGTTTCCGGGACGCCGTGCTTGTCCGGGTCGCCGTGGTTCTCCAGGTCGCCGTGCGTTTCGCGCGGGTCAGCGCCCGCGTTGTCCACCCCAGACTTGGAGGTGCAGACGGTTCGTGAACTTGTAACCGGTAGCGATCGCTAAGTTCACTACTTGCGGTGTTAGGTTAGCCAGTTGTTCAGGTGAACGACATTCAGGCATTAAGTAAACGCGTTCACTTGGCCATGAAAGCAGGTTAACTATCTGAGCGATCTCGTCGGTGTTGCTCGCGGACTGCGCGACTAACTTGAGCCACGCACGCCCCGTGTCGCGGAGTTTCGCGAGCGCAAGCGGGTTCAGGCGACGTTCCGGCGTTTCGCCGCTGTGAGACAACTTGGGGGAGACGTTCCACTGGTCGACGCGCTCGCTCAGCGACGCGGAGGGTTCGATCGTGCCGTTGGTCTCGATCTCGATCGGGAGCGAAGCAGGCAAGGAGTAGAGCAACTGCTCGATGGCGCGTTGTTGGAGGAGCGGCTCGCCGCCGGTGATGACCAGGCGACGGCTCGCTGCGAACCGCGCGCTCAACGTCGGGACCGCCTCGGTGAACGTCTCTTTGCGGACGTCGTATTTGGCCCAGTTCCAACTGTATTCCGTGTCGCACCAGGTGCACGCGAGGTTGCAGCCGGCCAACCTGAGGAACGTGCAGGGAAAGCCCTGGCTGGGCCCTTCGCCCTGCAGGGAATCGAAAATCTCGGACACGAACAGCGTCTCGCTCACGGGCGGGCCATTAGCGGATGTGGGCGCGCTTGGCGAGGGTGTGGCGGTCGTGGTTACGGCCAGGGTGCAGCGTTCGGGGCCAGGCGTGTTCGGGGAGGACGAGATATGTGCCTCTCCAGTGAGCCGTTCTGGTACGTACCTGCGGCAGCGTGGACGAGCCACGCCGAACTGCGTTCGAGGCGAAAACTAATGAGAAATATCACGCGTTTAGCGTACTTTTGCGGAGCTTCCCTGTGGGCGTCACAGGCGATTGCCCAAGGTGTGGAACCCGAGCTCGGTGGAGAGGGCTTCGCCCTCAACCGGTTCGACCCGGCGGATCGCGGGTCCGAGTGGTTTGCCCTCGACTCGGTCAATCAGGCGGGCCATGTCCGGCCCGCGTTTGGCCTCGTGCTCGACTACGCGCGCAAGCCGCTCGTCCTGGCCGACGCCGACGGCGACGAGGTTCGTGGCATCGTCGACAACCAGATGTTCGCGCACCTGGGCGGGAGCGTGATCTTGCTCGACAAGTTACGTGTCGGTGTGAACATCCCGCTGCTGCTCGTCAATACGGGCGACGGAGGCATGCTCGAGGGCACGAACTTCCAGGCGCAAGAAGGGGCGGGGATCGGCGACGTGCGGCTGTCGGGGGACTACCGCTTGCTCGGCAATCTGGGCGACAAGGCACGCCTGAGCGCGGGACTGCGCATCCACCTGCCTACCGGCTCGACGGAAGCGTTCGCGGGTGACGGCAAGTTCCGTTTGACGCCGCAGGTGATGTTCGCGGGCGACTACGACCGCTTCACCTACGGCGCACGCGCGGGTTTGGGCTTCCGCTTCCGCGACGGCAACTTCGCAGGTGAGACGTTCAATACCGAACTCCAGATCGGTGCTGCCGCCGGTTACCGGTTGCTCCCGAACCGCGCGCTCTTGATCGGGCCCGAGTTGCTCGCCGGGCCGGCGCTCGACAACGACGGCGATGGCTCGACCGGGAACACCAACCCCGTCGAACTCCTGCTCGGCGCTCACTATTCGGTCGACGAAGAATGGAAGGTTGGCTTGGGCGCGGGTCCCGGTTTGGCGAGTGGTTTCGGCAGCCCTTCGTTCCGCATCGTCGCCAGCGTCGAGTGGAGTCAACCCGGGCCCAAGGACAGCGACTCGGACGGCGTCTACGACGAGCGCGACGCCTGTGTCACCGTTCCGGGTGAACCAAACAGCGATCCGAGACTCCACGGCTGCCCAGTCGACGATCAGGACTCGGACGGCATCTTCGACACGGTGGACGCGTGTTTGACGGTACCCGGCATCCGCAGCGACGACCCGACCAAGAACGGTTGCCCGCTCGACGGGGATGGCGACGGAATAACGGACATGTACGACGCTTGTCCTACCGAGCCCGGCGTCGCTAGCCCCGATCCCTCGCGCAACGGCTGCCCGATGGCGAAGATCGATCAGGGCCAGATCTTGATCGCCGAACAGGTTCAGTTCGAGACCGGCAGCGCGCAGATCCGAACCGAGAGCGACAAGGTCCTGCAAGCGGTCTTGGCCGTGTTCAACAAACACCCCGAGATCACGATGGTGTCCGTCGAGGGTCACACCGACAATCGGGGCACGCGCGAGTTCAACATCGGCCTGAGTCGCGACCGCGCCGCGTCCGTCGTGCAGTGGCTCGTTTACCACGGCGTGAGCCGAGATCGGTTGACCTCGTCGGGCTTCGGTCCAGACAAGCCGATCGCCGACAACAACACCGAGGCGGGTCGTCAAAAGAACCGACGCGTCGAGTTCCACATCAACCCGCTGAACCCGCCGCCGCACGCGACGCCCCTCACGGCGCCGCCTCCGGCTCCGCCAGGACCGGGGGTATTACCTGCGGCCCCTGCGGCACCCGCGGCACCCGCAACGGGCTCGGTCTCGGCCGGTGGCAGCTTCGGCTTCAACACTCAGCCAACGCCCGCGCCCGAGCCAACGCCCGCGAAACCCGCGTCGCCGGCCGCGAGCACCAGCAAGTCGCTAACAGTCGGCACCAAACCCGTCGCACCGGCGCCCGCACCCGCCAAACCGGCCGCGCCCGCGCCTGCGCCGGCGGCTGCCCCCGTTGCTCCCAAACCCGCCCCCACCACGCCTGCGCCTGCGCCGGCTCCCGCCACCACCAAGCCGTGAGCAACCTACGGAAGCCCTACGAGGAACGAACATGACGAAGACGAAATACCTCCAAGTGAACAAGCTGGTGACCGCGGGTTGGCTCGCAGTCGTCGGCACAATCGGCTGTTCCACGGGCCCCAAGCTCGAAGCAGGCGGCTCGCTTCCCGCCGAGCAAGGGCCGCAGCCGGCAACCATCAGCAAGGTGGAGTCGGCGATCGTCTCCAACTGCCGGCTGAGCACCGTGGGTTTGCCGTGCGATCCCGACGGCGCGGGCGACGCCTCCGAATGTGAAGGCGTGTGTTGGATCGACGACGCGGCGTTGGTCGCGTGTTTGCCTGTGTCGCAGGTGAACATGATCGTGACCGACCTCAACGGTCGCATCTGCGGTGATGTCGAAGGGCGCAACTGCGGACGTTCCTGCGAGAACGGTGCGTGCGTCGACAAAAACGCACGGCTCGGCACGGCGTGCCGTCCGAACAACAACAGCTCGACCTGCGAAGGTGTGTGTACGCTCGTTGCCGGCGAACCGACGTGTGACGAGGTCACCGTCTGCAGCAACGTGGGGATCTCCGATGACGGTTGCGTCTTGACCGCGTGCAACTTCGACACCTACGAAGAGGCGACGTGCCAAGATTACGCGCTCGAGAACAGCGTGTGTGAGGCGTCGCAGGTCCCCGTGATGGAAGCGGGCGTTTCGAACGAACCCGCCGATGCGGCGGTCGCCGACGCGGGTGACGCTGCCGCCAACAGTGCCGACGCTGCCTCCAGCCAGGTGGACGCCGCTGCGGACGAAACCACTGCGGGCCTCGAGACCACCGCCGCACACGCGGGCGACGCTGCGGCGAGCCCGAACGACGCCGGCTCCGCAAGCGCGGACGCGGGTGACGGTGGTTCGCTCCCGCACTATTCGAACCCCGCCGCCAAGGTCGTGGGGGGTGCCTGCACGTTGGCGCGCCCTGGCACCAACGTGGGTCTCGGAGCGAGCGGCCTTGCGGTGGCGCTCGCCGCCGTTGGACTCGTGTTCGCGCGGCGACGTCGCGTCAGCTCCTGACGCGGACGGCGCGACGAGCACGCGTCGCACCATGACACGAGCGCAAAAGGCCCATTCTTCGAGTGGGCCTTTTGCTTGGACGTGAATCGACGCGCAAACGGCGCCCGCAAACGGCGTGTTCGCCGAGGCGAACGTCGCTCGGGTGCGCCTGACGTCGTGTAACGTCAACTCGCCGTCGGTGCGGCCGCGCTCAGCGATCGGTAGCTCCACGCACAGGCCACGCCGAGGAGCAGTTCGGTGACGGCCGCGTAGACGAGACCGCGGTGCGGCGCGCCATCGACGAGAGCACTCACCGCGCGGCCCGCGGCGTAACCGACGTAGGTCACGGCGCCGATCAACGCCGCCGCTGGTCGCTGTTGCGGTCGGAACGCGCCGACGAACAACGTCGCTGCCACCGCGAGCAGCATCCCCGCCGTGCCACGAAACTCACTCCCGAGTGAGACATCATTGCCCACGTCGAGGGCGTAGCCGGCGTAGAAGGCGCGGGGGTCCCACAACAAGGACGACCCGATGAACGCAGCCACGCTGCCCGCGGCTGCGAGCACGAGCTGCGATCCAGGGAGAACGCGACCTCGCACCGTCACCGCGGGCGACCTCACGGCGCGCCCCACGATCCAGCTCGCGCGGCTTCACTACAGAAGTCGCTGAAGGCGCGTGGTGGTCGCCCGGTGGCTCGGAGGACGCCGTCGCCCAGCCATTGGTTGTGGCCGGAGAACACTTCGGCGCAGACCGACGTCAACAAGTCTGCGAGTTCCGGGCCGTGGGCGTCGCTCACGGCTGAGTGGAACACGTCGGCGCTCACCGGTAGGTAAGTCACGGGGCGTTGGGTGGCGCGCGACAACTCTTGGGCCACCTGCGCGAACGTCAGGAGGTCTGGACCGGTCACCTCGTAGACGGTGTTGGGCCGATCATCGGTCAACGCGGACACCACGACGTCGGCGATGTCTTCGGCGTCGACCATGGGATCCGCGATCGCGCCGGCTGGTAACGCCAGCGAGCCGTCACACACGCCCTGATGCAACATGCCTTCGGTGAAGTTCTGATAGAACCAACTGCAGCGCACGATGTGCCAGCGCAGTCCACTCTGCTGAACGATCCGTTCGCAGTGCTGAGCGCGGGTTTCGCCGCGCCCGGAGAGCAACACGAGGTGTTCCACGGCCGCGGCCTTGGCGGCTGCCACGAAGGCGCCAATCACGGCATCTGCTCCCGGCATCGCGAGATCTGGGGAAAACGCGACGTAAGCCGAGCGGACGCCGTCGAGAGCCGCAGCCCACGTTTGCGGCAAGGTCCAATCGAAGCGGGGGTTGGAAGCGCGGGATACGCCGCGCACCAGGTGACCTTGCGCGGTCAAGCGCGCGACGACGCGGCTCCCGACTTTGCCGGTGGCGCCAGTGACGAGGATGGGTTTCGTTTTCATGAGTTCGCTTTCTGCCTGAATGGCGAAGCTCAGCCTGCCGCCTGGCGCGTGGAACGACCATGTCACCGAGTCCTTCGGAATATACCCAAAGTCCAGACTTGTGGACGGGTGGTACATCGCGTGGCAAACTCCGAGGCGATGACGGACCCGCCACGGATCGCCGGCCCCTCCGACCCGTTGGGCGAGGCGCTCCACCTGTTGCGCTTGGAAGGCACCTTGTATTGCCAGAGCCAGTTGTATGCGCCGTGGGGGATCGCCATCCCGGCGCTCGCGCCGCAGATGAGCTTCGTCGTGATGACGCAAGGCCGCGGGTGGTTGGTCGTCGAAGGGCGCGCGCCCGAGCCGTTGGAGACGGGCGCGCTGACGTTGATCCCACACGGCGTCCGCCACTCGTTGCTGAGCCACCCCGACGTCCAACCCGTGCCGCTCTTCGACCTGCCGATTCAGAAGGTGACCGAACGCTTCGAGCGTGTGCACATCGACGGTGGCGGTGAGTTGTCGCGCGCGACGTACGGAGTGATGCGCTTCGAGCACGCGGCCGCGTCGCGTTTGATCGCCGCGTTGCCGTCGGTCGTACACTTGGTGCCGTGGGCGGACGAAGCAGGGTGGATGCAGAGCACGTTGAGGATGATCGAACGCGAGGCGCGCAGCTTGCGCCCAGGCGGTGAGACGGTGATCACGCGGCTGGCGGACGTGCTCGTGGTACAAGCGCTTCGCGCCTGGCTCGAGTCCGCGCCGGAGGCGCGCAAGGGCTGGTTTGCGGCGCTCCGCGACCCGCAGCCGGGTGGCCTGCCGG
>CBINDO010000141.1:0-19242 GCA_966249405.1 uncultured bacterium | reverse complement strand
ACCAACGACGAGGCGATCGCCAGGCGCGCACGTCACCTCTCGACGCAGGCGCGGTAAGCGCCTACGACACGAAATTAGCGTGTCAGCGTACCGGCGCAAACGCTTGTAATGTGAAAAAGTACTGGTCCAAATTTTCTCGATTGTCGCGAGAGACGATACTCGAGCACCATTGTCTTCTGGCGCACGCGGTGTGCGTGGGCTTCGGTCTAATTGCTGCTGGGGGCTGGGAGGGGAGGGGGCGCGGCATCTCTTCGAAAGCCGAGTTTCGAGCGTGGTGCGAGGGCGATCACGAGTCCCAAGTGCCGCCCAAGCTCACGCCGGGCCACGGCGCCACGCTGCCGTTGCGTAGGTTGACTACGCCGTGCACCGTGGCACGCACGAACCACCCGCCATCGATCGGCTGGTAGCGGTAGCCCACGTGAGGACCAATCAAGGGCACCACGTCGCTCTCGCCCTGCTCGTGGGTGAAGAGAACCGCGCCCCCCGCGCCCAGTTCGACGCAGTGATTGCCTCTGCCAAAAAGCCCAGACGCACCCAACGATATTGAAGCCCCGGAGAGCGGCGAGCGCTCCAAGCTGATGACGAACCCGCCGACGCCGGCATCGATCGCCAACGAAGCGAACGGACGATGAGAAAAACCGACGCCGAGCATGCCCGCGGGACCCAAAAACTGCGCGTATACCGCGGACGGAGACGGGCGCTCCGGGGCGACCGTGGCTGCGGCTGCGGTCTCGACCGGCGGTGTTGTCGCCGGCTGCTGTGTTGTCTCAGGCTCGGCGCCGAGCGCGAACTCGGAGCTAGCGGCCGTCGAGGTTTGCGCATTCACGTTCGAGACGAACAGTAGGAGGGCGCAGGCTGTGGATGGTGCGCCCCACCCACACCACGCGAAAGCGGTAAAACGACAGACGTGATTCACTGTACGATTCGCCTATAGATCGTCCGAGGGCACAAGCCCGAAAGCATCCATCGCGCGATACCATTGCGGGCACGCGTGCGCTTGCCGTTTCACCGTGGGGTGTTGCGCCGTCGCCACGGACGCGCGCTTGCGGTGACGCCGTTTCACGCGCCCAGCGCGCGGTAAGCGTGTGGCGTATCCGTCTTCCAGGACGACCAGTTTCATGGCTACTTTTTTTCGTTGGCCGGGGTTATCCTAGTCAGGTGAAGGCGGTCGCGGTGTTTACCTGTGCGGTGATGGCGGGATGCGGGCAGAACGTGGGTCCCGTCGACACCGGGCGGCGTTTCGTTGGTGAGTGGGGGTGTGGCGCGGGTGAGCGTGAGCTGGATTGTGACGGAGTCGTCAGCGTCGTAGATCTCGCGTCGGGTATTCCCGACTTTCTTCGCTTCAGTCGGGGGACGACGAGTGATCTCGTGATGACGATGCCGTCGCGGGTACTCGTGCCTGGACTGCCCGACGGCCCGACCTGCGATCTAGAAATGAACTCACCGAACGGCGAAGACGCGACATTGAGCGCCGAACCGACTTGTGTGGACGACGCCGGCGCGATCATCGCCGTTCATCGAGTTTTGGTTCAGGTGCCGTGGCACACGCTCCACCTCACCACCAGCGCAACCACGGGCACCGGCTGTCGGGTGGAGACCGAGTACCTTTGTTGGGCACAGTGAGTCCAATCACCAGCGGCAAGACTCGAGTCCCTGCCTCGTGTCCCTCGCTGGAAGCTCACTCCTCCCGGTATTCGTAAACTTCGACCCAGTCTCTCCCGACGCGATCCCACCGTGCCGCGTCCGCGAACAATCTCCTAAGTTTTCACGGTCTTCTCACCGAAGGTTCGCGGGCGTAAATCAGGAGCGGTAAGTTGCAGTGGGGGTGAGGGGCGCTTGGTTTGTTCTTGCCACGAGCCGGTGCGTGGTCGAGTGTTTACTCTGCGCATGGGGCGCAACGAGGCCGTCACTCGGGGAGTGCCGGCTCGCAACGAGGGGCAGCGGTTGGCGTTGCGGCGGGTGCCGAAACACCAGAGGCGACGTGGCAACGGCCAAGGCGCGGCTCTCCATGACCGAGGGAGTGATCCGGTGAGCAAAGACAAGGCAATCAAGAAGACCAAGAGCGAAAATAAGAGCGCCAAGAAATCCCGCGAAAGCGTCCGGGCCCAGGCGGTGTCGGACATCACCGAGCTCGGGGCAACGGCGTTCGACGACGTGGCCCCCGAAGAAATCGGCGAGGCCAACATGAACGCAGCCGACCGCCAGCTATTGGGACGAGTGGTGCGGTTTCTGTACACCATCACGGCCCCCACGTTCTTGCGCCGCGCGCTGCGTGCTGGTTACGGGCGTGAAGAGCACGAAGCCCTCTGGCAGTTGTTCACCCGTGCCGCTGGGCGCGACCAATCTCTCGAGACCAGTTTTGGACTCGCAGGCACCGAGGTTGGGTCTTCCGAGCGTCAGCACCTGCTCCTCGAGATCGATGCCTTCGAGAATCTGTGGTTCCCGCGGACGCGGGCGATCATCGCGCGGGTCGTGCCCCAGGCAAACGTCGAGCAGTTCCAGCAGGCGTTTTTCCGCGATCTGTCGCAACAACCGTTTGGACCGTTGGTGCTCGACTCCGTAAGCACCTTCTTGTCCCGGGTCGCAGGGCTCGAAGGGAGTGAACAACCGGGCGCGCGTGCTGTGCTAGATACGCTGCAACGCCGAGGTCTCACCGAGGCCGTCCGAAGTGACATGTCGGCCAAGATCGGACGGGCCCGGCTGGGGGCGGTCGGCGCATCGCCCCGCGTGAACACCGAGGCCCTGCAATCGGCCGTCAACGCTCAACAACAAGCCCTGCGCGAGCTACGCCTGGCGTGGGCGGATTGGTCGACCACTCTACGCACGCTCTACGATGTGCGCGAGCAAGTGCAGCTCGGTCTCACCGAAGTGCGCGTGCGGACGGCGAGCGAGCCAGCCGTTATCCCGGAAGCAACCCCCGTGCCCGGTGCTCCCGCGCTGCCCCAGGTGGGTTGAGCCAAGAGCCCTCGGCGGTGGCCGCGGCGAGCGCGCTCTGGGATACCTCGGGCGCGCTTTAAACCGTTGGCGTAGTTCGCGACGCGCGCCGCCATTAGGCCACCTTCCGAGGGCATGCCAGACCGGTCAACTCACTGGCTAAGCTTTTGTCAGCAGTGGAGTCGACAAGTGATGACAACCGCGGCGCGGAAGCCTGCGAGCGACCGGTGGCCGCCCTCAGGTGGTTCCCGCAAGGGGTCAGCTTGCAGGCTTCAGCGTCGTTGCTGGGTTCGCTCCACCTCACTTCGCGGCCTCCTTCGATGGGTCTGTTTGAGTCAGAAAACGATCGAATTCGCTGCGCTCGACGATCCTCCGGCGCAGAGGCGGTAACTCTTGAGTTTATCCACCCGAAGCCAATGCCTCATTGAGGATGGTGAGACGCGCGCCTCGTTAGCGCATTCCTGGATCGTAAGAAACCGGCGTTGTTCGGCCATTGCCGGCTTCATGTGCTGGACCTGCCCTAGGCACGCTGACGCAGACGAACCCGCTGATAGAGCGGGATTTGAGCTTCGTGACTGAGCTCCACTAGGACAGCGAAACGCTGCTTCTGCTCAGGCAAGTTTCCCGCCCAGCCAGCCTCGCACCGAACGACGAGGTAGTAGTGCTCCCCGTACTGGGAAATATCCCTCTGGAATACGACTCGCGCGCTCTGAACTGTGGACCTCTCTCGTTGCTGTGGTCCTGGTTCCAAGTTGCACTGATTCCGCGAGGGCAACTCTGGAACGTCTCCCTCGGCTTCACTTCGCTTTCGGTAGTGTTCGAAGACGGCCGCCTCGGTCATCCCGCGAACCAATCGGAAACTCATCTTCGTCCCTGCGTAGTCGGTGCGCGTGTGCCGCACCGGGGGATCGAAGGCGAGAGCGACGGAGATGCTGCGACGACCTTTTGTCTTTTGAAACACGTCCGGAACCGGCACCTCGTACACGGCGAAATAGTCAAGTACCAGCTCGTCCTCGGCGTACAAGACGACCCGCGAATCGTCAGAAAACGCTGCACTTTCGAGACGCACCTGCCCCCTGCCACAAACCTGCGCGACAACATCCTTGCCCAACGGTTTCAATAGACTTTGAGCGGCCTCAGGGACACGAGCTGCGTTGACGACCAACGCTCGAAGCAGATTTGCGCTGGCCGCTGGCAAGCGACGGAGCAATTGAGCGACCTTGAACGCGACCAAAGGTGCCGCGTAGGAGGTGCCAGAAGCACTTGTGAACAACTGTCGAACGGGTTGGTGATTGAGTGTGACCAAACCGGCGCTAGACATGCTGGCGCCGTCATGGAGTTTTCGTGGCACCGGGTCAAAGACCAGAGTTCCGCCGTAGTCCACTAGGTCCGGCTTCGTAGCACCCCCTACTCCCGGACCGGTGCAAGTAAACGGCGAAGGTTCGTCCAGCTGAGTGATGGGACGCACGACGGCATATTCTGCGGCGCTTTCGTCGACGCCTTCCCCGTGAGCAAGCGCACCGACAGACAGCACGTTGAGCGCACTGGAGGGCTCGTAGAGCCGCTGGGCTGGTTCTATGAGATACTTCGGGTATTCGGTGACCGCTTCCTCCAGTTCGTCCCCTCCGCGCGGGCTGCGGTTGCCAGTGGCGACGACAATGACGACGTCCAGCTCACGAGCCAGCTCGTCCAGCGTTGCGGCCCACGCGCCTACCTTCCCTCCGGAGAAGGGCATCTTTCTATCCGCCAACGAATGCACGAACACGCGACACCCGTGCTCGTGATTTAGCGTCTCGATGGCTTCTCGAATCAACTTGGGGACAAGCTTGCGGTCATCAAAATCGCCTTTGTCGTTGGTGACCTTTGCCGAACACAACCGCGCGACGCGACGTAGTTTGTCGTCGAAGAGCTGTGCCCTCAAATCACCAAACGTCGCGATCCCGGCCACGCGCGTTCCGTGACCCCACACGTCTGCTCGCCCCAGAGTTTCCGGCACACCAATAGCGCCAACCAGTGCGTCCTCAATCAACGGATGGCTGTTGACTCCAGAATCGAGGACCCCAATCACCGGGGCATCGGGCGACAGCGGCTCGATTTCTGGAACATCCTCCAAAGAGAGTTCCATCGCCGCGCTGGTCTCCAGATCTGGGGATGGTGGCAAGTCGATGGTGGCCACGTCCGGCAAGGTCAGAAGCTCAGCGAGCAGCGTGCCCGGCGCCTCGACTCTCACGATCGTGATGGATGGACCGACATAACGGTCCAGGACTTCACCACCGCCGGCCGTAGTGAGCACTTCGATCTGCGACACCCGGCTCTCACGCAGTGCGCGGGATCCAATGTCCCACAACTCAACGTCAACGATGCGGTTGTGCTCGCCAAAGTCTGAGGGTTCGACGACCCCGGACTCGCGCAGTTTGACCCCAATGCGATCACGAGCCTCGACTTCCCCAATCTTTTCGATGGAAGACACGAACCCCGCGTACGGCGGATTCTTCTTACCCGGAGCGGTCCCGCCACCGTAAGCCGACAAGCGCTGTCGAAAGCTGGTCATTTCGTCCGTGGACGAAAACAAGACCAGGGTTTTGTCTGCGTCGGTGGATAACACCACCAACCCAAGCTTCTCCCAGTCCTCTTCAAGGAGGGAGCCAGTCATCGTTACCCTCAAAATCAACGATGGATCTACCGTGGAGCGAGGCTTGGCCGCCCGCTGTCTTTGCACAACCTCATCTAGCTGTCGTTGGAGGTCTTGACTATGAGCCCCTGGGTCGCGCGCTACACTAGCGCCGAAGCCCGGGCGCTTGCGACGTTCCAGCTGCTCGGGCCGGCGGACAAGTTTGAGGTGATCGTACTGCGCCATGCTTATTTAGGTCATCCTACCCCGCGTGCGCCGCGCCTTGCGCCGTCCTTCGTTGACCAGTGCAACCTCGAAGTCTGCCTTCAGAACTTGTTTGTGACGCTCGACAACGGCTGTCCGCATGGCTTGCAAGCAGACTCGCTCGATTTCGGCGTAGGAGTACCCTTCCAGCTTGGGAGCGAATTGAACAAGCTCGAAGGATACGGGGGAATTCCGAAATTTCATCTCTAGAAAGTCGGCAATCATTGCTCGATCCGGCATGTCGAACCAAATAACCTCATCGAAGCGACGCCAAACTGCCGGGTCCAAGGTCTGCTCGAGGTTGGTCGCCGCGACTAGGAATCCCCGCGGTACGATGCGGTCGATGAACACCAGAAGGCTGTTCACTACACGGCGCAACTCGTTGTGTTCTGCGATATCTTCTCGGGAACGCGCCAAGGCGTCGAACTCATCCAAGAACAACACACACGGTTGCTTGCGCGCGAACTCGAAGATCTTGCGGACGTTGGCCGCTGTTTCACCCAAGTACGATGAGATCAGGCGATCCAGCTTCACGACGTAGAGCGGCAGTCCAAGTTCTGCTGCAAAGACCTCTGCGCAGAGCGTTTTGCCGCAGCCGGGGGGCCCGCAAAAAAGCAGCTTTGAGCGGACGGGGAGCCCCATCACCCGAATGTCTTCGCCGCGACGAAACTCTTTGCTGAGGGCATCCAAAACACCCCTGTTCTCGGCGGAGAGCGCAATGTCTTGCCGGCTGCGCGCAGGCTCAATTCGCTCGACAAAGTCGTTGGCCTCATCGGGGAACTGCAGCAGTGGCGCCAGGCTTCGAAGCGGCGTCTTGGTGGCGGGCGCCTTGGACTCCAAACTCCGGCGCAAGGAACGAGCCAGCACACGGTTGTTCTTCTTCTCTTCCTCTTCGATGATCTGTTCCGCAACTGCGCGAAAGGCCTCGTCCTGTCCGTAGCTGGCCAGGAGTTTCTTCATCAGCTCGCCACGTGCCATACCGTAATACCGTAGATCCTTACCCTGCTTATACCCGGATCCCTGCCTGAGGGGTGTCCTTTTGGGTGCGACCCCTCTCCTTCGGACAGGAGGTTTCCGCTCAAGAAGCGGCCCCCCTGAGTGGAGCTGGCCGGGTGTCGCGCCTCCTCAGTCCGCACGTCAGTAGCACTGCCGGATGTAGCCATAAGCCCGCTCGAACAGCTCGGCGTCCTCGTCGAGTTGGTACTTGAGCAGGCTCTTGCGTAGGGCCTTCTTCACCTCTCGTTCGCCGGCTGCCGTGGTCTGCCAGCCAGGGAAGCGCACCAACTGCACAATCCCATCGATGTCGCCGACTACGCGCTCGACTATCACGGGCGTCTTCCCGTTCTTCACCCGCTGGAACGGCGCTGATCGTCCAGCGCGTGCTCCCCGGCAAGCCGCGCAAGGGGCTCATCCGGCACTTCCAGGGCTCGGGTAAGTCGATGCTGATGGTGTTCGCCGCGCAGAAACTCCGGCTGCAGCCCGAGCTCGGCAACCCGACGGTCATCATCGTCGTCGCCCGCATCGATCTCGACGCGCAGATCAGCTCCACATTCCACGCCTCCGACGTGCCGAACCTCGTGAAGGCGGAGACGCGCGAGGGACCTGTTCAGTAACGCCGTGAAACGGCAATTCCTCGTTTTGCCAAGGTTGACGTCGAGGGGTCGAATCCCTTCTCCCTCTCAGGAAATCAAAGCGGGGGGAAGTGCTCAGACGCGTGAATGAGGGACACGCTCCCAAGGCAAGACCATTGGCTATGCTCAGGGTTGTCGGCATCCGCCACTTGGTTCATTGCTGAGTGGACGGCGGATGTTTTCGGGCCACCTCGGCTCGCGCACGCACGTCCAAGCCCGAGCCCAAACCAGGCGGCTAGATAAGCGGCACGTCCGCTCTAACGCAGCGCAAACTCGGTCCCGACCTCCCCAAAACCGGTCCCGACCTTCCCAAAACCGGTCTTGGGCTCGAAATCGGGGGTCGGTCGCTTCGAATGTGGGGTCTAGCTCTGGCCTCGGAGGGGTCCGAGGCAGCTCCAGACCGAAAATTCGCAGCTCCAGACCCGACTTTCCCAGCCCCAGACCCGATTTGCGGAGCTCCGGACCCCGTTTGTGCAGCTGCCGACCCACTTCGCCGGGTCCTGGGTTTTGACGTCGGCCGCTGGCACGTGCGGGTGTGAGGCGGTCGTTAACCGACAGCCCTGGCTCGGATGTGTGGTCTCGTGTCCCTCGCTGGAAGCTCACTCCGCGTGGTATTCGTAAACTTCGACCCAGTCGTACGTGACCTTTGCGCCCACGGTGGTCGGTTCGATGGCGCCTGCCCAGTCGGGGCTCGACGAGGCCCAGATCGTCAAGAGCACGTTTTGCGGAAGGCCGAGGCGGGCGACGTGGTCGGTCCAGCGGTGTTTGACTTCGCCGTCTACGGAGAACTCGGCGTAGCTCGGTGTCCACTCGATCTGGTATTCGTGAAAGTCGGCGCTGGCGTCGAAGCCCAAGTCCACGAGCTCGGGGAACTGCGTTGGGGTAACGGACGTACTCACCGGCCCTACGGAGTCCCCCAGGTACACCATGGTGTTGAACTGGACGTGGTCGGGAGTTGCGCCCAAGTGTTCGATGTCGAGCTCGTTCCAATCGTCGGCGGGCCACGGCGTGTAGATGGTGACGAGCGCCGACACCACGGCGGACCGATCGCTGAAGCGGGCTCGCGCGCGCACGCGACCGTATTCGACGGTGGCCGTCGATCGCACTTCGGCGCCGAGAAATTGTTTCGCCGCTCCGGTGTCGTCGGTCGTGCCGTCAGGGGCGTCGAGTAACGTCAACGTCATCTCACCGTTCGCTACCGCGACGGAGTCGGCGGAGAACAGCGCCACGTTGGAGTCCCAAGAGTGGGTCATGAGTTGCCACGTCCCGGCGTCGAAGCTCTCGAAGTCGTCGCGGAACAAGAGCTGAAACTGAGCTTCGTCGCCGCTTGTTCCGTTCATCCCGGTCGGCGCGTCGGAGCTCGTGGTTTCGGACGAAGGCTCGGGTGAGACGATCGATGGCGACTCTGGCGGCTCCGAGGTCGCAGAGCCGTCCTCCGGAGCGAGCGACGTGGACGCGCTCGGTGCCGATGTCTCACTGCCGGAAGCTGGCGTTGCTGGCGGCGCGCCCGTGTACTCCCACAACTCGACCCAATCGTAGGCGACGGTGGCGCCCACGGTTTCGGCGTTGATTGGGCCAGCCCAACTTTCACTGTTCGAAGCCCAGATCGTGAGCAGCACGTTTTGGGGCAGCGTCATCAGATCGATGTGTTTGGTCCACTCGTAGCGCTGTTCACCGTCGACCCAGAACGTCGCGTTCTCGGGCGTCCACTCGATCGTGTATTCGTGGTATTCGAGGCTCGAGTCGAAGCCCAACGGTTCGAGGTGCGGGTCTTGGGTCGGGGTCACCGACTCGTCCACCGGCGGCTCGAGGGCTGGTCCCGTGTAAACCATGGTGTTGAACTGCACCTCGGTCGGATCTTTGCCCAACGACTCGATGTCGAGTTCGTTCCAGTTGTCGGCGGGCCACGGCGTGTAGATCGTGACGAGTGAAGACACCACCCCCGAGGCGCGAGGAAAACGCGCGCGGGCGCGTACGCGACCGTAGGTCAACGTATCTTTGGACCGGACCTCGGCCCCCAAGAAGCTCTTGTCCTCACCGTCGACGCGCGTGCCTGCGGGCGCTTCGAGCAAACGCAGAAACAACTGTCCGTCGGCGATCATCGGCGACTGTTTCGAGAACACCGCCAAATTGCCTCCCCACGAGTGAGTCATGAGATCCCAACGGGACGAGTCGAGGGTGTCGAACTCGTCGCGGAACAGGAGACGGAACGGTCCATCGTCTGTGTCGGCGCCCGAGGACGGGTCGGGCGAGCTCGAGGCAGCCCCCGTTGGAGCCGCGGACGGGGGTGTGGGGACGGCCGTGGTATCGGGCGCAGTCGTCGTGGGAGCCGGGAGTTGATTGGGAGGAGTAGTTCCGTTGGCGCAGGCGGCGACGAGGAGCCAGGGCGAGAGGGCGAACTTGGAGCGCATCGCCTGGCAGGGTGTCCCGCAGCGCGGCTCCGTTCTTCACATTTCTTGGACTTCGTTTCCGGGGTCGCGCGTCTGGGTCAATGATGCACGCGTTGTTTCAGCCGTTCCCCATGTCAGCTGGAAGGAGTGCCCAGGTCTGGCATCACCACCCGTCGTTTCGCAGGCCGGCACACTTCCACGAAGAACCGGAGCTGAACGTCGTGACGGCGGGTGTCGGAACCCTCGCCGTGGGCAACGAACGTTGGTCGCTGCGTGCGGGGGATGCGATCTATTTGCAGCCGGGCCAAGACCACGAGTTGCTGTCCGAGAGCCCCGACTTCGAGTTGTTCGTGCTCGCCTTGGAACCCGAGCTCGCAGCGCGATGTGTCCCGACGACGGCGCGCCGTTCGAGCGTGGTCGCGCTCGACCCGAGAACGCTGGACACACTCCGTGAGGAGTGGCTCGCAGTGGCTCATCTCACGGATCGGGGGCGAGTGGAATCGCTGCTGTGCGAGCAGTTTGGGTCACTTGCGAGCCAGTTCGACACCGCGCCGCCCCTGTGCCGCCGAACACTCAATACGCTCCAGCTCAGCCCCGAAGTGACGGAGGAAGAGATCGCGGCCCAGCTCGGCGTTCACGCCAGCGAAGTGAGCCGCACCGTGCGCGCTCACTTCGGAATGCGGCTCGTCGATTATCGCGCGCGGCTGCGACTGATGACGTTCGTGCAGTGTGTGGATTCCGGGCAATCGCTCACCCGCGCTGCGTTCAGTAGCGGCTTCGGCAGCTACGCCCAGTTGCATCGCGTGTTTCGACGTCACGCGGCGTGTTCACCCGCAGAATACTTCGGTGGACAACGCGAGCGTGTCAACGCGCGGCTACATTGCGAAAGTGCCGCAGACGCGAGTCCCTGCGCTTCAGGTGCAGTACGCTCTCAAGTTCGATAGATCTTCGTGCTCGATCGTGAGGTCGAACACCACGTAGCCATCGGGAAAACCCGTGGCGAAGGTCACAACTGCGGTTTGAGGCCGCGCCACATCCGTCAAGTGCAGGCTGTGAAATCGTACCTCTCCGTCGAAGCCACAGTCGCTCACCTGAAAGGCACCTTGGGCCCCGTCGAGTTGGATGAGTCCGTCAGCGGGCAACGCGCGCAAAAACGTCAAGATCGACGACCTGACGAAATCCCAGCGCGCCAAGAGTCGCTCCACAGTGAGTGCGCACTCGGCGTCGGGCGCCGCTGCGTTCCCCGCGACGACTACCCGAAGCGGAGCGACGTCGGTTCCCGCGGTCCAAAATCCATTCGCGATCGAACGCAGCTGCACCATATCCCGATGATAGCCGGTCTCACCCGGCGCGCAGATCTAAATGCGTTGGGCGGTGCTGCGCGGGGCGGCTCTGGTCCGAGGTCGGCTCGCGCGTTCCCAACAATTGCGCAGCGCACGGCGCGATCAGGTCGCGCAGCGCCGTTCTGCGCAACTCCCGACGGGTACGTTCCGGCAGCACCCCGAACCGAGACATCGCGACTTCGTCGGGTTCGTAAGCGGGTTCGCTCGAGCCCATATCTTCACACCCGGAGATCGCGCGTTCGAACTCCTCGGCTACCAAGTCGCGGAGTGACGTCGCGTCGACGCCGGTGGGGGCGCTCGAGCCGTCCTGCGTCAACGCCCACTGCACGAAGCGCCAGGCGAGCTCTGCGTGGCTCAACTTTCAAGGTCGTGGCGCCGTTTCGAATACGGTCGTGGTATGCTCACTGAATGTCGCGAGCAGAACGTGCCCAGCAACGCCGTCGAGCCTGGTCGGCTGGGGTCGTGTCCACTGACGAACACGCGACGTTGGACGTCGAGTTTTGGCGTGATACAAGCCCCGAAGAACGGCTCGCCGCTGTTTGGGAGATGGCCGAGCAGGTGTGGCACAATGACGGAAACACGACTCCCCTCCGACTTGATCGATCTCTTGGTGGTGTTCGCCGATATCGGGGTTGAGTATCTATTGATCGGCGGACAGGCGCTCGCCCTACTCGGTCTACCGCGGTTTACCAAGGACGCTGATATCTGGCTTCGCGACACTCCGGACAACTTGGCGAAGGTGCGTTTTCCGGACGCACTTGAAGTCCGCTGTTAGTGCTCCGCTCTTTTCGAGCAATCACCGAACGCTCCTCTGGTAGACGACCAAAGCTGATGAAGTTCACCCAATGCGAAAGGCCCGTTGTCGGCGAGTGAGCCTCTTAGCTAGTGACGTTTAAACTCACCCCGAGCGCGTTTGGGTCAGCTTTCGGCGGTTTTGCATCACCAAGCGTTTTTGAGGCAACGCGCTTCCGAGGTGCGCAAAGCCAGAGCAGTGCCAGCGATTCGTTCGAGGAGGGGGCTCAAGGAGCCGTGTTGGCTTGGGGGGCTTCGGTTCCTGCCTGCGGGTTCTCGACTGCGTTCAGGAAGGCCGCAGCGTAGCGTTTCCCCAGTTCACGTTGCCCCGCGGCGTCGAAGTGGAACCGATCTTTCAAGCCCAAGCCTGCGGCGGACACGACGTGGGCGTTCGGGATGCGTTGCGGGAGCTGATTGACGAGGACGTTGTGCGACGAGCAGCACGCGTCGTGCGGCAACTCGCCGGCAATGAACGGCACCGTCGCCGCGTCGAGCTCGAGGTCCTTGCGTAAATCCGCGACGATCTCGGTTACCTTGTCGAGCCACGCCGTTTGCCCGGTGTCGGATTCACCTTGGTGAAACAAGATGCCGCGGATGCGACCGCGCCGTTGCGCTAACTTGGCGCGCTCTAACATCATGTCGTACGCGCCGTCGCGCTGATTGTTTGGCGGGATCTGAAACTCCTTGCGGCGCTTCGAGACGACTCCTTTGCGGAAGAAGTCGATGTCGACACCGGAGATCGCATTGGGGACGAGTCCGATTTGTGCGTCGGTCCAGGTGTCGGCCAGAGTCTTGGCAAACCAATCGCCCGGGCCGAGCCCGGCGAAACAGCGATGCAGCGGAGGCTCGGCCAGGCTCCACTCGTTCCACTGGCGGTCCAAACCCTTGTCGTCGTAACCGAGCACGAAGACGCGTTCGTTGAGCGTTTTGTCTTCTGCCTCGGCTGCACTGGCGCCCTCCATGTTCGACTGACCGAACAAGATGAAGAGTTGAAGGTCGTTGCCGGGCTCGGGGTGGCTGGCTGCGGGGTGCGCGGCGGTGCCTTCGCCGGAACCGGTTCCGAGACAGCCGTTGGCCAAAACAAGTGTGGCAATGGCCGTACCAGTCGCTGCTGCGACGCTGAATCTGCGCCCGATCGAATAACCAAGTGTCGCGGGAATCGTCACGACGCGAGGCTAACATACGCGGTCTGAGACGCCTAGATTGCGATTGATCAGTGGCGCGCGGGTTCACATCACCGGCGCGCCACTGCGCCGATTACTGTTCGGGGTAACCGTTGGTCGACACGCACGCCACGCGTTGCTGACGAATGTACTCCTGCTTGTCGGTGATCAACGCGCCGCTTGCGAGGTCGTACCAGTCTTCGTTGGAGACTCCGACACCGGGCGTCGACCGGAACGAGAGCTGATACGGATCGTAGGCGGCCTCCACGCGTGGTATCGACTGCGAGCGGTCGAGGAGTTGACGAAGCGCGTCGCCGAAGTTCATGTCGCCGATCTCCGTACGGCGATAGCCGTCTGCTTGGCCCCAGATGCCTTCCCACGCATAGCCGTAGCGGTTGTCCCACGGGAAAACGCCGTGCCGGTCGTGCACGAGTGAGAGCGGACTCGTCGCCACCATGTGGCTGCAGAAGTCGTTGCGGAAGTTCGGCAGGTAGTAGCCCCAGTTCGACTTGATGTCGCCCTTGATCCAATCCCTGAAGCCGTCGACTTCGAGTTGCCACATGTCGAGCACCTGGTCTGCGATGTCGGTGCCGGGTGCGATGGCGCCGCCTCCGACGAACGAGAACAACGCGAAGTTCAGGTCTTGTTTGAAGGTGGTAAACAGGAAGCGGTCATCGGGATACGCGCGAGACAGTCCACGATTGACATGGCCGAAGTGGTCTCGGACGCGCCGATACCAGAGGTTCCCGAATCGGTTGTCCAGCTGCTCGACGATGCCTCCGGGGGCCGCCAGGTCCCAAGCGTGACTCACCCTGTCGAGCAGGCCCTTTTGGTTGGTCGGGGCGTGAGGAGGGTACAGACCACCTTTGGGTGGGAAGATCGGCCCGCCGTCGCTCACCATCGCGCCGCACTTGGGCGAGATGGCATCGCGCAAGAGTGGATAGTTGGTTGCCGCACCAACTGCCCCAGCGCTGCTGCCGATCACGAGTGCTTGGCCAGTCTGCCTCTTGTTCTCTTTGAGACCGAAGTTGGCCTTCAACCATTGGGCAGCTGCCTCCAGGTTGCGATGGCCGTGGTGTTTGACGCACAAATACTTGCCGTCTTGGGGCGCGCGGTCTTGGTCGCACATCGCGTCCCATGGCTCACCCGTGGGTTTTTCGACGCTGTACTTCTTGGCGGTCGCGCCGGTGAATGCATCGCCAGTGCAATACGGGAAGAAGACGTGATGGTACTTGTTCGTCGGCACGCTGTTGTCGATGCGCCCGAGGTGTGGATACATGGCCGCCCACGGTTTGGCGGTAGTATCGGCTCCGGACGGGTCGAAATACGTCATCAAATCGTCGCGAATGTTGCCGAGCCGCACCGTGTTGAGCACGTCGGCCTGCCCCATACACGTCGCGTAATCCCAACACGCGCCGCCCGGTTCGAGCGTCACCGTGAGGTCCGTCGCGCCGGTATTGTATTGGACGAAGAACTTGTAGGGCGAACCGTCGCCACACGTGAAGTGTTCCTCTCCTTCAATCACGTCGTCGAGGCGCAGCATCGTCCACGACCCTTCGTTGGGATGCGCCACCGCGGGGAGCTCGCTCCGGCACGTGGCATCCGTAAAGGTGCCGTCTTGGCTGGGATAGTCGCCGTCGCCGTTCAAGTCGATGGTGCACCCCGTCAACCCGGTCGTCAGCGTCAGCCCAACCGCGAGCACCTGGAGCGCGCACACTCCGCGTCGGCTCGCCGGCTTCGGCGTGTCGCTCGTTCGTTCCATCTCACCGTCTCGTTGCTCGATCACTGGCTCGTCCTTTCGTAGCGTCGTCGTTGACTCGACCCGTTGAACGAACGTCGGCAGCGCCGTGTCGCACCACGAAGGAAAGTTCCCTCACCAACCGGTGAAACGACCGCGTTACTGGAGAGAGCCGCGACGTGTGCACACTCGGCGCGTCGCGCGAACGGCGGCGATTCCGCGACCGCGCCCCCCGCAACCCGCCAGCCGGGCGCAGTGCCCAATAGGTGCCCGCCCGGCTACGCTGACTTCACCCACCGCAGCCCGCGTTCACGCGGTGGGCGGGAGCCGCGAGCTGCCGGTAGGGCGCTGGGCCCAACCCAACACTCTCGGTGGTCGAAACACCTCGTGGGCCAGTTCGGAGCGCTCGAACGCTTGGCGTCAATACGGCAATTCGACGGTTTTACCGCCGTAGCTCACGTCGAGGTGCAGCGGGCTCTTGCCCGTGAGCGCGACGCTGCGGGCGTCGGGTTGGCTCCCACCGACGTGTAAACGGAACTTGCCGGGGCGCAGTTGACGGCGGCCCTGATCATCGATCACGGACAAGTCCTTCGCCGTGACCGTGAACTCCACGTCCCGGGATTCGCCAGCGCGCACGTGGACGCGCTCGAACCCGCGGAGCTCGCGTAGCGGCGCGCGTTCGGCGCCGCGCGTCACGTGTTCGACGTAGAGCTGCACGACTTCGTCGCTGTCGCGCTGGCTCGTGTTGGTGACGCGGACGCGCACGGTTGCCGCGGAGCTCGGAGACACCTCGAGCGTCGAGCTCGTCAGGTTGTCGTAAGTGAACGCCGCGTAGGAGAGACCATAACCGAACGGGTACAGCGGCGTCTTGCTGCTGAAGCGATAGGTGCGGCCGGTCATGTCGTAGTTGGCGAACGCGGGGACGTCGGCGATGGCTTTCGGGAACGTGACGGGCAGGCGTCCCGCTGGGCTCACTTTGCCGAACAACACGTCGGCGAGCGCCGTGCCGCCGAACGGGCCCGGATACCAAACGTCGAGGATCGCGCCGACGTGCTCCTGCGCCCACGAGATGTCCATCGGGCTTCCCGCCATCAGCACGAGGACTACTGGTTTGCCGAGCGCGACGATCTCTTCCATGAGGCGCTGCTGCAGGCCGGTGAGTTTCAGGTCACTCTTGTCGCCGCCGACGTCCGTCGCGCCGATGTCGTCTTGTTCACCTTCGAGCTCTGCCGAGAGGCCGAGGCACAACACGGTTACCGTGGCCCGTTGCGCCATGCTGACGGCTTCCGACAGGTTTCCGTGATTGCGTACGCCGTCCGTCTTCATGCCGGTGCGCTTGCAGCCCGGGGTCGTCCAGACCTTCGTCTGCGCAGACACGGCGGCGCGGATCCCCTCGAGCGGCGTGGTCGAGACCGAGGGCTGGCCGAAGTAATTGGCGAGCAACACTTGGTCGTCGTTGGCGTTGGGGCCGATCACCGCGATGCTCGGGATGTCTGCGGGGAGGGGCAGCAGGTTGTTGGCGTTCTTGAGCAGCACGATCGACTTGCGCGCCGTGTCGAGCGCGATCGCGTGGTGCTCCGGGCAGTCGTTCACCTCGTACGGAATGCTGGCGAACGGCACGCGTTCGGGTGGGTCGAACATGCCGAGCCGCATCCGCGCCGTGAACAAGCGCGTGAGACATACGTCGAGGTCCGCCTCTGCGAGCAGGCCTTGCCGCACCGCCGCCGGGATGTGTTCGTAGGTGCAGCCGCAGTTCAGGTCGCAGCCCATCTTCACCGCGAGCGCCGCCGACTCTTCCGGGGTGCGCGTGACGCCGTGGTTCTCGTGGAAGTCCTTGAGCGCCCAGCAGTCACTGACGACGTAACCTTGGAAGCCCCACTTCTCGCGCAAGATGTCGGTGAGTAACGTCGGGCTGCCGCAACAAGGCTCGCCGTTCACTCGATTGTAGGCGCCCATCACGCTGTAGGCTTGGGCTTCGGTGACACACGCGTGGAAAGCCGGCAGGTACGTCTCCCACAAGTCTTTCTGGGAAACCACGGCGTCGAACGAGTGACGATCCGCTTCTGGCCCACTGTGCACCGCGAAGTGTTTGGGCGTAGCGATGACCTTGAAGTAGTTCGGATCGTCGCCTTGCAGGGCGCTGCACAACGCGACGCCCAGACGCGCGGTGAGGTACGGACACTCGCCGTAGGTTTCGTGGCCGCGCCCCCAACGTGGGTCGCGGAAGATGTTGATGTTGGGCGTCCAGTAGGTGAGGCCCTTGTACATGCCGTGGTCGTTCTGGCGCAGGTACTCGTGGTGTTTGGCGCGCGCCTCGAGAGCAATCGTGTTGCCGACCTGGGTCAACGTCTCGCGACTCCACGTGGCCGCCATACCGATGGCCTGGGGAAACACGGTGGCGACGCCTTGACGAGCCACGCCGTGCAGGCACTCGTTCCACCAGTTGTACGCGGGGATTGCGAGCCGCTCGATCGCAGGTGCCTCGTGGAGCATCTGCGCGGCTTTCTCTTCTAGCGTTAGCCGATCAATCAGATCGCGAACACGGGCGGGAACGGGCAGCTCAGGATTCTGGAACGGTAACATTGTGACGACGGCTCGTCTTACCAGGAAATGCGGAGAGCCCAACCCTCAAATGTGGTTGCGTCCTTGACGGTCGGGGGGGCGGCATTTACTTGGCCTCACATGTTTGGCGTTCCTTGCCCAAAGGTTCGAGGCGGGCGACTCGCTGCACTCGGAGCTGCGGTATTGCTGCACGGATGTGGGGGACCTCCCGAAGAGGACGCGCGGCCAGCCGTGCCGCCGCCACCGCCGGTGGTCCAGCCGAATACCGAGCCGCCGCCGTGTGCGGTCCCGATGCCGGAAGATCAGGTACAAAGCCTGCAATCGGCTTTCGAACCGCATTTTCGTGTCGGAGTCGCCGTCTCGCCGTTCACCTTCGAAGATGCCGCGAGCGTTGAATTAATCTCGCAACAGTTCAACCACCTGTCGCCGGAAAACCTCTTGAAGTGGAGCTCGATCCAGCCAAACCCCGGGGAATACCGGTTCCAAGCCGCGGACGACTACGTCGCGTTCGGCGAGGAACGCGGCATGACCGTTTACGGCCACGTGATGGTTTGGCACCAGCAAGTGCCCGAGTGGGTCTTCCAAGACGAGGCGGGCGACGACGTATCGAAGGACGAGTTGCTCGCGCGCCTGACCGACCACATGACGACCGTTGGCGGACGGTATGGTGGTCGCATCCAATACTGGGACGTAGTGAACGAAGCCTTCAACGACGATGGCTCGTTGCGTGACACGCCGTGGCGTCGGATCTTGGGTGACGACTACATCGCCACCGTGTTCCAGCTCGCCGATACGTTGCTGCCCGACTCCAAGCTCGTCTACAACGACTACAGCTTGGCTTCGGCGTCGAAGCGCGCCGGTGCCGTCGCGATGATCCAGGAGCTCAAGAGTCGCGGCATCCGCATAGATGCTGTGGGTGAACAAGGTCACTACAACATGACCTACCCAGGGGTTTCGCAGCTCGACCAAATGCTCGCCGACTTTCGGCAGCTGGGCGTCTCGGTCTTGATCACCGAGCTCGACGTGGACGTGTTGCCGAACGCTCAGGGGATCCAGGGCGCCGACCTAGACATGATCGCCAACTACGACGCGACCTACGACCCGTACCAGGCGTGTCTACCCCAGACCGTCGACGCGAAGCTCGCGGCGCGGTGGGCCGCGCTGTTTGGCGCCCTCGTGGCTCACGCGGACATCATCGACGCCGTCACCTTCTGGGGGGTCTCGGACGGCCAGTCCTGGCTCAACAACTGGCCAGTTCAGGGACGCACCAACTATCCGCTTCTATTTAATCGTGACCTCACGGCGAAAACGGCGCTCCAAAGCGTCCTCGGCACGGCTACCGCCCCCTGAGTCACCCAGCAAGTTAATCGACCTGGAAACGATTCCCTTTGGTCTACGAAATCGGTAGAACCAGAGGCTGATGAGCAACTCTCCTCGCTTAACTCTCTTCGAAAAAGCTGGCTATGGCGCAGGGGACGCCGCCGCGAACTTCGTGTTCATGTCGATGATCCTCTACCAGCTCAACTTCTATACCGACGTGTTCGGGTTGAGTGCGGGGGCGGCGGCGGCGATCTTGTTGTGGCCGCGGCTGTGGGACGCGGTCTTCGACCCAGTCATGGGCGTGCTCGCGGACCGCACCAACACGCGTTGGGGTAAGTTCAGGCCGTGGATTCTGTGGACCTCCGTGCGGTGGGGGGTGGTGATGGTGTTAGCTTATACCACGCCGGAGGGGTGGAGCCGCGGCGCGCTGATCGCCTACGCCGGGATCACGATTACGCTGCTCATGACGCTGTATTCGATGATCAACATGCCCA
>CBINDO010000140.1:0-19379 GCA_966249405.1 uncultured bacterium | reverse complement strand
TCCCAATAGTGAGTTGTTCGGCCTTTGTAGGAGAACGTTCAACAGCCTTGCCCCTGCCGAAGCTCACGCTGAAATGTTGTTCCAGCTCAAGAAGAGGGGCCCTCTGACGACGTCCCGCGCAGCCCTCAAGAGTTGGCTGCCCGAAAGCCTCACTGGTACGTTTCTCTCCTCACCGATCTCGCTGGCAGGCACAAGCACTCTAGGTCAGTGCTTGAAACGATCGGTCCTGGAGTGGAGGACAATTGTCGAGCGAACCATATTACTTCCCGTACTTTCGAGCCAGGGAATCTGAGCTCTTAGCGGTATCATCGGAGCTAAGTGAACTCGCCAAACACGGTCGAGTCGTCCCGATCTTCGAGCCTGTCAAGTCTCAGGTAAACAGACTGCAGGGGATGTTGACTCAGTTTCAAAGCAACGGGTTGACAAGTATCGTCGTAGAAAATCCTACTGTGGGCGCGCTTATTGGTCAGGTCGGAATCATCCGACCGCTGGTCTCGGCTACCCAATCAGTCCCCGGGTTTATTGTCAGCGGCAACACGACACGAGCCCAACTCGCACAGTTCGTACAAAGCTATCCAAGCTCAAGCCTGGCAATTATTCATCGAAGCTCGCATCTTACGGCGAGTGTGGTTACTGCGATCGTGGCGCCAGTCATGCAGCATGTATGCCACATATTTGAATGCGATGAGGCGCAATATGTTAACGGAGTCCAAGGGGGGTTTCGTGTCAAACTCAAAGACGTCTTCGAGGCGCAAGAGCGAAACGCTGACTACCCCTCCCATTCTAGCTTTGGGGATTTGCCGTTCACCCATACTGCTCAGGGGTTCCAAGGCTTCGGAGATTACCTCACAGCCGGTAAGACGTACTCGGAGAAGGGTTGGAGTCCGTATGCCGTGGCAATTCATGTTACCCGTGACACCGGCGCTCGAACGTTAGAGTGTTGGCACTTCCTCTCCACCAGTAACCAGACCCAAGCTAACCCCAACGGTAAGCAGTTAGAAGCCATCGATGCGCTGTTTGCCGCGATACAACTGCAGCCCAATCTGTTTCTTAGCACACGTGGTCTGGGCGACTTTCGGCAAATATTCACCTCGAAAAACGCCACCAATCTTGCGACCCTGAAGAGGTTCTCAATGCGTCATCATCTCGAATTGATGATGCACCTAATCTAAACAGGACCGACGCGGTGTACAAGGTCACCGTGGACTTACCAACCTCCGAACGCGTCTACCTCGACAAGAACGCCCTCAGTAACCTGTGGAGGAGCCGAGATGTTCCCGACCGGACTAAGCTCAGGTTGCGGCGACGACTCCATTCACAACTGGCGGTGGGGGCACCCACCATCGTGGTCGACCTCATCTTGCTCGATGAACTGTCGCGGCTGCATGAGAACGGACGCAAGCGTGAGGTGGAGTTCATTTGCAGCTTACCCCGCCGCATGATGCTCAGGCCCCTAGGGGAACGGGCCCGGTACGAGGTCTCGTCACTGTTTGGGGGAGACGACGAGAATGGGCTCTGTTTGACGAACGCGGAATCCCTTCAAGTCTTGCGTGATGCTATGTCCGACAAGCAGCTGGTTGGCGAAGCAGCCGCCGCACTTGAACGCGACTTGAAGATGTTCGAGGCCGCGGAGCTCAAGTCCAGACAGGGTATGCTGCGTACCCTTGGAGGCCAGGAGAAGCTGACGGAGGTGTTCTCCACACTCATCGCTGAAGGAAAACTCGAAGCACTGGTTGTTAGTCGGGCCCGTGAAGAGATGGGCGCGCTGCGAAAGGTTCTGGGCCTACCCGCAAAAAAACGCAACTGGCCGGACCCTGTGAAGGTACCGAGCTTATTCGCCAGAACATCCTACGAAACCACGAGGATCTGCCTCCTGAACATGAAGGAGGGCTGCAAGATCGACCGCAACGACTTCTCTGATGGCCTCCACTACGCCGCTGCTACCCATGCAGACATCTTGGTTACCGACGACAAGGCGTTTAGGACGATCATCGAAGCCTGCCCCGGCAGACGGCCAAGGCTGATGAAGTTCACCGAATGGGTGAAGCACGTTGTCGGCGACTGAGTCCGAGCCTCGATCGCCACAAATCACTTGTTTGTCTTGTCCTATATGAACACAGACGCATCATCCGAAACGGCTCGTCGCGACCTTTCCCAGTGCTTGGACGAGTACCTCGCAGCGTACCACCGCTACGAGACACTGTACGGCCCAATGTCCAGACCGGTCGCCACGGACGACCCCCGAACTGAAGAGTTCCGTCTAGCCAGTGCGAAACTCCGACAGGCTGAGTCAGCGTTCCGAAGCACTCAGGAACCACTCAGTCCTCAAGTAGGTAAACCTGCAGAAACTTGACCAATCCCTTCAGGCTCTGGTGCTTCGAAGTTTTCGTGTCATACGTACTGCCCACAAGCGTTGTGGGCCCATAGTCGAACATCAAAACGATGTCCTCTATTCGAGGCCCCCGGGCAACCACACATACTCGGCGAAGCTTGGCGAGCTGGTTGTTAGAAAACCAAACTGCCGCTGTTTGACCTGGCTGGAGTTGGCCCTCCTCCACCGTGACAGTGACTTTGCCTGCGTCGGACCCCATGAGGCTTACAAGGTCGTCTCGAAAATCCGCGGAATTCAACATCCCCAGAAGCGTAGGCGATCAACCCAGCGGGCACGAATAGTAAGTTTTTCGGTAACGGAGATGGCCGCCACAGGGAGCACCCTGACAAGGTGAGCACAAGCCCCGAAGACCGAGAAACCCTCGTTGAACGTCTGAACCCCACGCTCTAGTCTGATGAGCATGCGGCTTAGAGATGTTCGCCTGATACTTGAACAAGAACTACCCCACCTAACCCCTCAGTTTCGGACTTATGGGGGCTCGGCTGAGTTCACCAATCGCACTGATGTTCGCCAGTCCTTGTCCAGACTCGTCAAGGTCCCAAGTCTCGACGAGGTGACTTCGAAGATACTAGCGGAACCCGTCTTCAGTGCTCAGTCCTTGATGGTTGATGGCGAGACACAAGTCAGGCTCCAAACCTCCCTCCAACGCCTTTCCGATCAGGGACGCGCTGTGCTGTCGTTCCTGTTCGCTCAGTTGCCCGACGCACCAGGGGGCTATGTCACCGTGCATCTGCCCTCGGAGGACAACGACCCCAGCAAACTGGGCAAGAGATTCGAAAGCCTGTTCTTGGCGTTTGAGCGGCCCGTCCAGCTCGTTTTCGGCGCCCCCCTCAAAGTGACCCTAGTCGAACCAGGTTCGGTTCTGGTTGAGCTCGGAGTCGCGATTGGGGTCATAGCTGGGGTACCCAAGGTGCTGTCGTTCGTGGGAACGCTCCTGACTCTGGGCAGCGAGAAAGCTCGGCTGAAGCAAGAGCAAGCGAAGGCTGAGCAGGAAGTCGCGAAGATCAAACAGGAGCAGGCCAAAGTCGAACAGGAAGATTTGAAGACCAAGCTTCTCGCCACGCAACTTCGGCAGGAAGAACTCAACGTCCGTAAGGCGGAACTGGAACTCGAACTCGTCCAGATGAAGGTCGCCAAGGAAGCGTCCGATGCCACCCAAGAACTGAGCGAACCCCACGAGGTTTCCGCGTTGATCGTGAAAGCCGTGGACGAGGTCGCAGAGCTGTATGAGTCCAAGGTCACCTTCGAGCTTCAGAGCTACGCGGATCCCGAGATTCAGGTCAACTTTCCGCTTGATGCCTTGCCGTTGTCGACGAACGGATCGCGAGAGATCGACATGGGCATCAAGGGCCTGCTGACGGAGTAGCTCAACGCTAGCGAGGTGCCGTTAGTTGATGTCTGGTCAGAACCCGCTCGCCCAACGACTTTTGGGTCAGTTTCTGAGGGTTTTGGGTCACCAAGGGCTTTTGAGGCAAAGCCGGACGTAGAACAGACTGAGCAAAATGCGTGCCACGAGCGGTACTCGCACACGAGTGGCACGAGGCGTGGGAACCTCGCCCAACAGGAGCGCGAGGTTCGAAGGAACCGCGCGTCACGGTGATCATGCGTCTTGCGATCGTTTCGGACATTCACGGTAACCTGCCGGCACTCAAAGCGGTGGTCGAGGATGCCACTCGTCGCGGGGTGGACGGGGTGGTCAACTTGGGCGATTGCGTTTCAGGGCCGCTCCTGCCGCTCGAAACCGCGCACTACTTGATGGACCGGGACTGGCGTCATCTCGCCGGTAACCATGAGCGGCAACTCCTCACTCAGCCGCCCGAGCACCACAACGCCTCCGACGCATGCGCGTTTGCGCTGCTCGGCGCACGTGAACGCGATTGGTTGGCTCGGCTTTCGCCGACCGCGTGGCTCGACGTCGACGTCTTCGCGTGCCACGGCAGCCCACGTTCGGATCACGAATACTTGCTCGAAACCGTGGAGCCCACCGGGATTCGTGCCGCCTCCTCACGCGAGGTGCAGACACGTCTGGGTGATGTGGCTGCTCCCCTGGTGTTGTGCGGGCACACTCACGTCCCCCGCATCTTCCGCGACGTCGCCGGCTCGCTCATCGTCAATCCGGGGAGCGTTGGGTTGCCTGCCTACGAGGACGTTCATCCCTATCCACATGCGGTGAACACCGGATCGCCCGACGCCCGGTACGCCATCGTCGAGCGCAAGCGCGGGCGCTGGGAGGCGACATTGTTGACCGTCCCTTACGACCATACGCGGATGGTTAACCTGGCGACCCAGCGAGGGCGTCTAGATTGGGCACGCGCGCTTTCGACCGGCCGCGTAACAGGTTAGAGCGTTCGGGCTGCGGAGACGTGAGGTCCGCGAACCCGCCCAGGCACCTCGCGACTCAGGGGCGGCCAAAAACGAGCCGGATGAATGTGAGCAAGGGGACTACTTTCGGAGTGGCGAGGCACCCGGCGCCCGCAAGATGGTGAATCGGAGTGGCGAGCCGCCCGGCGCACGCAAGATGGTGAATTCGTCATCGCGACGACTGAACGATGTTCGTGAGCAGCCGTTCAGCAACGGGAGCAGATGGTTCGGGATCAGTCGAGTGGCGCACCGGGTGAAACGGCGACTACGAGTCCCAAGTATTGGCTGGATGACTCGCGCTGGCCGCTTTTGGTCGTGACGTTGCCACCGAGCCCGCGCGACGAAGATCTGATCGCGTACTTGAAGCAGCTCGGTACCTATCGACAGCGGCGTTTGCCTTACGTTCTTCTGGTGGACGCCACGCATGCATTGAGCTTTTCGGCTCGTCAGAGAAAGCTGCAATCCGACCACATCCGAGACGGCCTGCCCATCACCCGACTGTATTTGAAGGGCATCGCCTACGTCGCCGAGTCCAACTTCAAACGAGGAGTCATCACCGCTTTACATTGGCTCGTCGAGCCACCAGCTCCGCACCGCGTGTTTGCCACCAAAGTCGAAGCTGAAGCATGGCTCGAGACGCGCCTTTCGGAGCCGCAGCAGCAGAGCTCCAACGTTGGATGGTAGGCCAATCGAGGGCCGCTTCACGCTGGAGTTTGGCGTCGCACCATGTACGTGTGGACTGGCGGTTCGAAACCGAACCTTGCGTACAGGCTTTGGGCGTCGCGTGTGGCCAAGATCAACCGTTCGCACGACCGCACCAACGGGTGCTCGAGGACGAACTCCACCAGCGTCTTGCCGAGACCTTGCCCGCGCCGCGCCTGCTCGACGAATACGTCGCCGATGTAGCCGATGCGCGCGCTGTCGGTGAGGACGCGGCAGAACGCTACTTGCCGCCCCGTCGCGTAAACTCCGAACACGAGCGAGCGCTGCAAGCTCGCGCGCAGGCGCGTTTCGCTGATCCCCTTCGCCCAATACGACTCGTTGCTCAGCGCCGCGTGCAGCCAAGCGTGATCGATGCGGCTCGGGTCCGAGCTGAAGAGCAGGTCACCGTTCCGCATTTCGTGAATCGGCGAGCCGCCGTGGCGTGTCGCGAAGTCGGCGACGGCGTTAGGTACCCTGTGGTCGCGTTTCATGCTCGGGTCGCGTCTCACCGCGGTGGCGCGCAGCTCGAGATCGATCACACCGGCGAACACCTCGTCACCGTCGATGTCGACGGCTTCGTCCAGCGGCGGCCCCGAGCGGCGTTTGGCGACAGCCTCGGTGACCTCGATGGCGACGACCTTCGTGCCTCTGAGCTCGGCATCGGTCATCCCGATACACTCCTTGCTGCGACCAGGACACGCGTGGTCGAGCACCGCCGTCAAGGCCGCGACCTTTTCGTCGGGGTCGGTCACTAGGCGCGCAGTGCCGATCGCCACGGCGCAGCGGTAGTTCATCGAGTGATGGTACGCCGAGCGCGCCATCACGAGGCCATCGAGCAGCGTAAACGTCACCGAACAACGGCCGCCGACGAGCGCCGCCAAGTGTGCGTTCGCGACGGCGCCGTGCAGATACAACGTCGCTTCGATGCGCCCGAACGCCATGGGTAGGCATTGCGGGACGCCGCTCTTGCCGACGTAGGCCACGTGAGCGACGAGGCTGCCATCTATGATCTCGGTTATCGACTGCGCGTCGACCACGCTACGCGCGCGGTATCGCGGTTGCGTGAGTGGCCCGGGTGAAAAGCCGTCGTTCGGCGTCGTCATGGGCCCAGTGTGTTTCAGATGTGGTCCGTAGAAAAGATCCAGTCTACGAATTTGTCACAGACCAGTTTGTGCGAGCCCGACGCCGTGGATTAAAGTGAGTCGATGAGCACTTCGCAAAGCCGTGGGGCGCACCGCCGCAAAACTCGAGAGTGGGAGCTTCCGTTCGGTTTCGACCGGAAGTTCGACGGGGGATTGCCGACTTACTTGCAGCTCAGCCGCGCGCTCGCCGACCACATCCGCAGCGGCAAGTTGCCGGCGGGTACTCGATTGCCGGGCAGCCGGAGTTTGGCAGAGCAGCTGGGTTTACACCGAAACACGGTGCTCAAGGCTTTCGAGGAACTGTCGAGTGAGGGCTGGCTCGAGATGCGGAGCGCACGTGGCACCTACGTCTCGGCCTCCATCCCCGACGAACACGTCGCACCTCACCCGCCGAAGCAGGTTTCACCGTTTCCCTTTCCGCTACCCAAGGCGGAACTCTTGGGATTGAGCGACGACCAGTCGCCGTCGAAGTGTTTGCAGCTTTTCGGTGGCGCGACGGATCTGCGGTTGTTGCCCAGCACGGCAATCGCGCGCGCTTATCGGCGCTCCTTGCGGAACGCACCGCGGCTGCTGGGGTACGGTAGCCCCTACGGCAGTCTCGCGTTGCGAACGGAGTTGTGCAAGCTGCTGCGTACCACACGCGGGGTCGCGGTCGAGCCGGAGCGTCTGCTGATCACTCGGGGCAGCCAAATGGGGATCTATCTTGCGGCAGCAGCCATGCTCCAGCCGCGCGACGTGGTGGTCGTCGAAGGTCTGGGTTATCCCCCCGCCTGGCAGGCGTTGCGATGTACTGGCGCCACCCTGGTACCGTGCCCGATCGATGCCAGCGGGCTCGACACCGAACGGCTCGCGCGAATTTGCGAGCAGCAGCGGCGCAAGCGTCGGCCGGTCCGCGCCGTTTATCTGACGCCGCATCACCAGTATCCAACCACGGTTTCATTGGCTCCTGGACGGCGTATGACGCTCGTCAATTTGGCGGCCCAGTTCGGCTTCGTCGTGATCGAAGACGACTACGATCACGAGTTTCACTACGACGGACGGCCGACATTGCCGTTGGCCAGCATGTTCCCCGAAAATTCCATCGCCTACGTGGGCACCTTCTCGAAGGTGTTGGCTCCGGGTTTTCGCCTCGGCTTTTTGGCGGCACCCGAGCCGGTCCTCGAACGCGCCGTCAACTTGCGTCTTTACATCGACCGTCAAGGGGACTCGGCTACCGAAGCTGCGCTCGCTGAACTGCTCGAAGACGGCGAGGTCTCTCGCCACATCCGCAAGACGCGCTTGATTTATCAACAGCGCCGCGACCACTGCGTCGCTGCATTGCAACGAACCTTCGGTGAGCGCCTCGAGTTCTCGGTGCCAACTGGCGGGATGGCGTTGTGGCTGCGTTGTAAAGGGGGGCCGTCGGCGACGGCGTGGCTCGAGCAGGCGCGAAGACTCGGCGTCGAGTTCCAACGGGGCGCGCCGTTCTCGCGCCGTCCGTTGGCGGACAGCTACGTGCGCCTCGGTTTTGCGTCCGCGACCATCGACGAGATGGCGTCCGCTGTCTCACGGTTGAGTACGGCGTGGCAACGAGCCGAACTCGCGACGCGGGGTTGACTCTCGGGCAAACCACCGCCGCTGGTTACTGCCAGCGGAACCAGCGGATCGAAAGCACGAAGCACACGAGCCCCCAGGCGCCGAGTACCGTCATTTGCGGCCACAAGGTGTACAGTGGCGCGGCTTCATTCGTGATCGCGCGTAACGCGTCGTTGAGGGCGGTGAGTGGCAGCGCTTGAAGCAGCGGGTGAGCGACCTCGGGGAAACGCTCATAGCTGAAGAAGGAGCCGGACAGCAGCCACATCGGCAACATGATGAAGTTGAGCCAACCGTTGGCGACCTCGATCGACGAGATACGCGCGCCAACCAACAAGCTGATGCCGGCAAACGACGCCGACCCCAACAACGAAACGAAGACGAACGCCAAGATCGAACCCTGCACCGTCACGTCGAACGCCATACCGCCGAACACGAGCAGCGCCGCGAGCTCCAGCACCAAGAAGACGAGGCGCGATAGCGCGTAAGCTCCCAGAAAGTGCGAACGTCGCATCGGCGACGCGGCATACCGACGCAAAAGGTTGCGCTTGCGTGCGACCACGATCGAATAGCCGATGCCCCACATGCTGCTGCCCATCAAGTTCAGGCCGATCATGCCCGGAAGCAGGAAGTCCACGTAGCGACGCCCGCGCGCTTCGACGGGCGCCTCTTCGAGGGCCAAGGTGGCATCGGGGAAGCGGCTCCGGGTGAACGAACGCTCGACCGCCAGTTTCGCCACGGTGGCTTCAGGGCGTTGCGGATCGAAGTGCAGCGTCAAGTCGCGTGCGTCGGTTGCAGAGGCGGATTTCGCGACCAACACCAAGTCGCAGCGCGTTTTCGACAGACAGCGTTCAACCTCACTGGGTGTCAACGTCTCGAGCGCGAATTGGGAGGGGGGTAGGGCGTCGTGCACCCAGCTCGGGAGCGGCTCGACCAAACCCAAGCGGGGTAGCGGCGGTGGACCGTTGCGAAAGGCCAGCCCGAGAGCCACTACCATCAGGATTGGGAAGCCGAATACCCAGAACAGTGCTCCGGGTTCACGCAAGAATTCGCGCAGGCGAGCGAGCGTGAGTTGCGCCAGCGGGCTCCGGTCGTACCAGACTTTCGGACGTCGTGGCGAGGGGTGCGGCGGCGTTTCTTCGGTCATGGACTCGGTGTCACGCATCGCGCAGGGCCTTTCCAGTTCGTGCCAGAAATACGTCGTCCAGGGTGGGTTGATGGGTGCGCAGCGCGATCACCTGTAAACCCGAAGAGGTTAGCCCGGCCAGTAGATGTGCGATGGCCGGGCCAAGCTCGGACTGACCGATGTCGATACTCTTGACCCACCACTCTCCGCGTTGTCTGAACCCGAGTTCGGTGGGAGGCTCGGCGTTGGGCCGATCCGGAGCATCGAGTTTGACTTCCAGCACTTGGGCGGAGCCCAAGCTACTCGTCAATTCCTCGGGTGTACCCAGCGCAATGAGCTTGCCTTCGTCCACGATCGCCAAACGGTCGCACAACCGCGCTGCTTCTTCCATGTAGTGCGTCGTCAAGAGCACCGTCCCGCCTTCGGCCTTGTAACGTTGAACGACGTTCCAGACGGCGAGCCGCGCCTGGGGGTCGAGTCCCGTCGTGGGCTCGTCGAGAAACAGCAACTCCGGGTTACAAACCATTGCGCAGGCCAACACGACGCGTTGCTTCTGGCCGCCCGACAACTTGTGGTAACGCGTGTTGGCTTTTGGACGCAAGGAGAACCAGTCCAGCAAGTCTTCCGGGTCCTTGCCTTCGCGGTAGAGGCTGCGGAACAACGTCAACACCTCGAGCACCGTGAGTTTGTCTCCAAGCTGTGTGTCTTGGAGCTGAACGCCGATGCGCTCACGGAGCTCACGTGCGTGGCTCTTCCACGTCATGCCGAGCACCTCCACGCTGCCAGCGTCGGGCTCGGTCAAACCTTCCAGAATTTCGATGGTCGTGGTCTTGCCAGCACCGTTCGGACCCAACAGACCGAAACATTCACCGCGCTGGATCGTCAGATCCAACTGGTTGACGGCGATCACCTCCGGGTAGCGCTTCACGAGCCCGATGCAGCGGACCGCGGGGGAAGTGTCGATCATGTGTGCATCCCTAATCTGCAGATCACTGAAATTGAAGCGCTGCGTCAGGCGGCAAGAGACGTGTCCTCTTTGGGGCAGCGCGGCTGCGCACACTTGCCACCCTCCGTTCGAGAGCCAGTCCTGGTGGATAGCTCGGTCGGGACTGTAGCATCAAGCGGAGATTCCGAACGGGTCGGGGCAATCGAGTTGGTTTCCTCAGAAACGTGAACCAAGTACCTGAAATGACGCGCCTGGCTGCGGTCCGCTCGGTTGACCAGCAGGGAGGCGAAACCTAGACTCGCCACGCCCTGCCGTCAGAACCGAGGCGAGCTGGCCGTTGGCTCGGCCGCCCTCGAGAAGGAACTGTTTCATGCACCCACACACCGCATCGTTGCCAACCAGACTGCGTCGCACACGGCGTCCGTCAGGAAGCTGGGCTCTTGCGCTGCTCGTCGCTACCGCAACTGGGTTGACTGCGGGTTGTTCGGGCGAGGAAGGCGCCCCGACCAACCCCGCCAGCGGGACCCCGGACGCGCCTGGAGTGGTTCCCGGGACCACCACGCCGGGCACACCCGGTACCGCAACGCCGCCCGGTGGGTCGACGATGCCTGGCGAGACCGGGGGAGTCGTAAACCCAACGCCGGTTACGCCGGGCAACACCACGACCGCGCCGCCCGCGACGACGATTGATGTCGGTAACGCAGACTGCAGTGTCCCGAAGGCGCCCGGCACCCTGATGCGCCGTCTCACCTCGTTCGAATACAAAAACGCGGTGTTCGATCTTTTGGGGGTTAACCCCACGACGCAAATCCCCTTGGACGGTGTGACCGACGGCTATGACAACAACACCTCGGTGTTGAACGTTTCGTCGTTGCACGCAGAGAAGTTCGTTTTGGCCTCCGAAGAAATCGCCAAGGCAGCCGTCGCCAACGTTACGACCCTGGCTCCTTGCAGCGCGAGCGACGAGGCGGGGGAACTCGAGTGCGCGCGCAGCTTTGCCAAGACGTTTGGGCGCCGCGCCTTCCGTCGCGACATCACCACCGAAGACGAAGCCGCGCTGCTCCAGGCGTATGGCTTTGGTCGCGATGGCGGCAGTTATGCCGAGGGCATCGAAGTGATGTTGCGGGCAATCTTGCAGTCGCCCTTTTTCCTCTATCGTGTCGAAGCGACACCAGCGACGCCGGTCAGCGGCAGTACGGTGGTTCCGGTCAGCCCCTACGAGCTGGCTTCGCGGCTCTCGTTCCTGATTTGGGCCTCCGTCCCGGATACCGCGCTGCTCGATGCTGCCGCCGCTGGTCAGCTCGCCACCAAAGAGCAAATCGCGGAGCGCGCGCGTCTGATGCTCGCAGACGACAAGGCCAAACGCGGCGTCGTCAACTTCTACGAGCAGTGGTTGGGCACCGGCAAGATCGGCACCACCCAGAAGAACCAGAACCTGTTTCCTGCCTACACCAGAGAGGTGCAATCGGCCTTGGCCGCAGAGCTCCCGGCGTTCATGAGCTACCTGCTCTGGGAGGGCGACCGCAAGCTCACGACGATGTTCACCTCGGCCGAGGCCTTCGTCACCAAAGACACGGCCCCGCTTTATGGAGTGGCCGACGTGAACTCGGCCGAGCCAGTCGCGGTGACTCTGCCGGCGGAGCAGGACCGCGCGGGTGTGCTCACGCAGGCCAGCTTCTTGGCGGTGCAAGCTCACCCCGATCAGACCTCACCCGTGCTGCGCGGCAAGTTCGTGCGCACCAAGCTGATGTGCCAACCGCCTCCTCCGCCTCCGCCCGACGCGGACATCACTCCGCCCGAGGTCGAAGCCGGCGCGACGGCGAGAGAGCGCTTCTCCGCACACTTCGCCGCGGGAAGCTCCTGCGCCGAGTGTCACGTGCTGATGGATCCGATCGGGTTTGCCTTCGAGCACTTCGATGCCGTCGGCAGCTTCCGGCTCCAAGAGAACGGCCGCGACATCGACGTGAGCGGCGTCATTCAGGGCGGTACCGATTCGCTCCAGGGTGACTTCACGGGTGTACGCGAGTTGGGCACCAAGTTGGCGGGCAGCTCGGTCGTTCAAAGCTGCGTGGCGACGCAGTGGTTCCGTTATGCTGCGGGCCGCAACGAAGCGCCTGGCGACGAATGTTCGCTCTCTACTCTACAGTCTCAGTTCGCTACGTCCGGTGGTGACCTCGTGGAATTGGTTGTTGCTATGACTCAGACCGATGCATTCATCTATCGTCCCGACGTGGAGGTGACCCAATGAGGCCGCTGCGTTTCACTCGCCGCAATCTACTGCGCGGAGGTTTGGCAGCGACTGCCGTCTTTCCGCTGCTCGAGGCCACGCGGGCCGTCGGGCAGACGGTCGCGCCGCGGTTCTTGGCGATGTCCTACCCGAACGGCGCTCGGTCCAGCATGTTTTGGCCGACGGGCACCGGAGCAAATTACCAACTCAACACGTTCACGACGGCGCTCGAGCCGCACAAGGCCAAGCTCACGTGGCTCAAAGGCATCCGCCTCAACGACGCGCTCCAGAACGGCGCGCTGGGCGGAACGGTGGGCTCGGAGCACGCTCGCGGTACCGGTGGTATGCTCACCGCGCGCCCCCTCAAGTCGGGCACGGAGTTCGTGAGCTTCGGCAACACGACGTCGGGCTGGGGATCGGGCATATCCATCGACCAACACCTTGCTGGCGTTCTCGGTGACCAGACGTTCATGAGCAGCCTGCACGTCGGTGTGCACACCCGCGACCAGGAGGTGCGCGCGCGCATCTCTTACGAAGGTGCCGATCAACCGGTTCCTCCTCGTGAGGATCCCGCTGACGTGTTCTCGGCGTTGTTCAGCAATGCCGTTGGCGGCGAACCCGGCGAAGCCGATCCAGCCCTCGAGCGGCTCCGCGCTCAACGCAAGAGCGTTTTCGACCTGACGAAGACCGAGACCGATCGCGTCAAGAGCATCGTAGGTGCCGCGGATCGTCAACGGCTCGAAGCGCACATGGAGTCGATTCGCGACATCGAAACGCGCCTCTCCGCTGCTGCCGAGCCCACGCCGGGTGGCTCCGTCGAGTGCGCCGCGCCTTCCATGGCCAACATAGATCTGCTCGACGATACCAAATACGCCGAGGCGGGGCGCCTACACATGGATCTCGTAGCCGCGGCTTTCGCCTGCAACCTGACTCGCATCGCGACGTTCCAGTGGTCGTACTCGGAAAGCGAGCATCTGTTTCAGTTTTTGGGTTTCGATGGCAACCACCACGCCTTGTCTCACGACTTCGGCAACAGCGGCGTGGGCTTCGACGGGTACAACGCGATCCAGACTTGGTATCAAGAACAGTTCGCGTACTTGTTGGCCAAGCTCGACTCCTACGACGAGGGTGAAGGCACCTTGCTCGACAACAGCCTGGTGCTCTGGGCTACCGAAATCGGCGAGTCCACCCAACACGCGTTGACGACGATGCCATATGTTTTGGCGGGCAGCGCCGGCGGCAAGATCCAGATGGGCCGGGTCATCGACTACGGCAATCAGCAGCAGGACAACAACCAGATGTTGATCTCGATCGCTCACGCAATGGGCGTCACCGACCTCACTGAGTTCGGCGATCCGTCGGGTACGATGGATACGTTGCCCGACTTGGCATGAGACAATGATGAACGCGCGGTGCGGCGACTCGAACGGGTCGCGCCCGCTCGGCTCGGCCGCCGTTCAACGGGGCTCGCTCACGTTGGCCTCGACGGCTCCCGCGAGCGTGCTCCGCAAGATGACGGCGTCCGGTCCAACGAAGGCGCTCTCGCGGGCGGCGAGGCGCGGCGTGACCCGCAGCTCGAGGGGATTGTCGAGCAGTTCACTGTCGACGGTGATCGGTCGTGCGAGCGATGCATCGAGGCGTGCTGCGCGTCGCGGCTGTTCCAAACCCGCGTTGACTACGCTCGGGGGAACGCCCAGCACGGTCGGGAGGTTTGGGTCGGAGGTGTCTTCGACCTGCAGGGTAGCGCCGCTACTGCTCGCGAGCGGCTGAAACATCACCCAGCCGCTCGCGCACCCCTGCCAGCCGGCGACCTCGACCAGGAGCAGCTCGCCGCGGGCGGCGTCGCGATGGGAGCTGACGCGCACCTGATGTTGTGGGACGCGAGGCTGCCACTCCGCCACCAGGTTGGCGAACGGCACGCGTGTATCGAGGTGGAGCTCCGTCGTTGGCTGGAGCTCCTCGCTCAGGACGACGCGCGTTTGCTCCGTAAGCGGCGCGACGGCGGCGTCGCACGCAACGGAGATGCGGCCCATGGCTTGTACGTTTGCGGTGTAGTCTCCGCGGGTCTGCGCGAGCGCGAGCCGTACTTCGTCTACCTGAAAGGTGAGGCAAGGGTTGGAGGACGAGAACGAGTTCGACGCCGCGCGCTTGAGCTGCTTTGCCAGCGAACGATGGAACTTGCGGAGCTCTGCGTCGAGCTGCTTGCGGACCTTCCGCACCTCTGCGTCCGTTATCTTGCGTAGTTCCGAAGTGACGTCCACCTTGACGGGCGAGAGCACGCACCCTTTCGTGATGTCGACGTCGAGCGCTACGTCGGGCTCGTCGCCGAGCACCCACGGGGAACGCACCGCCACCTCCGCGGTCCACCGCGGGCGGCACATACCGTATTCGATACAGACGCCGCCAAAAGGTTTGCAGAGGTGGATCTCGCCGTCGAGCGCCACGCTGGCCTTCAGGTTCGAACCCACCACGTCGAGTCGGGGTTCACCGCGTTTGATCGTGAACGTCGTGCGGCCGGCTGTACCTGCCGGCACGTGTCGACCTTCCGCCACGACTTCTGGGACCGCGCGACGCAACGCGTTTTCGAACGATGCGCGAGATATTTCGACCGCGACGCCCAAGCGCGAGGTCGGCGCCACGTGCGTGGTCGACGCACCGCCGGTCCCGGGCGCTGATGCTTCGGGCACGGCCCTGCACAACGCTGCCGACGTCGTCCCGGGCTCCTGGCTGCCGCCGCATCCGACCGCCAACGACAGGCAAGAAAGAACGAGCCGACGCATGGTGCCTCTCCGGCTAGTTCCCAGCGGCGCGCCGGAGTCGTGATTGGCGAATGCCGAGTTCACACAACTTCTCGCACAGCGCAGCGAAGTCCACGCCACTCGCCTTTGCAGCTTGAGGCAGCAGGCTCGTTGCCGTCATGCCGGGCAACGTGTTTACCTCGAGGAGCCAGGGTCGACCGTCGGGATCGAGACGGAAATCAACCCGGCAATAACATTCGAGCTTCAACGCGGCCGCAGTCTGCAGGGCGTATCCTTGTAGTTGAGAGGCTAACGCGGGCGGCAGATCCGCCGGGAACTCCTCGCGGGCTCCTCCGGGTTGGTACTTACTTTCGTAGTCGAAGTGATCTGCTTTGAGTGGGAATATCTCACCAACGGGCAGAGCTTGCCCGTCCAGGATGCCCACGGTCAACTCACGGCCGGGCACGAACCGCTCGAGCATTACTTCGCGATCGTAGCGTTGCGCCGTTGCGATCGCCGGCGCGAGCTGCTCGCGGCTGCGCACCACGGTGAGCCCAACCGTCGAGCCCTCGCTGTTGGGTTTGACTATCAAAGGCAACCCCAAGGTCTCGAGCGCGCGGTCGAGGTTGACGGGTGCCATGAACCAATCTGCCGTCGGCACCCCAGCGGCTCGTGCCAGCCGCTTGGTGATGTCTTTGTCGATGGCCAAGCTGCTGCCGCGCAGCGGGCTGCCCGTGTAGGGGATCCCGAGCAGATCCAGGAGGCCCTGGACCGTGCCGTTTTCGCCTTCACCGCCGTGAAGCGCTAAAAACATCACGTCCAACGCGCGCAACTCGTCGTCGGTTGCGATGCGGTCGACGGCGTAGCGGCGGGTGGCGCCCAGCGCCGGAGGGGCCGCAGAGATGCCGTGAGACAACAGCTCTTCGGCCTCCGCCGCGGTGAGCTTGCCGCGTTCGCAGTCCACGGGCACCACCGTATGGCCTCGACTTGCAAGCGCCCTGAGCACCTGCGCCGCACTAGCGACCGATACGTCGCGTTCCGAGCTCGTCCCGCCAAACAGCACACCTACCTTCATGCCCCGGTGATCGCAGAGAACGGGCGGGCCGGGCAAGCTCTAAACCCATCGTCCGGCCGTACCGGCGGCAATTGGCCCCGTCGGGAGGTCGTATTGGCCCTCACGGCAGTCCCAGCGCGGGCTCCGTTGTGCGGCTTGGGGCGGCATGCACCATTGGTGAGACTCCGCCGTGGCGGCGATGTAAGTCTGTTGGTGCGTTCCACTACGGGAGGAACCCGATGGCTCTCCACCATGACGTTGCTGCCGGGAGTGGACACCACGGTTCGCATTGCGGTGGCGCACTGCCTCATTTCCCCGTGTGGTGAACTCTCGTATTGTCCCACCTCGTTCAGAACGGAACAAGTCGAGCCGCATGCCCAGCTCTCACGCCGAATTGACCCGCAGTGGTTATGCCGACGCTCCGGCTTGTGGTCAAAGTGTAGTACTCCCCTTGGGCTTCAAAACTCGCTCAAGTATGCGCCTAGTCACCCGTCGATCCCACGATGAGAAGCTTAACTTCAGAGCTTGGTTCAGTTGAACCGAACTCTGCCAATGAAACAACCCTACCAGCGATAACTTGTCCCACGAGGACCGATACGAACGCCCTCACGCACGAAAGGCGGCTCGGGTTGCGGCCTGGTCAACGAAGCCGTGCATGCGTGTGGCGTCGTCGCTGGATTGTCGTTGGCCTCCTGGTAAACGCCAGTTGCGCGCGCCAACAAGCCACCGAAGATGCGCCTTCGCAGGACGCCGAAGTGCAGGCCGCCAACGTCGACGCGGACATACCGCTGATCGACGTTCGAGCTGCCCTCGGTGCCGACGCGAGTCCAGAGCGCACGGCGGAAGACCCGAGTTCCACGGTGGACTCGACGACCACACGAGCCTTCAGTGACGTGGCGTCGGAACCGAGCGACGCTGGGACGCCGGACGGAGACACGTACGCCGACTCCACCGAATCACCGACAAGCGATGCGCCGAGCACACAAGAGCAGCCGTCTTCGTTCGTGCCCGATGCCGGGATTATCCCTGACGTGGACGCCGGTGACGCGGACACCCTGGACGTCGACGCTTCAGCCGGCCCCTCGTTGAGCTCCCTCGCGATCGATGGCACTCGAACCGCACTTTATCCCGCGTTCGACCCAGACCAGCATCACTATTCGGTCATCGCCGAGCCGGGTGTCTCTACTCTGGGCGTCACGGTCACGGCGCCTTGGCAATGGTCCTTGAGCGTCAACGGCGTCGCGCTACCTGCTGGAGAACGGGTGGAACTCGCCGACGTCATTCCCGGTTCTCAGTTGGTTTTCAGCGTGGGGACTGAGCCAAACAGCGCGGAGTACGTCGTCGAGTACTTGCCGGTGAACTTCCCCGAGCTGTTCGTCGACAAGCCGCACGCCGGGGCAACGGACGAACCACTGTACACGAACCTCGACTCCAGTGATTGTCAGTTTGCGGTAAAGCTCGACGACGTCGGCGTTCCGTTGTTCTACCGCGAAGAACCGCGTCAAGTGTACGACTTCAAGAAGCACCCGAATGGCCACTATTCCTACGCGGTCCGCCGCGAGAATCGCGCCGATGGCGCGCACGAGGTCGTGCTCGACTCGGAGTTCCGTGAACTGCAACGTTTGTCGGCGGTGGGTCTCGTCAATACCGACGCCCACGACTTCATCATGCTCCCGAACGGCAACTTCGTCTTCATGTCGTACGAACCTGCCGTGCGTGACCTCTCGGGCATCGGCCTCTCCGCCACCGAGACCGTGATTGATTCCATCTTCCAGGAGGTGACGCCGGACTCGCAAGTCGTGTTCCAGTGGAACACCTGGGGCAACGTCCAGTACGACCACAGCGTGCACGCCTACAAGAAGCAAGATTATGCGCATGGCAACGCGGTGACCATGGACCACGACGGGAACTGGCTGTTCTCTTCACGCAGCTTTTCCCAGGTATACAAGATCGACCGCGTGACGGGAGAGGTCGTCTGGCGCCTCGGCGGGGTCGCGAGCGACTTCACGTTCGTCAACGATCCGTTCAACGGTATCTGCGGGCAACACACGCCCTCGCGTCTCGAAAACGGTCACATCTTGATCTTCGACAACTCTCGCGACTGTCTGCCCGAAGTCCTCGGTGATCGCCCGATACGCTCGCGCGTGGTCGAATACGCGTTGGACGAAGAGGCGATGACCGCCGAGCTCGTCTGGAGCTACGAGCGCGACGGCATCTTCGCGCAATCCCAAGGCTCCGCTCAACGCTTGGCCAACGGCAACACCATGATCGGGTGGGGAAGTGGTTCCAGCGTCTTGGCTACGGAGGTCAACCCCGCGGGTGAGGTCGTGTTCGAACTTACCGGCCGTGTCCGCACCAACGCTCGCTTGAGTAGCTACCGGGCGCGCCGTTTCGCGGACTAGCAGTCACACCAGTTCGGAAGGATCGATGACCCTGCGCGCCAAGCGGTAGAGCTCGGGCGGCGGGGGGTCATTGGGGCCAGGGTACTTCGGGAACAAGACGTATCCCGTCTCGGGAGCGAGCAGCTCCGGGCCGCCGGGCGCGCTCAGTATCTCACCGGCGACCACGTGGGTCCAGTTGTGCAGGCCTGGGCGCAGCCGATGAGCGTTCGTCGACGCGGGCACGACGTGAGCCGTCGTGTAGTACTCGATCGCCGGCTCGAACGTCGACAACACCTCGATGGCTTCCCCCGTGGCCACGCGATCGACGAGCCCGATCAAGCGCTGCATGGTCGAGAGTGCGTTGGCTGATTGAGTAGCGTCCTGACCGCGGAAGCCAATCTCGACCGTGATTCCGACGCGCGCACGGTTGCGCACGTATTCATCGAGGCAGCACGTGCCGTGGGAGAAGGCTTGACCGGACGCGCGCGTCAACGCAACCGGCGCGGCGCGTAGCGCCCTCGCCCAGTGTCCGAGTTCTGAGCTCCAAGGGAACGTCCAAAACGGTCGCTCCGTTGGCGTTTGGGTCTGGTGGAGGTCGAGGAAGACGTCTGCCGCGTCGAGGATCGGGCGCACACGTTCCGCGAGGCGGCGTTCGTGAGACGTGGCTGGCCTGTCGAAGGTAAACACGCGGTTGAAATCCTCCTCCAGGAATCGTTTGTCTGCCAACGCCGCCTCGAC
>CBINDO010000139.1:0-19678 GCA_966249405.1 uncultured bacterium | reverse complement strand
GAGCCGCGCAACGAATTTGCGTGCGTGCATTGGGTCAACGCGATCGTCGGTGTCGGCCGACATCATGAGCAGCGGCGGGTACGTCACGCCCTCGCGCACTTGGTGATACGGCGAGTAGGCGTACAGCCAACGGAACTCCGCCTCCACGTCGGGATCGCCGTACTCCGGGATCCACGCCCGTCCGAGGCCGAAACGGTGATAGCGCACCATGTCCAGGAGCGGCACCGAGCACACGACCGCACCGAAGAGGTCCGGGCGCTGCGTCATCGCCGCGCCTACCAACAACCCGCCGTTCGAACCACCCCGGATCCCGAGCTGACGCGGTTGCGTGTACCCGCGGCGGGTCAGGTACTCGGCCGCCGCGATGAAGTCGTCGAAGACGTTTTGCTTATTTTCGCGCATGCCCGCGCGGTGCCACTCCTCGCCATATTCACCTCCGCCACGTAGATTGGCCAGCGCGTAGACGCCCCCGCGCTCGAGCCACACGAACAGGTCCGGCGAGAACCACGGGGTCATCGACGCCGAGAACCCGCCGTAACCGCTCAGCAACGTCGGGTTCTTGCCGTTCAGCTCGAGGTTCTTCTTGGATACTATAAACATCGAAACGGAAGTTCCGTCTTTCGATGGGTACCAGACCTGCTCGACCTGGAACTGGGACACGTCGACCTTGGCATCGTCACCAGCAAAACGCGCGATGCTGCCGGTCTTGACGTCGAGGCGGTAGATCTCCGTGGGATGCGTGAACGACCCGAAGGCAAAGTAGGCCTCGTCACTGTCGGGCAAACCGGAGATGGCGGTCACGCTCCCCAACGTCGGCAACGCGACCTCTCGGCGATTCTTCCCGTCGAGATCCGTGAGGACGAGCTGTGAGTGTGCGCTCCGGGTGTACTGGAGGGCGAGTTGCTCGCCCACGATTTCGAATCCCTCGAGCACGCCCTCGGACTCGGCCACCACCTCTTGCCAGTGCTCGGGCTCGAGCGCCCCGACCTTCGTCTTGAACAGCCGAAACCGCGGCGCGTCGAGATTCGTGTGCACGTAGAGGTGACCACGATGAACGGTAGCTGAGAACAAAGCGTCCTTGCCCGGAGCGAGCTCCGCGTAGGATTGCTCGGAGGCGCCGCGGGTGTGATCGGTGGGACGAAGGAACACTTGGGACTTGTCCCACCCGGTTTGCACCGATACGATCGTGTATTGGCCGTCGTAAGACTCGTGAGCGCTCGAGAACTTCGAGGCGTCGCCCGTGGGCGGAAACAGCGCCACGTCCTCCGAGGGATCGGACCCCAGGCGGTGAAAACGGGGTTGCGCGTGGCCCAGGCGTTGCTCTTCTGCGACCGCTCCCACCGGTGGCAACCAGGTGTAATAGAAGCCGGTCGAGTCTCGATTCCAACCGATGGACGTGTAACGAACTCCGGCGATGTTATCCCGTGCCTGCAGCTCCCCCGTGTCGACACGCGCGATTCGAATCGTCGCCTCGTCGGCACTGTTCGGCTGCTCCAGGTAGCCCACCAGCTTGCCGTCACGCGACGGCGCGACACCCGACACGCGCAAGCTCCCGTCGCTGCTCAAGCGGTGCGGATCGATGAGCACGCGCTCCGGCTGGTTGCCCTCGCGCACGTAATACACGAACTTCTCGTCGCTAGCCTTGCGCACGGAGCTGAACAACGCGCCGCCGCGCCGACTCGGGATCCCAAAACTGCTCACGTACATCACTTCGGCGAGCCGCTCACCGATTTCGGTGCGCTCCGGAATCGCCGAGAGCGAAGCTCGCGCGCGGCGGTCTCGTTCGGTTAGCCAAGCCGTAACCTCGGGCGCCTTGCCGTCTTCGAGCCAGCGGTGCCGATCATCGACGACCTGTCCGAAAATCAACTCTCCCGAGTTTGTGGTGGTGGTGTTTTGGTCTCGAGACATGTCGGATGGCCTTGCGTGGGGCGGATCGATATCGGCGACGTGCGGCGGTCGCGCGCAGCCGATACCTGCCAGCAATGCACCAACGAGCGCGTGGCACGCGCCATTAACCTTCAACCTGCGTCGGTTACGACCGCTCGTGGGCATCGGTCATGCATACCACCAGGCGCCTTCACCGTGAACTCGGCCTCTCCGGTCGGTAGGCCGAAGCGCGTCGAGGCGTCCGACTCTCGGGAGTTGCTGGGAGCCCCCGGCCCCGCTTGCTACCCCAAGCTCGCTCCACTATGGGTGGGCGATCGATGTCTCAGGAAGCCCTGCTCACCCAAGCCAAGAGCGGCAAGTTCTTGCCCGTTTACGTGGTGGTTGGGGAAGAACGCTTCCTGAGGCGCCAGTTCGTCGAGGCGCTGAAGAGCATGGCTACCCAAGGCGGCGTAGCAGGCCTGAACGAGGACGAATGGACGGCTGGTGAAGTAGACCCGGCCAAGGTCGTGGCCGTCGCCAAAACGATGCCGATGTTGTCCGCGCGCCGTTATGTCTGCGTCACCGAAGTCGACCGCTGGGAGGGCAAGAAGGACAAAGACGACGCGTCCGCAAGCGTGCTCGAACGATATCTAGACGCACCAGCCCCGTCGACGGTGCTCGTATTGTGCGCAGACAAGCTGCACGCGAAGAACCGACTGATCACGGTCGCCAAGAAGCTCGGGGGATTGGTCAGCTGCGATCCACTGTCGACACGCGACCTGCCGGGTTGGCTCGGTCAAGCCGCCAAGGCACGCGGCTGCACCATCGATCCTGGCGCCGTCGACCTGATCGTCGAGGTGGTGGGCAGCGATCTGTCCGTACTCGGTGACCTCGTCGAACGGCTGTGCCTGTTTCTGGGCGGCAACGGGGTCATCACGGAAGAAACGGTCGGAACACTGATCCCCGTCGTGCGCCCTTCGACGGTATGGGAGCTCGTTGAGGCGGTCGCCGAACGCAACATCAGCCGTGCTTTGGGGAGCCTGTCGAAAATCTACGACCCGCAAGACCGAGGTCTCGGAATCGTGTCCGTGCTGCTGTGGTCGACGCGTCAATTGGTCGGTTTCGAAGCCGCTCGCAGCGCTGGAGCCAGCCCGGCCGACGCGGCGAGGGCGGCCAACATTCCGCCGTTTCGAGTCGGCAAAGTGGAGGCGCAGCTGCGTCGCTTGTCACGAGCCGAATTGGAACGCTGGTTTTGCGTGCTTCGCGACGTGGACGTGGCGCTCAAAGGCGGGTCCAAGCGTCCCGCGCAGGCCGTCTTGGAATGCGCCATCATTGAGCTATGTAGCCATTCGCAAGGTCCAGCACTACACAAGCGCCCCGCATGATCGAGCCGACGATTGACCCACGACTGACCTTTCTCGCGCAGTCCAACCTCCCGACGCCCAACGGCGAGTTCGTCTTGATGGTTTTTCGTTGGGATGACGACTCCGTGCACCCGGAGCTCAGTCGTGAGCACCTCGCGCTGGTGCGGGGTGAGGTCGCGGGCCGCAGCAACGTTCCCGTACGCATGCATTCCGAGTGTCTCACGAGCGAAGTCTTCGGGTCGCTCAAGTGTGATTGCCGCCAGCAACTCGTGGCAGCCCAAGAGAGTATAGCGGAGCACGACCTCGGGGTCTTGTTGTACCTGCGCCAGGAAGGGCGCGGCATCGGGCTGGTCAACAAGATCCGAGCCTACGCGCTCCAAGACGCCGGGGCCGACACCATCCAGGCAAACCTCAAGCTGCATTTGCCCGTCGACGCTCGCCAGTACGACGTCGCTGCCGCCATTTTGAAGTATCTCCGAGTCTCGTCCGTGCGTCTGCTCACGAACAACCCGGAGAAAATTAGCAGTTTGCGCGCCCTCGGCATCGAGGTGGCAGGTCGCGTGCCGAGTCTAGTCGCGGCCAACCCTCACTCGGCGGAATACCTGCGAGTGAAGAAGGACCAGCTCGCCCACGACATTCCGCTCGAGATGTTGCGCCCGCCCAACAAGGCGGAGTGAACGCTCGGGCGAGCGTTCACTTGTTGCGCTTTTTTGCGTCGGCGCGCGACTGCAGCTTGGCGCGCAGCGTGTGAGCGTAGCCGGCGCGCGTCACCTGACGCCCACGGCTGAGCACCAAGGAATGCTCGGGGACGTCTTCCGTCACGGTCGTGCCCGTGCCCACGAAGCTGCCATCGCCGATGGTAACCGGCGCTACCAACTGACTGTCGCTGCCGACGAACACGTTCTTCCCGACGATCGTCTTCGCTTTGGAGAAACCATCGTAGTTGCAAAAGATGGTGCCCGCGCCGATGTTCGAGCCTTCACCGATCTCCCCATCTCCGATGTACGACAGATGATTGACCTTTGCGCCGCGACCCAAAGTACTGGCTTTGATCTCGACGAAATTCCCCACGCGGGTCTCGGGACCAAGCTCGCTGTGCGGACGTAAGTGGGCAAAGGGCCCCACTTGGGCTCCCGCGCCGACGGTGCTGTGGTCGATCACGCAATGCGGTTTGATGAGCGCGCCATCCTCGACGACGCTGTCGGTCAGGACCGAGCCCGTATCGACGACGACGTCGTTTCCGACCACCGTCTTGCCGCGCAGGCTCACGCCGGCAGCGATGATGGTGTCGACGCCGATCTTCACCTGATCGTCGATACACGCGCCAGCGCCGATCGTCGCCCCAGCGCGACGGTGGCGATTGGTGATACGCTCGAACAGCGCCTGCTCCATGGCATGCAATTGGACGCGGTCGTTGACGCCTTGAAGGGCGACCGGGTCCGCGGCAACCGCGGTGGCACCGCGCCGTTTGGCGGCCGCGGCGATCAGGTCGGTGATGTAGTATTCCTTCTGAGCGTTGTCGTTCTGTAGCTGCGGCAAGTGCTCCTTGAAGAACTCTGCACTTGCGCAGTAGATGCCCGCGTTCACCTCGAGGATCGCCTCTTGGCCGGGGCCTAGATCTTTCTGTTCACGAACCGCGATCACTTTACCCGAAGTGTCGCGCAAGATGCGCCCGTAGCCGAAGGGGTTTTCGAGTTCACACGTGAGCATCCCGAGGTCAGTGCCCGCGGCCAACGTGCCCTCCACCAACGCCTGCAGGTGAGCTGCCTCCAACAGCGGGGCGTCGCCGTTGACTACGATGACGCTCCCCGTCGTCAACGCCGGGAGCGCCGACTTCGCCGCGTCGCCCGACCCTCGTGGTACCGGTTGCTCGACGACTTCGAGGCTAGCTGGCGCACACGTCTCACGGATCTCGTCGAGGCACGTCCGCACGTCCGCGATGTTGCTCGGACTGGCGACGACCACCACTCGTGTCGCTCCCGCGCCCACCGAAGCAAGGACTGGGTATTGCAGCAAGGCCCGTCCAGCCAAACGGTGGAGGATCTTGCTCTTCTTGCTCTTCATGCGGGTGCCGGCACCGCCTGCCAAAACCACGGCAGTCAACGACTTGGACATGAGTGGTTTCTTCGCCCACTGCCGTGTCCCGGGTCAAGAGTTCGAAAAACCAACACTTTCGAAAAGGCACGTTCGTAGCGCACCCCGCGACGCAACACGCGCGGACGAAGGGGTGCGACCCGTCGCGGCCCAGACTCAACCACAGAGTTCGGTTCAGTTGAACCGAACTCTGCATCGTAGCAGTCCCACCGGCTGATGGTTTGCCGTACCAGTAGCGATTCGAACGCCCCTCACACCTGGGGCGGCAATCGCGTTAAGGTCAACACGGCCGAACCGTGGGTTTAGGAGCGCGATGCCCACATCATCGCCGCGCCCAGCGCCGCACCGATCAGCGCGGCGAGCACCCACTCGGCCAATCGCAGATCACGTTGCGGCCGTTCTGCAATCACACCCTCCCGACGCAAGAAATCTCCCAAGTTCTTCGATTCGGTGAACACTCGCTCGAGACGCAACACGCGATCCATGAACTGCGGGCGCTGCGCCATGGTGAGCAGCCACAATGGGAGAAACTTCTCGAAATCTTGGCCCACCTTCTGGGCCGCCAAACGGCGCTGCAGGATTGCGCTCAAGGTCCGCTGCACTTCGGCGACGAGGTTGAGTCCGGGCGCATATTTGACCACAATCCCCTCGACGATCGTCAGGTTGCGCAGCACCAGGAACAGCTCCGAACGGACGCGTAGTTCGTAGCGTGCTCCAACTCGTAGCCCGTCGATGAGCTGCGCAGTGAGACGTTGGTCTTTGGCGGAGCTGGAAGCAGCGGGTGCGAGCACCTGCTCGAGTTCTCGCTCGAAGGCTTGGCGGTCGATGTCCTTTCCGGGAGTAAACACCTCGGAGAACGCGGTCACGGCTTCCTCGATCCGACCGGACGTTTGGTGAAACAAGAGCTCCAGCATCTTGTCTCGCAGCTCTTGCCCAACGTGACCGTGGAGCCCGAAGTCGATGAGGCCGATGTACCCGCCGTCACACAGGATCAAGTTGCCGGGGTGCGTGTCGCCGTGAACCAGACCATGTTCGTAGGACATGCTGAGCTGCAAACGCAGCAACGCCGCGGCAAACTCCTCGGGCGGGAAGCCGAGCTCCGCCAGTTGTTCCGGTCCACTCACGTCGTCGAGCAACGTCCCTGGCAGCCACTGCATGACGAGCAGGCGTGGGGTCGTCCACTCGAAGTAGACCCGTGGCACACGAAACGGGATCCCCTCGAGCCCTGACGTGACCACGCCGAAGCGTTCCATCGTCTGCGCTTCCACGACGAAGTCGATCTCGTTGCGGGCGCGCGCGGCGTATTCCTCGGCCACCCGGTGTACGAGGCTACGACGGTAAGCGGGGACGAGCCTGTCGAGAGATCGCGAAAGTCGAATCAAGACGTCGAGGTCGGCCAGGAGCGAGGTCGCGAGGTTCGGTCGCTGCACCTTGACCGCGACCGCCGCGCCACCATCTCTCAGGACGGCGCGATGGACCTGGGCGATCGAAGCGGAGGCCACGGGTTGGTGCTCGAAGTGGGAAAACACCTCGGAGTGCGGACGCCCGAGCTCGCGGTCCACGATCTCCAACGCCTGCTCCGACGGAATCGGTGGGACGTGGGCGCGGAGCTGGCGCAGTTCGTCCAGAAACTCCTCGTTGAAGAGATCGACACGCGTAGCGAGCAGTTGTCCGAACTTGACGAAAGTGGGGCCGAGGCGCTCGAACGCCTTGCGCAACCGCCTCCCCCTCTCGGCATCGGGCCCGATCTCGACCGCCCCCTCGACCGAAGCGTCCTCGGTCAAGGAGCCCAGGCCTTCTTCGATGAAGACCTTGGTGATCTCGGCAATGCGACCGACGCTCATGGGACCGGCCCTCGCTGCCGTTCGTTTATTGGGCTCGCGGCAAAAGTTCGGGCCGCGGTGCGTTGATCCGCGCTAGCGGTCGGCCTTGGCCAGCGGCTTCGTCACCAGCCGACTTGTTTTTGGTGGCATACACGATCACTTCTTGGCCCTCGTCGAGCAACGTCGCACGGGACATGTGATTGATGCGCTCCATCATCCCCGCGCTGAGTCCGTAACGCTTGCCTATGGCGGCGAGCGTGTCGCCCTTGTTCGCACGGACCAGGAGCCGTTTCCGCCCCTGCAACTCCTCGTGGTGCTCCAAGAACTCCACGCTCCCGACCCGCATCAACTCCGCCTGTTGCTCACTGACGACGCGAATCCTGCTCAGCGCGGACGGCTGTGGGACGAACGCCTGCACGATCATGCCCGGCAGCAACTTCGCGTCGGCGTTGAGCTCGTTCCACACGGCGAGTTCTTGCGCGCTCACGCCAAGCGCGTGTGCGACGCCTTCCAAGCTGTCATCGTTGGCGACGCGATAGAACACACGCTTGCGCCCAGGGTATGCGAAATCCTTGGCGGGGACCGCAATCCGCTCCTCGCGATCCTCGGCTAGTCCCTGTCCCGCGGCGAGCGCCGGATACATCAGCACTGTTCCCGGCGTGAGTTGTTCCCCTTCGCGGAGCTCGTTGATGGCGCTCAGACGCTCGACCGTGGTGCGACACCGGTGCGCTACCGTATCGACGGTGTCACCTTGCCGGACCACGAAGGCGGCGAGCTTGTCTCGCACGGGCGCTTGCGCCAGCGCCGCCGTGGTCTTGCGTCCGGTCCCGGTCGGCACGCGCACCGCCCATTTGACTCCCGCAGGATCCGACGGCGCCGCCGGCGGAGTGCGGCCGCTGATGTACTGCGGGTTCATCGTGCGCAAAGAATCGACCGGCAACCCGGAAGCGCGAGCCACATCCTCCAACGAAACGCCGGGCTTGACGTATACCGTCTCGAAGCTGACTGCCGGATCCAAGGGAATGTCCCCTATGCCGAAGGCGCGTCGGTTGTTCATCACGATCGCGAGCGCGAAGACCTTCGGCACGTACAGGACCGTCTCCCAGGGTAACGCGGCCTCCAGCGTCGAAAGCTTCCAGAAGTCGTTGGTGTTGTATTTGACCACCGAGCGCATCAAGCCGCCGTGGCCCATGTTGTAGGCGGCCATGGCCAGCTCCCAACTCCCGAAACGCTGGTACAGGTCCGACAAATACTTGCCGGCGGCCTGCGTCGCACGGAGCGGATCCAGACGTTCGTCGACCCACTTGTCGACGGTGAGACCGTACATGCGGGCCGAGTCTGGGATGAATTGCCAAATCCCGGCAGCCCCGGCAGCCGAATAAATCGTGGGGTTGTGGCCGCTCTCGATCAAACTCAACCATACCAGATCGCGAGGTAAGCCCGCCTTGGCGAGTTCGGCCACCATCGGCGCCGTGTAGCGACCGACTTTGCGGGCCCAAACCTGCAATATCGCGCGACCCTTCTCGGTGTCGCGATAGAAGTGCAGGTATTCGACGACACGTCTGTCGAGTCTCACCGGGAAGTCGGGCAACGCCAAGCTCGCGAGCCACTCGGCGTCGCGTGCCGCGTCCAGCTTGGCGCTGGGCAAGGCTTCGACGGCCGGCGGCAGGCCACCGTCTTGCACCGTCGGATCCAAGCGGCCCCACGACCAGCCCGCCGTAAACCCGTCGAGCAACTCGGGGAACAACACCTTCTCCGCGGCTCGAAGCGCCTTCAGCTCCGGGTCGGTGGCGCGGTCCAGATACGCCTCCGGCGTGGCACCGGCGACCCCACGGCGCGCGCCCAGATCTTCGGAAGCACGGTTGGCGTTGACGGGTAGAGTCGGCGAAGGACTTTTGGGTGCGCGGCCTCGGCGATGGTCAGCCGGCGGCTTGGCTCCCTTGGCAGGCGTCACCTTCGGGGAGCCGCTCCCGGCGGCCGCTGCGAAAGGCATTGCTCCCGTCCACACGGCGGCCGCAACGAACCAAGAGACCCAGCGCCGCACGGAGATTGTCATCCTAGGGTTGGTAGCCACCATTTGACCCATCGTCAAATTCCCGGCGGAGCTGGCCACAGCCATTCACCCGGGGGAGGCCAGGGGATGCGCCCCCAGCCCGAGGCGAAGTGGCTATTTACGCGAGATGACCTTGTACAGCGAGACGCCGTTGCGTCGCACCAGCACCAACACCTTGTCTCCGGATTTCATCAGCTTTTGGGCGCTGGCGACATCCTTGACCGACTGGCGGTTGACCTCGAGGAGCAGATCTCCCGGCCTCAAACCGGCTTCATCTGCGGGGCTACCGCTCTGCACGTCCGAGATCACCACCTTGGCCGGGTCGTTGGGTTCGAGCTCCAACCGTCGACGCAACGCGTCGTTGAGGGCCGTCAGCTCCAAGCCGAGGGTTCCCACCGCCTTGGCATCCTGCCCCTGTTTCGCCGTGGGCTCGTCGGGAAGTTCGCCGAGCGTGATCTCGACGACTTGGGTCTTGCCGCCGCGCAGGACTTCGATTGCTGCCTTCGAGTTACCGCCCTTGGCCGCGATCATGTTGCGCAGGCGGCCGGACGTCTCTACCGGTGTGCCGTCCACTTTGAGCACGATGTCTCCCTGCTTCAACCCACCTTTGGCGGCAGCGCTGTCCGCACGTACCTCCGACAAGACCACTCCACGCACGTCGGGCGCTCCCATGGCGGCGGCCAACTCGGGCGTGAGGTCTTGAATGCCGACGCCCAAAAAGCCGCGCGAAACACGCCCCTGCGCGATCAAGCTCTGCATGATCGGCTCGGCCATCTTGCTCGGGATCGCGAAGCCGATACCCTGATACCCACCGCTGCGCGACAGGATCGCGGTGTTGATCCCGATCAATTCACCGCGCATGTTCACCAGCGCTCCACCCGAGTTGCCCGGGTTGATCGCTGCATCGGTTTGAATGAAGTCCTCGTAGTCGACGATACCGACGTCGGCACGGCCGGTGGCCGAGACGATCCCCATCGTCACGGTTTGTCCCACGCCGAATGGGTTGCCAATGGCGAGCACCACGTCGCCCAGGCGCATGCGTGCGCTGTCACCGAGCAACAATGGGCGCAGCCCTTCGACCTTGCCTTTCAGGCGCAGCACCGCGAGATCGCTCTTGGCGTCGGTGCCGACCACCTCGGCGTCGAACTCGCGCTTGTCGGAGGTCGTGACTCGGATTTCGGTGGCCTCCTCGACCACGTGGTTGTTCGTGAGAACGATGCCGTCCGCGGCCACGATCACGCCGGATCCCGACCCTTGCTGCTTACGCTCGCCACCGCCGCTGCCGTCGGGAGGGCCGAAGAAGAACGGAAACGGCATCGGTTGCTGCTTGACCAAACGCGCCGACGAGATGTTCACGACGCTCGGAGTCACCTTCTCGGCGATGTCGGCGATCGACACCTGAGCTTCGCCGGAGGCTTGCGCCAACGCAAATGCCGGGTGCGGCAAGACTCCTTGCCACGGAGAGGTCTGCACCAGCGCTCCCGCCGCTTCGGCCGATTCCGGCTCCGAGTGCAACGCGGCGGTCTGGCCCGGCCGGGGTGCGCAGGCCGACGGCCAGTACACCAACGCGAGCGGGAGGGTGATGACAAAGCCCGCAAGCGCCATCACCGGCTTGCGCGACCTCGAGCGAGAGGGATTCATCATGCGCGGGTGAACCGGCATCACCGGGGGTTCATTCCCCACTTTGTCACGCTCGCGTGCGCTGGCCTGGCGACCAGCTGGGTGGCTAGCCGTTGCGCCGGCTGTCGGGGAGCAGCTCCTCGACCACGCTGGCGATACGGTGCGCCATGGCCGGCAACGCCGCTTGATGACAGTGCGGGACCGCCAGCGCGGCAGCACGTGGCATACCGTAAACCACCGACGACGATTCCTCTTCGGCGATGACGACGCCCCCGTGCTGATCGATGGCGCGGACGCCCTCCGAGCCATCGTCGCCCATGCCGGTCAGCACCACACCGATGCAGCGCGTGCCCATGGTGCGGGCTGCGCTCTTGAACAACCGACTCACGCTCGGCACGTAGCGTTCGCTCGGCTCGGGGGGCGCTATCCTCACCCGCAGCGCGCTGGATCCGTCCCGGTACAGCTCCATGCAGAAGTCACCTGGGCAAATTAACGCCATCCCAGGCCCAAACACCTGATCGTTGGTGGCCTCTTGGACGTCGAATAGGCTGTATCGGTTCAAACGCTGGGCGAACGTCCGCGTGAACTTGGCCGGCATGTGCTGCGCGATCAGGATGCCGTAATTCGGGTTGGGTTGCAGGTTGGCCAGAATCTCCGTCAACGCGGTCGGGCCACCTGTAGAAGCGCCGATCGCCACGGCGAGTCTCACCGGTCGTGGCGGCGCGAGCACCCGTGCCTTGTCGACGCGTGTCGGACGACTGTCGGGGACCAACGACAGGCTCGGCGTGCGGACGGCTCTGACTGCCGACAGCTTGTCGACGAGCACACGACGAAAGTCGTCGTCGATCCCGACATCGCTTTTGGGGACGAAGTCGACCGCGCCGAGCTCGAGCGCGCGGAACACGTTCTCTTTTTGCGAGTGACTCGAGACGATCACGACGGGCGTCGGTGACGTCGACATCAACACCCGCAAGAACGCAAAGCCGTCCATGCGCGGCATTTCCAAATCGAGCGTGATGGCGTCTGGATGAAACTGTTGAACGCGCGCCAACGCCTCGGCGCCATCTCGCGCGAGAGCTACGACCTGCCCCACGCCAGACGTCTCGATCATCGTCGTGATGCGCTGGCGGTTGGTGGGTGAGTCGTCGACGACGAGCACTCGAAGCGGCGCGGTCATGGACGTCCCTCCTTGCGACAGTACACGATGTCCTCTTTGAGATGCACCGGTGCCAGCGGCAGCGCAGTGTTGAGCAGCGACTCGGCGTGTCCCAGGAACAGATAACCCCCCACCTCTAGTCTATCGACGAGTTGAGCGGTGGCCACCTCCCTGGCGCGAGGGCTCAAGTAGATCAGTACGTTACGACAGAAGGCCACGTCCACCGTCCCTAATACCGAGGTGGAGTGCGGAAAAGCCAGATTCGTCTGCATGAATTGGCAAAGACGTTTCACTTCGGGTTTGATCGACCATTCTGCCTCACCCGGTCCGGGGACGAAGTATCTGCCGCGGAAATCCTCGTCGACGGCGCGAAAGCTCGACTTGCCGTAGCGGCCCTCGCGCGCCGTTGCCAAACGCGCGAGCGACAGGTCGCTCCCCAACACCCGGACCTTCCAGTCGCGCAACTGTTTACACTCGAGCACTAGCGTAGCCAGCGTGTAGGGTTCTTCGCCAGTCGAGCAGCCCGCGCTCCAGATCGTGAGCTTGCGCAGCAAGGCGTTCTGCCTGAGCAAGCGCGGCAACACTTCTTCCGCGAACGCGTTGAACTGATACTGTTGCCTCTGGAAGTAGGTCTCGGCGGTGGTCACCGAATCGAGGGCGACGGCCAACTCGTGTTGCCCCATGGGGCTGGCGATGAATTCGAGGTACTTGGACAAGGAGCCGTGAGCCGTGGCCGTCACCCGCTCCGTGATCCGCCGTTGTACCGGCAGCTGGGCGCTGTCCGAGAACTGCAATCCCCCCAACTCCTCGAGGGTCTTGAACAGCGCCGCCACTTCGCGAGACGTGAGCTCCATCGTCATCCCCGACCCGTCGGCTGCACGCTGACTCGCAACGACTCGGACAACTCCTCGAACGTGTGCGGATCGACGACGAAAGCCAACGTCTGATCGGCGGGAGCGCCCGCGTGATCGCGCGTGATCACCCCCAGGATCCCGCGTTGTGCTTCACCACGCACCGGCGGGGCTGGACGATAGTCGACGCTCGACGAGCCGAACACGTCGGTCACGTTGTCGACGACCAGAGCCACGCCACTGCGCCGCAACAGGATCCACTTTTCGCGATTCGGCCGAGGGGGCTCGCGCAGGTCGAAGTGCGTGCGCAAGTCGACGACGACGATGACCTCACCGCGATGGTCGACGACGCCAGCGACGGTCCGCGGCGCCTTGGGCAGGTTCGTGAGCGGCGCCGGGTGCATGATCTCGCGCACCTCTTCGATCGGTACGGCGTATTTGCCTCCTGCAAGCGTGAACCCCACCATGCTCTTGTTGGGGGAACCTCGACGTGAGCCGCTCACGAAAGCCTCCCCAGCGACGGGCCGCAAAGTGTGTCGATGCCCAGCAGCACGATGACGTCCTCGTGCACCCGACGGTTCATGGACCGAGGGGCGGCACCCTCGCGGGACGGAGTGCTCATGCCCCGCTTCACGTTGTGCACGGGCTCGTCCGGAATGCGCGCAATTCCGATCACGTGTTCGGTGAGCTCGTTGCCGAACACTGGCGCCGTCAGCTCGACGTGTTCCGCCTTGGGGCGGACGACATGTCTCACACCATCGACGAGCAGCCCAATGGCCTCGTCTTCACGAGTGGTGGTCAGCAAGATGCGAGCTTGGCGGGTGAGCGGACGCTCGTTCACCTGCATCCTTCGACGCAAATCCAAAACCGTCACCAACACGCCTCGCACGCTGCAGATGCCCACAACCGGGCTCGGCGCGCGAGGTACCTCGGTGAGCTCCGGCACCACGATGATGGATTGGATCCGCGACAGGTCGAGACCATACACCTCCGAGTCCAAATAGAAGGAGAGATACTCCTTGGCGATCGCGTCCGCGGGGTTCAGACGGGACGCGGCCAGGGACTCGACTTTAGTTGCGTCCGACATGCAGCGCTCCGCGAGTCAGGGAACTCTCCGTCCCAGAAAGGACCTCTTCGATGATCGAGGCGACGTCCAAGACCAACGCCAAACGTTGGTCGCCGAGCTCGGTAGCGCCCGAGAAGCCGCGTACATCCGACAGCGTCGCACCCAGCGCCTTGATCACGATGTTCTGTTGACCCAGCAAGTCGTCCACCACCAGCCCGAGCCGTCGGCTACCAATCGTCGCGACCACCACGAACTCCTTGTTGGGCTCACGCTCATGTGACAAGCGAAACAACCGCCTCAAGTAGCACAGAGGCAGGCTCGCGCCGCGCAACGATTGAACTTCTTTGCCATCCACCACTCGAATCGCTTGGCGATCGAGCACCATGGCCTCCGATACTGCATTGAGCGGCAGCGCGTACAACCGGCCGGCCACGTGCACGAGCAAAGCGCTGACGATGGCCAGCGTGATCGGCAAGGTGACGGTGATCTTGGTGCCGATGTTGACTTCGCTCTCGAGGTCGATGACTCCCCCCAAACGGCCGATGTTCGTCTTGACGACGTCCATGCCGACGCCGCGACCACTGAAGTCGTTGACGTGCTCGCGCGTCGACACTCCAGGCAGAAACATCAGCGCCAAGACGTCCTTGCGCGTCAGCTGACGCGCGTCCTCCATCGACAGCTTGCCGAGCGAGATCGCGCGCTCGACCAAGAATTTAGCGTTTACTCCACCCCCGTCGTCTTCGACCTCGACCACGACGTGGTTGCCCTTTTGGTAGGCGTTGAGAGCGATCGTGCCGGCGCGCGGCTTGTCCATCCCCAAGCGCCGCTCGACCGGCTCGATGCCGTGGTCAATCGCGTTGCGCACGATGTGCATCAACGGATCGCTCAGCTCCTCCACGATCAGCTTGTCGATCTCGGTCTCCCCGCCGGTGACCACGAAGCGAATGTCCTTGCCCACGTCGCGGCTGATCTGACGCACGACGCGCGTGAGCCTTTCGAACATCTGCGACAGCGGCACCATGCGGACTTCGAGAATTCCTTCCTGAAGTTCGAGCAACCGTCGGTCGAAACTGCGCTGCAGCCGCTGGAGCTCGGAACCCAAGCGCCGGTCACCATCTGCCCGCACTTGTTCGCCGATGCGGGCGAGCGCACTCTTGACGATCGCCAACTCGCCTACCGCGTTCATCAACAGATCCAGCTTCCGGATGTCCACACGCACGGATCGCGACACGGAGCGCATGCCGAGCTTCGCCGCCGTGGTCGGAAGACTGTTCCGCGCCGCGTCGACTTCCACCGAGGCCGACAGCGGGGCTAGGATTTGCGTCGGTTCCGGTGGCAGGCCCGTCGGAATCGGCGTCCGATTCACCGCTGGCGCAACCGAGATCTGTACGTTGCGGCCTTGCCGGCGCAAGATCGGTTCGATGGAGGTGTTGGGTCCTCCCAATACCGTCGTGAGCTCTTGGAGCCCAGACCCCGAAGCCATCAGGAGGTCGAGCTCGATGGCATCGGCGCTGGCCATTTCGCCGGTGGGCAGATAGGTGATCACCTCCCCCAGTGGTCTGGCTTTGGCTTTGATCTCCTCGAGATCCTTGTCGATCGTAGCCAGGTCGAAACGAACGCGCACCTTGAAGAGCTCGAGTCCAGCCGCAACGCTGATCCGCAGCCGGTGCTCTTCGTATTCGGTCAGCACCGAGAGCAAACTGGTGTCGAAATCGAGCTGCTGCTCGAGTTTGGTACTGGAGTTGTCCGGGCGGATCCGCCCCAAGCGCTCGAGCACGGCGTCGACGTCCGGGGCGGCCCCCTCCGAAGGCTCCCGCTCGTGTGCCAATAGCTGCCAGTACATCTCGACGGCGTGAAATAAGACGTCGAGCAGTTCTCGGGTCAGGAGCAGCCTCCCGAGCCGCACTTCGTCCAGCGCGTCTTCGAGGCGGTGGGACAACGTGGCTAGCGACTTGGCGCCGAAGATGCCAGCCAGGCTCTTGAGCGTGTGGACGGCACGAAATGCCTCGTTGACGAGGCCGGGCTCGTCGCGTTCGTCGGCGAGAGCCTCGTCCAGAGACAACAAACTACGCGACAGGACCTCGACCAATTCTTGGCCTTCGGAAAAGAACTCTTCTTTTGCCCTCTCGCCTGACTCGCTCATTGCTCGCCCTACCGCGTTGCCCAACGCGCACGCCTAGGATGCTACCACCACCACAGCCGACTCCGATTTGTAAAGCGTCGCCGCGCGCGGCGAATGGTCCTCGTGGAGCAGGCGCCAAAACCACGACCTCCGGACAGCGACGCTTGTCATCGCTCCCAGGACGGCGAGCCAGCGCAGATAGTTTAGGCCCGAACGCCCAAGCAGGGCCTACCGCAAGCCCAACGCTACGACTATCAAGACCGCATATGTGGCCTCCTACACTACTGACTCGTCTCGGCGCACTCGCGTTTCTGGCCGCCGTGGGTGTCTGGGAGACGCGCCTGTCCTTGGTGGCGGGGTTCCTGACGCTGGTCGCCGTGGTGTCGCGCGCGGTGCGCGATACGCCGGGCGGCCAAAAGCGCAGCGCGTGGCTCCTCATCGGCCTGTCGTCGATCTTGTCGGTCGCCGGGTTCGTGCGGTTCGTCGTCGCGGAGGCGATCCCGGGGGTCATCGCTGGCGGACGCGCAGCGGCCGAGAAACACGCGGTGGCATACTTGAGGACGATCGTCGCGGCGCAAGACTACATGCGACGCAGCGCCCACAAGGACCCCGACGATGACCACGTGGGCTCCGCTGGCAGCCTCGCCGAGCTAGCCGGGCGACGACCGTTCGCCCCCGGACAAGCCGCCGATCAGAACCCCCTCTACATCACCACCGACCAGTGGCTCCCCAGCAGCGGCTTCGTCGCCAGTGGCGCGTACATCTATCGCGTGTGTTTACCGGCGGTCGGCGGTGGGTGGGTAGATCCCGGCGCTGGCGAAGGCGCAGGAGTCGACGCCGAGCGCGCCGAGCGCGAGTACCTCGTTTACGGCTGGCCCAAAACCTGGAGCCCCGGGAGCCCGACCGCCGTTTACGTGAGCGACGCGTACGAGGCGATCCGCGTCCTCGACGATCCGGCCGCCGGAGCGAACGCCACTCGGTACGCCGGAGATATGGCACCCGTGCCGTGTGATTTGGCCGCGACCGACCAACGCTTCCGACCCTGGAACAACAAGGCGCCACGCGCCACGCTGCCCGGCGAATCGCCGTAACGCGCTCCGTGAGCGACACGGGCGTCACCTTTGCAGCGCAACCCCTTTCCAGTCACGGCCACCCACCCCATACTTGCCCACGTGTCCGAACGCTGGAATCAAGCACGAGCCGGTCTGAAGCTGGCCAAAGACCTCGCCAAAGGCGCCGCCAAGCGCGCCATGCATGCGGCTCAACAAGCCGCGGCGAGCGCTCCGGCCGTGGCTGACTCGGTGGTCCAGCCTCCACCCGCACCGGTTGCCGTAGAGAAGAGTGCATCGCAGAGCCTAGCTTCCGAGGGCCCGGAACCGCCGGTGGTAGCGCGTTTGATGGTCGAAATTCGGTCGGACGGGAGTCGCACCATCGCGCGTGGCGCCCTCCAGGACGAACTCACGGGTGAACAGGTCGCGGTGGAAGCCAAGGGCAACTCTCCGCTCGAATTGGCAGGTCAGCTCGCGAAATCCCTGATCACCGCGCCGTTGAGCCTGGGAACGCTCCGCAAGGCTTGGCTGCCCGGCAAGAAACCATGACCGACGGCACCCCACCCACTGCGTCCTCCGAGTCTACGCCGCGAGGCAGCAAGTTCGCGCGTGCTCGCCGCTTGCTGTTGGAGCTGGGAGTTGCTGGCCTGGGGTACACACTACTCACCCGCTGCCAAACCGGCGACCTCTTGAAGGACGGCGAGGTCGCGCCAGAGTTCAGCGCCATGGACTTACGGGGGCAACACGTCAGCTTGGCGAGCTTGAACGCAACTCCCCTGCTCCTGCACTTCTGGGCAACATGGTGCGGCGTGTGCCGCCAGGAGTTCTCGGCTTTGAACGCGATCCACGACGAGCTGGCCCAGCGAGCGGCAACATCCGCGAATCCAAACCCCCGGTTGGTCACGCTGGCGGCAGACGAAAACCCGGATTTGGTCCGCGCTTTCGCGGCAGACAACGGGCTGAAGTTTCCCATTCTCCTCGCGTCCCCGGCAGTGCTCGGCCTGTATCGGATCAAGGCCTTCCCCACCAGTTATTACCTCGCCGCGGATCGGCGAATAACGGCGGCCACCGTTGGCATGTCGTCGCGGTGGGCCATGAAGGCCCGCTTGTCGTGCGCGGGCAGTTGACGGGGCAGCGACTCAGGCCTCCAGCGCAGCGACGTAGTCGCGCTCTTCGGTCTCGAACGGTTCGCGCTCGAGCTCTTCGTCTTCGTCGTCGTCACGGGTTTGCTCGACGGCGCCATCGATGCCCGCCAGTTCCTCCTTGCTGAGGCGCGGCAGGCGTCGCTTCCCCTGCGGCCCTTCGTCGACGAAGTCGCGGAGCGCGTCCATGTTGCGCAGCGCCTCGAGCTTCGCGAGCGCCTTGACCTCGACCTGGCGGATACGCTCGCGCGTCAGGTTCATGATCGCGCCGACGTCTTCGAGCGTCGTGCCGCCGCGATCGGCGATGTCCAACGCACACGATTCACCCATTTCCCAGACCTCGAGATCGGGGAAGTTCAGCTTGATGGCCCCCGTCTTTGACGAGACGTCGATGAAGAGGTGGTGCTGGCACGAAACGAACGGGCACGGACGCGGACCATCCAAACACTCGGAACGGCTCTTGGGCTTCCAATAGTCGGTCTCGGGGAACAACATGCGGCCGATCTCGAGTTCGCGCTTGGTCATGCGCTTGACGCTGATCGTTCGAGCGCGGACGTCGCGTTTGCGACGTGACCGCTTCTGCTCGCGCGTAATGCCCAAGCCGTCACCATCGAGAGCGGTGGCGCCATCGGTTAACGTTTTGCTTCGTTGCCGGTCACTCCTCACACTGTCTGCTGCCTGTTTGGTTGCCATGCCGTCCTCTCGTGTTGTTTGGGCACTGGGCTCCGCCCTCCAGTGCATTTCCGTCTACGCTCGCTATCGAATGGAAAAAGGCTCCCTCACCGACCTCGCCGGCGGGTACTCCCTGGTCAAACTCTCCACACCCTAATCTCGGGTGTTCACTATGCGCACACCTGGACCGCCCGTTTACGAAGCAGCCACCCGTTGAAGCTGAGCCCGCGTCGTGAGACGGGTCTCGATGCGCTCCAAGTTGCGGATCAGTTCGGAACTGATCTCGCGAGCGCCCTCGACGTCTCGAGAGACGTCTTGGGCGTAGCCCTGACGGCGCCGGTCGCGTACGACCGAGGTCAGCGTGTTGAAGATCGCTCGTAGACTCTGCTCGAGCGCGTTCATGTCACTGCGCATGAAGAAGAAGTCGCGCTGGATCTCTTCAATCGTGTAGCTCTCGGCCATCAGGGCCTTGATCCGCAGGATCTGTCGGACGACGCCGAACGGATACACCCCCTGTGACCCTTGGTGTTTGCCTTTGCGTCCGACGCGGATGCTCCGCGGCAATAGGCCGAGCTGCACGTATTTGCGGAGCGTCGCTTCGCTGAGTTGCACGTTCCAGCTGGCGAACAGGTTGAGGAGTTCGGCCGAGGTTATGCCCCCCGCGAACTGCTTTTCTGCCAATGCCACCTTCGCCTCGTTCATGTCCGCCTCAAGAAGTGACTCGAATATATTCTACTAAGTAGAAAGGCCACAACGAGAAGCTGCGCGCAGATTTCAGGCGATCCAAAACAAAGCAGAAA
>CBINDO010000138.1:0-19692 GCA_966249405.1 uncultured bacterium | reverse complement strand
GAACACCCCAGTTTCGGGACTGTCGGGCCGTATCACGCTTGCAGACCGACGTGGCTCGTGTGAACATTTCGCCTTGCTTTGGAACTCTGGAGGTGCCAGGCTTCGCCTGGCGCTGTCTTCTTTGACCGGGAATCTCTTGGTGAGGGCCACGCGGCTGAAGCGCAAAGCCGTTGGCTGGACCAGGAATCCGACCATGTCAGTGGAGGGCATGATGTGTATCATTCAAGCGCATACTTGGGTACGGACAACAATGTTCGACAGTTACTTCGCACGTGATAGCCTCGACTTGATGTCGTACCTCTCAGCAATTCGGGTTCCGCGGGGCGCGCGGATATACGAGCGGCCCAAGAAGTTCTCGGTGACTAAGGTCAGGAAGATTGTTGGTTCGATAAGAACAGCATTGAAGCAGGCCCAGATCTTAGAAGAAACGATTCGTGCGAAGCGAGGTGGCGGGATGGCTTCATTGCTTGTCTTTTCGCGCAGCGAGTCCCCATCGTTTCTTCGGAGTGCAGGCTTAAGCGATACCAAGCACGGCTACTTCTTACTGCTGGAGAAAGGTGAACTGGCTCTTGTGCTTACTAAGTATACCAGCGGAGCTGACGCAATCATTGACGAGTACCTTGATCGCGTGGGATTCTCAGAACTCGTCGGGCTCTACGACAGTGCAGCAACTCGATATGAGGCTATCAAGATGCGTTCGCTCACCGGCGGGGTTGGGCTTCTCAGCCGGGCATACGAGGCTTCGAATCTCGCGAACGTCATGCCTCGGGCTGGCGCGAGCCGCTCCTCGCCGAACCGACTGAAGCTCACAAGTGGGCGTCATCAGGTTCGGGTTTCACCTTCAACCAGCTATGTGGCGGAATACGGGGGGAGTGTTGGCGTTGACTCGCTCTTCGAATTCATGGATCGTATTGCGAAAGCCAAACAGCAGAAATCAAACCCCTCGGGATTCATTGAGAACTTCGCTGCACCACTGAAACTGAAAGACTTGCCGCAAGGAGTCGAGCCGAGCCACGTGTTCGTCCATACCCAGGAAATACTAGACGAGATCGAGGATCTTGGAGATCTTTACATTCAAGAAGGTGATAAGCTTCGCCAGGTTACAGAGTTCGAGCGGCCGCACTTACTATCAGTACTTTCGGACGACTTAGAGTTGGTACCGCCGTCCGCTGATGACGGGTCCAGTTCGAGCCAGGTCGTTCGCGCACAAGGCGCGGATATGGGTACACTGACACTTGGTGCTAAATCCTATTCGCTGATCCTAAACGCGTTGGGCTCACTTTCGGCAGGAACAGACGAGGTGCACGAAAGACTGGATCGCCTGGTCAGCCACCGTGGCATGTTCACGGTCACGTTCTCGGATCCAGAATACGCCTACTCGCACGGTACGGTGTTTCGGAATAGGAAGCTTCCCGAAGAAGCGGCGGGGCTTCTGTCATGCTTCATCAGCATCCATGAGCTGCAGAGGTGCACTTCGGAGAAGGGGCAACTTCACGAAAACGCGGTGGAGTTCCCCGCGGACTCGGTCTTCGCGGTTACCGAGGGATTTCTGAGTGGCCCAGAAGCTATCATAGTTTGCGATGATCTCGGGGACGAATGGGCGGACCATATTCAGCTTCGCACCGGCAGTGAACCATCGATTGCGTTCGTGCACTCAAAGTGGCGTGAAGGAACAACGTCGTCTGCGTCCGCGTTTCATGATTTGGTCGGGCAGGGGACAAAGAATCTTGGAAACCTGACAGGGTTCGATTCCACGAGACTCAAAGTCAAAGTGGAAGGGTGGAAATCGCTATACGCCGGCACAACTATTCCTCGCATTCGCTCCGGACATGATGCGGCATCGCTTGACGAACACTACCAGCGGCTCGCTGGTGGAGTTGCCACCAAGCGAATTATGGCTCTCGTTGCACCCTTCATCTCGAAACAAGAGTTTCAGTCCAGCCTAGCCAGCTATGGCAGCGGCGGAAGCGTACGGTCTAACGTCGTTCAGCAAATCTGGATTCTATCGATGTTCGTTGACGTATGTAGGTCGAACGGCGTGTTTCCCGCAGTCTACTGCGCACCATAGAGACAGCCAGCCAACTCACGAATGCAGACAGACGAGCTTCGCTCGCTGCTGATTCGCAAGACGTTGGACGTGCCAACTCTTCGCGAGCAAGTCAGCGTAGTGGTTTCTTACCAAAAATCACCAGGTGAGTTCCGGCGGCGGGGACGTCTCGACTAGCCTCCAGCTCTGCCTTGAGCAAGTATTCCCATTCGGGCGTACCCAGCTCAGGCAACTCGACCTTGTGCAGTGTCGTAAGCCAACCCGGTGCCTCGAGTCTTACTTGTTCGAAACCTGCGCTCTCGACCAAGTGCCTCGCTTCAGCCTCGCGGAACAGCTTGCATTCGTGCCCGTCGTTTGTCTCTCGTCGCAACACGCCGTCTCTCAGCCATGCGGTGTTTGTGGCCACAGGGCCTTGGAGCACGGCCGGCAGAAACTCGTGAATCGTCCCCCACAGATTCATGACTGACAGCATGACCTGTCCGCCGGGTTTGGCTACTCGCGCCAACTGTCGGGCGGCCCTCGGCGCTTCGTCGAAGCAGTAGGATAGTACTCCGCCGAGCGCTAGCACCGTGTCGAACGTCTCGTCCGAAAGCCCAGGGAGTTCCGTTACCGACCCCAACACGTACTCAGCGGCTCCCGGCGCTCGCTGACGGCATAGGTCCAGCTGCGTAGGAGAGACATCTAGCGCGACCACCTCCGCACCCATCGCGATCAGCTGTTTGGTGAAACGACCTGCCCCACACCCGGCATCCAGTACTCGGTCCCCCCTCTTGACAAGGGTCCTGAGGTGATGCGCATACACCTCGTGTTGCAGGCGCATCATCGGTGTGCGCTCCCAACGGTCCCACTCTCGCAAGCCGTAACCATCGTACCAGCTCGCCGTGTAAACTGGATCGTATGCCATTGGCACTCTGCATACCGCCTATAGCGCCACCCGCGCAACTCGAGTTTCAAGCAAAGCCAGTTCGAGCGCAGAATCCGAAGCTCTTTTTCCACAAGACACCCTCCAACAAGGCATTGAACCTGTCGTGTGGCCTGATATGCTTGGCTTCACTGAACACTCTCCGGGAACCGGCTGCGCCGCTCCTTTCCTCTGCCTGCCATCCGTTTAGCACCTTCCGTTTCGCCACGCGCAGGTGAATTCCAATCCGTTGGGCAGACTTGATACGACTGCCGGCGGTTTCTTCTCGACGGAACAATCCGCTGCTTTGACTTCAAGTCATCGGTTGTCTCCCTTGCGATGTGCGCAAAGCGACCTGGCGGTTATGGCACTGAGCTGCTAGACCCAAGGCCACATTGGCTACGCGCATTGAGCTGTTTGTTGCCCGGGACACACTTCGCGTGTCGTCACAGACTTTGACGCGCGAGTTCGGCACAGCCTTGCTGCTGGTGCCGAGCGCTGGCGTGCCCAAAATCGCTGAGGCAGGCGAGCTTGAGGAAGCAATCCTCGCGCGCGTTGGCGATCTCGTGTCTAAGGGCCTGATCCTCAGTAGCTTCATCGTGCGTCGTCCCGGCGGCTGGTCGCGGCCCCTTTTTGTTGGTATGGTACTCCGCTGTGAGCTTGCCTCGGTAGCCTTTTGCGGGTTATCGCCAGGCCGTTGACAGCAATCACGAGCATGAGTCACGCAATACAGGCGCTTCTCGTCACCACCTCGTGCGCAGCCGCCGCAGCGCGAGACCTCCCCCACACGCGTCCGATCCTCATTGGCCAAGGCATTCACCTTGTCCCGATTGTTGACGCTACCTTCGATGCCCTACGAGAGCGTTTTCCCAATTTGAAGGATCCAGGAGAGCCCGAGTTCTGGAGACTTTCGGGTCCGGTGGCTCATGTGGCACAGGCCCTGTCAGCCTTAGGCCCCGTTGCATACATTGAGACCGACTATTTCGGAGGCGCGGGTCAGCAGGCCGCCATGGTCTGGGACGCCGGCGCCGTCCGTATGCCCCCGGAGCAGGCTGAGTCCGGGTCGATCAACATCGCCCTTCGTCTGATGGGAGTATCTCGCGGTTCTGCCCACGACGAGTTTGACGCCGTAGGCCTTGGCGCCTGTCGAAACAATGAAGACTGGCTCGCACGACCGTAACCGCACGCGCCCGCGCATGCCGCCCAACGAAGTAGCGTTTTTTCGCGTCGACGACGGAGTTCAAGCGACGTCGGCGGTCGTGAATGCGCGTGTTGAACGAGGCGGAAGCGAACGAAGAGTTATGCACCCTCTTTGGCGAAAGGCTCGACATCCCGGTAGCCCTTTGCGGACTATTGCCAATCGTTCGGGCAGACCAACAAGCCCACTCGGCACGGCCAAGGCGTGCGCTGAACGCCCATGGTTGCGTCTTTCGCATCTTCACCGTCGCTACAACTTGGGGCACAGTCTCTCCCAGCTATGAGCCGTACAGTAGTTCTGCTGAGCGGAGGAATCGACAGCGCCGTGCTACTGCGCAGCGTCTGCGCGAACGTAACTGCGATTCCACTCTTCGTTCACTACGGCCAGCGCGCTAGCCAGCGTGAGGCGATTGCGGCAAGGTCGCAGTGTGAGACGCTCGCGTTGAAGCTGACCGAGCTGGATATCGCCTCGGTTGGAGATGTGTTCGCCCTTGCTTCCAGGGCTAGACCTCACGTCCCACTTCCCCATCGCAACCTCGTGCTGCTCAGTCTGGCACTCTCCTATGGAAGCGTCGTCAACGCCGATTCTATCGCGCTGTCCATAATCCGGGATGATGGGGACTGGTACGCGACCGGTTCAAAGGCATTCATTGACAGCCTGCTTCAAGTTACCGGATTGCTGCGCGCTCCCGACATCGTGACGCCGTTGATCGAGCACGACAAGCGGGCAGTAGTCTCCGAGGGCGTCCGGCTCGGCCTCGACTTCAGCACCACCTATAGCTGCATGGTGGGTGACCAAGTTCATTGCGGCCGCTGCCACCAATGCATCGCGCGGCGTACAGCGTTATCGGACGCGGGCGTGAGCGAACCTTCTGGATTTTATCGAAGTTGAGTGCCTCACGCGCCGTCGGTCCCGAGTCCTTCCGAGTCCGAGCGGGTCACGGAAGTTGCGCGACGCTACGCGTCCTGACGCGGCGTTTCAATCGAGGCGTCACGTGTGCTCACAGCGAAGCGATGCGAGCTCCTGGGCTCGAGCCAGATGCGGTATTTCTCGGGTTTGCGGTGGACGTGGCCCTGATTGAGTCCGATTCGCAGCACGAGTCAGGCGTGTTATCGTAAAGCCGTGCTCAACTCGGACGACGTCATCGAACTCGCTCACCTGACCGCGGGGGGAGAAGCGTTCTTGCCGGCTTTGTTAGGTCAGCTTCGAGCTGAGTTCGGGTGCGAGGCGGCGGCGATCCACGTCGCGGCGGCGTATCCGGTTACCGGGGGTGGCCCCCTGGCAACAGTCGGCTTCGACCCTGATGTCAGGCGCGCCTGCGCTGGTCGCTGGCCCACTTTCCTCGATGAGTTGGCCCCCGTTGCGCGACTGGCCGCAGGTGCTGCCTGCGTTGCCTCCGACCGCGACGCGTTCGCGCCCACCGAGCGCTCGCGGAAGACGTACTTCCGAGAATTCGTCGCACCGCAGGGAGGTAGCGACACCTTGATTGCTTACTTGTGTCTGCGAAACCGACCCGTTGCCGCCGTCTCCCTCGCTCTGACTTCGAAGCCCTGGTCGGCCGAAGCTCGACGACAACTTGCCGCATTGATCCCAGCGCTTTCGGTCGCCGTGGCTTCGGCTCGATGCGACTCACTCGGATGGGGTGGCACGACACGTCTCACGCCGCGCGAACAACAGGTCCTTTCCGGCATCGACGGCGGACTGACCAACGCCGAGATCGCTGCTTGCTGCGGCACCTCCGTCAACACAGTTCGCAATCAGGTGGCGTCGCTCTTGTGCAAGTTGGAGGCGTCTTCGCGCGCGGAGCTCGCTGCCCGTGGCCTCAGCGCCTTTGTTGAGCGGCACGTCTAACGCCCGGGTGTAGTCCTTCCGGACTATGGTGAGACTGCCTCCCGAGTGACAGTATCTGCGTCGATGCAAACATCACGCTTGTACCTAGGCGAGTCAACGGACGTGGAGGCCGCACTTCGCTCCGAGTCGCCATGCAACCTCGATGAACTGCACTGGCTTGCCCAACGCGTATGCCAATACGCGCGCACGGCCTCGGCCGATCGAGAACGACTCAGCAAGCTGCTCCCTCGGATCGACCAGCGTATTGGACGTCACTTCATGGGACAGTTGACTCTCGCAATGGCTCATCGCGTCCTTGGCAATGTGGACCAAGCTCATGACGCTTGGGCAGCCGCGCGGGAACATGCCGCCCCCGGGCATCCTTGGAGTAGCGTAGTACCGGATCACATGCGGTGGACTGCTTCCATCCCGCCAGCCCAACTCGTCGAGGAAGAAGCTGGTCGCGTCTATCGCATCGTTGGAGAGACACGGCATCCTGGCGCGGCGTTCGGCACGCTTGGTGTGGGACGATTCATCCGACTCGCATCCGGGGCGATGCTGTTCCTGAATCCTGTGCCAGTTCCTGAAGATGTCGCAGCTCAGGTTCGAGACCTGGGCGAAGTTCGATACATCATCGCTCCCGCGAAGTACCACTCGGAACACGTTATGGTAGCAAAACGCGCCTTTCCCAATGCTCAGGCATGGGGCGTCCCGGCCCATCGCGGATACGTGGGAGTGGCGAACGTGGCGTTCGATGCGCTGCTCGACGACAATCAACCGCTGTTTCCCGACGAGTTCGATCAAATCACTCTGCATGGCAATGACGTGGGTGACGTCTGGTTACTGGACCGGGCAAGCTCCACCCTGATCACCACCGACGCACTCTTCTATTCGGAGTTATCCGCCAGCGACTACTCGACGGCCTTCTCGACGTTCTACGCTTGGGCATGGGGGGTCTGGGGCCGAAACGGAGTGCCAAGTTATCAACCGCCGATGTGGCGCGACTTGCCGCGCTACCAAGAGGTGTTGCGGCGAGCTCTCGCTCTACGTTTCGAACACGTCGCTTACTGTCATGGGTCGTGGCGGGCCATCGAGAATCACGGCACCCAGCGGCTCAACGACGCACTCCGGTGGATCACGCAACTGAGTCGCCTGGAAGGGGCCCGATTGACCCTGGACTTTGTCCGAAGGCACCCCCTAGTCGTCTACCGCGCGTTGCGGGACGGTGGAGCTTAGATGGGGGCCGGCTCGCCCCCTACCAGAAAGCGGGAAGGCCTGCTGCTTCTCGGGGCCACACTTGCGCTCTCAGCCGGAGGCCGTCTGGCGCAAGGAGCCCGTGGGAGCTATGGTGCATCACCATGATGCCCATCGACGTCCCGCTCTCGTGTACCTGCGGCACTGTTGTAGGAATCGTTCGCGGGGTCACGCCTGCAAACTCACGGCGCCTCGCCTGTATGTGCGATGATTGCCAGGCGTACGCCGAATATCTTGGTCGCGCCGACGAGATTCTGGACCGGCACGGTGGTACTGATGTCTCTTACGCGACTCAGGATCGCGTTGAAATTGCATCGGGACGTGAACAACTTCGGGGCCTACGACTATATCCCGCGGGGGTACTGCGCGTTTATACGGCCTGTTGCCGAACACCAGTGGCGCACGTTCCCTCTGCAAAGATGGCCTTCGTCGGGATCCCACACCTGTTCATGCGGTCAACGACGGGGAGCGTTTCACGAGACGCGGCGCTTGGTCCTCTCGTCCTCCGTCTTCAAGGCCGTTACTGTCGTGGTGAGATGCCGGCAGGGGCACATCGGGGAACCCCAGCTGGCCCATGGGCTAAGGCGATGCTGCAAGTCGCTTGGGATTCGATGCGTGGCAGACAGAGACCGTCTGCGTTTCACGAAGCGACGACGAACTTGCCCACGGTCCCAGTGACGGTCCTCAGCGAGGAAAAGCTGCAACGGCTCCGTGAAAAAGGCAAACCTGGCCGACTACTCCCGCCTTCGAGCAGACAACCACAGGGTTGCCAATGACTAGCCCGATAACGTGAGCGGCAACAGAAAGAAGCTACCGACCGAGCCGCAACACGAAAGTCGCCGAACTCGCGTTCTCAGCTGTCGAAGGCTCGCCCCTACGCCCGCGCGCGACGAGCCGTGACTAGCCACGCGCGCGAGTCGAACAGCACGCCTTGGCTGGTTTGATGCGCGGCAAGCATCTTGCGCAGCTTGACGAGCAGGCGTTGTGCAGCCGCCGCGTCTAGGTTCGCCAGCAGTTGCCTGTGCCGCCGCATGTCGAGCACCAGATCGAGCGCGGCTCTTGCGTCAGGTCCGTAGTAAACGGGCTCGTGCACGTCGGCTACACCAACCTCGACAAAGCCGGACGCGTCGAGGACGGAACGGACCACGTCTGGATCGGCCATCGAGAACGGATCTAGCTCAGGCGCGGACGTCGCCGCGACACCGGCGGTGAGCGCCTCACGGACTGCCGTCGCCCATTCGTTGCGCTCCTCACCCTGCCAGACCAACATGACGAGGCGTGCCCCGGGCCGCGCTGCGCGCGCGATGTGAGTGAACGCCGCAACCGGATCGGCGAAAAACATGCTGCCGAACCGGCTGATGATCAGATCGAAATGCGCCTCTGAAAATGGATGAGTCTGCGCGTCGCCCTGCTCGAAGACGACGTTGGAGACACCTTCCGCGGCGCTGCGGCTGCGGGCGCGCTCGATCATCTCCTCGGAGATGTCCACGCCCAGCACACTTCCCAACGTCGCGGCCCACGCAGCGTCGAGCGTCGTCTGACCGCTGCCACAGCCGATGTCCAGTATCCGGTCTGCCTGGTCGACGACCATCGCGGCGCGCAGTCGCTCGTTATGCGCCCGCAGCTCTGCATCATAGTGATCTGCCCACCGTAGTCGCGGTCGAAGCCTCTTCGCGTAACCTTCGAGGATGTCTGCCAGCTCCTTCGGACGACTCAAGGCCACACAGTGGCCCGCCGCGATCTCGTCCGGGACGATGCCGAGGCGATCCGCAACCACGCGTCGGAGGAAGTCGGGCGGAAAGAAGCGGTCTTCGGTGCAGAGGACGAAATGCGTCGGCACGTCCGGCAGTGCTTCGAGCGGCCAAGGCGAAGCGCAGCACGCCGCGGACGGGTGCGCACGCTCCTTGCTCGAGGCCTGCGCAGCAAGGTTGCGCGGCACGTCGTGGTAGAAGGACACGTACGGGTCTGGGTTACCAGTCAAGCCGCCGTCGCGCGCGGCTTGCTCGTCCACAGCCTTTCGATAGCCGGTGTTGACCCACCAATCATTGGGTGCCTCACCCGGGGAAGGGACCATGCCGGCCACGAATACCAAGGCGTCGACCGGTAGCCGGACGGCGACGAGCGGTGCGGTGAATCCGCCGAACGAATGCGCAACCACAACCAGATCCCTACGATCGCCCACCGCGGCGACGACTGCTTGGGCGTAGTCGTCCAGCTCCAGCGAGTCGTCGTCTGCCGGCAGATCGGGGGCGACGACGTCGTGCCCGCGCGCGCGCAGCTCAGCCTCGACCCGGTGCCAATACCAGCCGACGTCACCAGCGCCGTGGATCAATACGAACGTGCTCAATCGTCTTTGCTCCGATAGCTGCAACCCGGCCGCGGGAGCAGAACGCACGCGCTCTGCTCACCGCCTTCGTAGCCGATCGTACGCTAGTCTGAGCTCACGGAGCCGTGCCAGCGTCGGTAGCAACGCTCGCGTCGGCTTCCGTCGTCTCAACGGGTGCGCTCGTCTCGCCGGCGTCACTCACCGAGGCGTCGCTCGTCTCAACGGGTGCGCTCGTCTCGCCGCCACCCGTCGTTGCAGCGGTGCTCGTGTCGCCAGTACCGTCGGTGACGGCCTCAGCGACACAGGTGCTGTTGGTCAATCCATCGCCGGGAGGATTGTCGCACGCGTAACCTTCGTCACAGATGCCGGCGAAGCCGCCACCTGCGCAACACACCTCGCCCTCGCCGCCACACGAGCCGGCGTCCAACGGAGCAACGATACACTGGCTGTTCGAGAGGCCTCCGCCGGCTGGGTTGTCACACACGTATCCCTCGTCGCAAGTTCCGCGGGGGTTGCCCTCGCTGGCTTCGCAACACAGTTCCCCCACGTCGCCACACGGCGCCGCTACGGTGGGCTCATCGCCCGTGGAGGTCGCGACGCCCTCGGTCGTTAGAACCTCTTCGCTGCTGCTACCTTCCGTGACGGACCCATCGAGCTCCGAGGAGGGCTCACCCGCGTCGACGGAAGTGTCCGTTGCCGGCCCCTCACTCGTGTCCCCGGTCGCGACGGTCTCGCCTGCCGACGTCTCACCGTCCGTAGACTGCCCCTCGCCAGCGGACGTTTCGTCGGTCTCAGCCGTTTCAGGTTCGCTGGTATCGCCGCCGCCGGAGGTTTCGGCCGCAGCGTCGCTGCCTGCGTCGGCATCGATCGTTACGTTGCCACCGCCATCATCGCCGCAGCCCACGATCAAACCGGCGGCCAGAAGCACACTTCCCACGCTCGAGCGCGAGAGACAAGTCATCGAAGTCCAATTCATAGTCATTATCCTTGGGGCAGCTCGGCGTTTAAAAGAGTGGGCTGGGGCCGCCCGTCCCAGCGGTTCGGAACAGTGGCCCTTCTCGAGCCCGCCGTCTCTGGGACTTTGTACGGCGGCTGCCGATTGCATCCAGACGACAATCCTTCACGTTTATCGAGGACGCTTCCTCGTTGGCAGCGAGACGACAGAGATGGCTGTGCTGTTACGGCTTCGTTCACCGTGGCGACTCGCATCGGCGGCCACGATGCACACGCAGCGCTTTCCTTGATGGGAGATTCTCCGGGTGAAGATCACGCGTCGGCCAGTCAGTGCTGGGTTGACGATTGACTCGAATCCCGGCCCCTCGCTACCCCGGCGTCATGGGTTTTTATCGCTATCTCGACGACTGCGACGTCCACGTCCTCGATTGCGGAGGCACGGTCAATGTCTCCGAGGGCCTCGCGCGCCTGCGTCGGCTGGGAAACCTCGATGACTCCGCACCGTGACGCACTCGTCCCGAGTACCGTGCGCATTGGTGGCCTAACCAAACAAGAACTGCTTCACGCACTGCGTCGACACGACGTTCAGCTCAACAGAGCTGGTGAGGCGCTGTTCGCGGACGACCGGTTCACAACCCGTAAACAAGAAGAGAACATCCGGATAGTCAGCGTGTCCGTGTCCGAGCTCGGATTTGGCGACGGCGCCACCTATGACCGCCTCGTGGCGCGTGCGCTCGAATTGCGGCTCGCTGAATGCCCCCTCGAAACTGGCCCTCATCTGAGACTCCAATGGTTGAATCAACCCGAGGCAGGCCCGGGGGTGGTAGCAACGAGTGGACAAGAGCCGCCTGGCTCGCTCACCATTGCCTCTCCCCGACTAGATGAGCGTGACGACACGCCGAAGGGGTTTTACCTTCGCCGCGCGGATGGGGTGCTTTGGTTGCGCGGGTTTTGGGCGCAGCCCGGTCACATCTGGGGGCCTGGGGCGCGGCTCGCGTTCTCCCGGGAGCACGGCGGCTGACGTTGATTGCGGCGCCCGATTGGAGTGCGGGCGCTAGATTTTCGGCGTTTCGCGTGGCACGCTGCCGGTCATGCTGCAAACCCGTGAGCTGCGAGGTCGCGTCCTCAGTGCGTTTGCGTTGGTGGCGTTGTTTGGTTCCGCGTGTTCGGACGCGGTGGGATCCTCCTCCGAGCAAGGCGACGGGCTGCACGCCTCCCAACAGACCGCCGCCACTGACGGTCACTCCACGATCCTCGTCGAGTCGATGGAGCTCCACTCGACTGCCTCGTTGCGCCTCAACACCAGCCAGCTCAACGGCAGTGCCGAACGCTCGCTCGCCTACTACACGAAGCTGGATGACATCGAGCTCTGGTTTTCCATCTCACCGTTCCCCGAAGAAACAACGCAAGCTCCAATCCCAGACCTGGTCACCGGCGCCCTATCGGCGAATGGCTCGGTGCGCGCGTTCTCGACCGGGGCCGCGTCGGTAACGAAAAACGGCGAGGTATGGACCGTGCGCCTCGAGGGAACCGCGGTCGGTGCGATGCAAGGGGAGACCGCGCTCGACCTCACCGTTACCGGGACGATCGACAGGCAATGCTTCGTTGAAGGCGAGCCGCAGACCCCGCAGGCGACGTCCCAGGATGGCCGGTCACCAACGCCTGAACTCGTGCTCGATCGCGAGTGGTCGACTTCGTTCTGTCAGGCTCAACTTCCCTAACGGCACGATTCGGACGCGGCGAGTTCGACGTGGGCTCGGAGTCATCTCATACGACGACGCTCCTCAGGAGTTGAACGTGAGCAGGCAGAAGCCGTTGCCGAACGGGTCCGCGCAAAATGCCGCCGCCCCTGATTCGTCGCGTTCCAGGCCTTCGAACGTCCCACCCGACCGCTGAACTCGGGCCACGGCTGCGTCTAGATCTTCGACGTCGAAGTCGAGATGAACTGGCGTCCAATGGCGCTCGTAGGTGCGAATGCAGGACCCAGCTTTGGTTGCAGCCGTCCCCGCTTCCTTGAGTAGAAGGTGTAACGTCGCCCCGCCCACGAGCAGCGTGTTGTGAGACGCCTGCTCCTTGTCGAGCAAACACCCGAGTGCGTCGCAGTAGAACTGCGTCGCCGCTTTCAAGTCAGGCACGTCGATACAGATGGTGACTTTCGGCATCCGTTCAGAATAACAGCATCCGCTTTCTGGCTCTAACCCCAGAGTTCGGTTCAGTTGAACCGAACTCTGCAATGAAGCAGTCCCACCGGCTGATAGTCCCTACAAGTAGCGATTCGAACGCCCTCACACCTGGGGCGGCGGCAATCGCGGTAGGGTCAACGCAGCCAAACCGGGGGTTTGGTTGGGCGCGGCTTCGTTTCGTGGCTGGCCTCTTCTGCCGCGCCAAACCGGGGGTTTGCGCACGGCGGGATTGCAGCGCGGGCGCAGTAGGCTACTGTCCTTCGAGCTTTCGGAGGAGCATGAACCCCAGCGACGCGTTGACGGCCTCCCCCCATGGCAACCCATGAACCGCAAACTCCGCATTTCCATACTCGTCACCAGTCATGTCTTTGCTGCAGGAGTCGCTTTCGTCGTCGCCACGACGCGGTTTCAGCAGGCGCTGCAGGCTTCGTTTGCCGATCCAGAAGTGCGACTCGGTCTGCGCCTATCCGGGTTTGGCGACTCGGGGATCGAGGACCTCGAGTCCGACTTGGCGCTCGTGAGTTCGCGACTGCCAAAGGAAATGCCCGACGTCATACGGCTCGCATCCCAACTGCAACGAGGTCGACAGGATGAATCGGCCATGGCCGAAGCGGCAGAGGCGTGCATCCGGCTTGGCTGGAGCAATTGCACCCGAGCCGGTCTCGAGGCGATGCAGAAAGCGCTCAGCGAATGAACATCATGCGCAATGGATTAACACTGTTGGGGACGCACCTTCTTGCTGCTGGTGTTGGCTTGCTCCTGGCGACGGCACTCGATGCCCGGGTGCAGGCTTCGGCGGAGAACATCGCCGGCTATACTCGTCACCTCGCGACGTCGAGAGCGGTGGATCTGACGTTCCGGTTCGGGAGAGCGGAGCAGGCACGGGCCTTCATCCTAGCGTTCGACGCCTCGGGCGAGACGGAAGGCATTCGAACTCGGGTGGAGCTGATGCGACACTTGCGGTTGACGCATCTCAGTCGAGAGCTGGGTGATGACCTCGGAGAGCAGAAGTACCTCGCGCAAGCCAACGCTCTCTGCGCGAGCGCCAGGATGGCAGACTGCTCGAGCGATGCCCTGGAGCGAGGGATCGCGACGCTCGGTCGTCAGCGAATGCCGTAGCAAGTGCCGCGCGTTTGTCGTTGCGAAGCCCTGGGGTATCGGCCGCGCTCCTAATCGTGCGACCTCACAGCACGGTTGCCGTTGCGCGAGCGTGGTCAAAGAGCGCACGCGGATCCCAACCTTCGTGATGCGCTGCGACCCCCAAGTACAGGCGAACTCCGTCGAGCCGCCGCGGGCCCAGCACCATGGCCAGTCTGGTTCTGAGTACCGACGCCGTTTCGAGGGCCGAGATACCCAATTCCCATTTGCCGGTTCGCCCGATTGTCCATTGGGATCCGCCGTCCGACTTCAACGCGTCAACCAGCGTTCGAAGCGCATCGACGTCACTGTCCTCAGGCCCGGCTGCAGCCTCGACGCGCACTATCGCGACCGACGAACTCGTGGCTTCCTGGGCAGCTTTGACCTGTTCTCTGCGAACAACCTCATCCAGGTAAACATACCGGTGGGCGCCACTCGAGAAGTCGACGACGGTAAGCTGATAAATCGTGTGGTAGAAGAGCTGTTGCGCCGCGTCTCCCGCAATGAATCGAAAGAACGAGTCGACCACGCGCAGTTCATCGCCCGCCACGATATGTCGCACCGTCGTTGCTTGTCCATTGACGGCCAAGCGCCCCGCGCCGCGGACACACCAGAAGCCCTGTGTACCAGCTCCCGAGTCTTGCTCCCACAGCAACTCGGCAGAAGTTGCGGTTTCCAAGGCCCCCTCGACGGTTAAATCGTGGGCTCGTGTACCGATTGTGAAAGGGGAAGCGTCGATCGCGATTCTTGCGCCGATGTCTCGACCGTTGGGAGTATGCAGGACTACGAGAAAGCCTCGACCGTGCTCATCGCTAGCCCGCATCTCAGGTCCTGTACCACAAGTTGGAGGCACCAAAGCTGGCTCAGCTGTGACCGCGGGCATGTGTTGCCAGTTTGACCCGGGCAGGTTCCGATTTCCAGGCCCTCCCTCGCGACGAGGAGAACTTGGTGGGCTACATCTCGCTTGCTCGGCGGTTCTCGAGGTGCTTTCGTGTTAGCACTCGTTCGGTGGAGACCATGCACAAGACGAAGTGGACGGAAGCGGACTTCGAACAGCTGAGCTGGCACGACAACCACGTCTACGGTCTATCGATTCGTGACGGGGCTCACGGAGCTGGGCGGCTCGTTCTCGATCTGGACTACATCACGGAGTGGCGTTGTGGTCTGGACAAGCGGTGCACGTTCATGTTGGCACCCGCGGAACTCACGTTCGAGGAAGTCAACGATCTCCAAATTGGAATCGACTATCGCGGGATCAGCATGGGGCCGCTCTCCATCGGGGAGATTCGTCGTGAAGTCATCGCGCAGGTAGAGGGCTCTGCCAGGTTTCGCTGGAGCATCACGTTCAATTTCCCGGCGAGTGAGATCGTCTTCGTCGCAGCAGGATTCGTTCAGGAATTGCGCGCCCCGCCGACGGAGAGCGAGCACCAGTTTCTCGGTTGGGAAAAGCGGCGGTGGAGGTTGTGAGACAAAAGTGCGCGTCTCATTTTTTTCACAGCTATTTGTGACGTCGTTATTGGCCTCGTTGATGAACGCCGACACTTTCTGCTTCCTGGGGGGCGTGTCTTCGTTCACCCTACGGCGGCCATGTCGAAGTTCTGGGGATACGTACGCGGGCTGAGTTGGGGCGTGGCGCTACCTGTAGCACTCTGCCTCGGGGTGCTGGCGTATTCGATGCTCTTGCGTGTTGCGCTGATCGACGCGTCGCTCCCCTACTGCCAACACGTGGACGAGCACACGTGGACGGAACGAGCCATCGTCATGTTGAAGACGGGGGACCTCAATCCGCATCGGTTCACCAAGCCATCGGTGATGGTTTACTTGACCACGGCTGGGTTGTCTCTCGGCGTCATCAAGGCGGGGATGGCGGGCCACCACATTGCCAATGCCGGCCGTTGGGAGAATGGCGGCTATCCCTTCTACACGATGCCGGAGGCGGTGCGTGTCCCACGGCTCCTGTTCGCGGGGTTCTCCATCGCCGCGATGTGCGTCACCGCGCTCATCGTTTGCCGCATCTACCGCCAGTGGCTCACCGTGCAGCTGCCCAACGCCACTCCCACCGCAGTGCGCGCCAGGCTTGCCTGGGCGGCGTTCGCGACGCTCCTGTTGTTGGCATCGTCGCCCGAGTTTCTTCGACTGTCCTGGCACTACATCAACGTGGACATAATCGGGTGCTTCTTCTTGTTGTGCACCGTTGCCTACGTGCTGCATCGACCCAAAAGCAGCTCTCCGGGCGTCGTCGCGGTGATCACCGGGGTGCTCGTCGGCTTGTGCCTGGGCAGTAAATACAACCTGTACCCAATCTTCTTGCCAGCCCTGCTGATGGTGGCGCTCGACTACCGGCGTCAGTGGCTCTCCTCGACGTTGCTCATCGTGCTGACGGCGTGTCTCACGTTCCTGATCACGACGCCGTACGCACTGCTCGACCTACCTTCGTTCACCTGGGCCGCCGCCAAACAAGCCAAACACTACTCGACCGTGGTCAAAGCGGTGCACTACAAGCCGGGCTGGGAGACCTTCTATCAATACGGTAAGGTCGTCTTTGGCAGCTTCAGTCCCCTCGTGGGTGTGCTGGCCGGCGTCGGCGTCGTGGTGGCAGCGCGGATCGACGCGCGCCAGACCCTGTTGGCGCTCGCGTTCCCCGTCGTGTTCTGGATCTACATGTCGCGCCAGACGGTGTTCTTCGGCCGCAACCTCGTCGTGCTCCAGGCATACGTTGCGATATACGCTACGTTGGGGGCAGCCTGGCTGGTGCAACGTTCACGCGAGTGGAAGTGGGTGCGCCGGGACTTGTTCGGTCGCGTCCCGGGGCGTCAGGCTTTGCTCGTCGCGGTGGCGCTCGTCGTGGTGGCAAGCACGCCGCTCACCAGCGTCGCCAAAGCGCTAGATCTCGAGGTAGAATCCCGAACCACCGTCGCCAAGTGGCTGAAACAAGAGCTGCCCCGCGGGAGCGTGATCCTCGTCGCCGAAGAGCTCGAGTTCGACACACGGCCGTTCGCGAAGCGCTTCAAAGTGAAGAAGTACAAGGCCGCCAAGCGTGAGCTACGGCGTATGCAAAAGCGTTACCCGGGAGCCGTTGCGCTCGTGCCCGAGTTTCGCCGCGGGCCGCGACGTGGTGGTCTGAGCAGCAACCAAGGCACGGTGTTGGCGCGGTACGGTTACCACCCGGTGCGAGTGCGCGCGAGCCGCTTCGGCGAGACACTCGCGCACAACCCGAGCGGCAACCCCAAGTTGTCCGTGATTCGGTTGCCCGGCAAGAGTGGCAACACGGCAGTCACGATGGCACCCGCGCGAGACTGATCCTCCCGCAGACCGCGGCCCGCACGACGTTAGGCGAAGCGTACGCTGTAGATGGGCGGCAGATTGTTGGCCAACGTCTCGAAGCTGTCGCCGCCGTCGGCGCTGACGTACAGGTTGCCGGTCGTGCTGCCGAAGGCCACGAAATCGTCTTTCACCGACAAACAATGCCGGTAGACGACGTCGTAGGCGTTGTCTTGTGGCAAACCCTTACGCAGCTGTTGCCACGTCTTGCCACCGTCTTGGGTGCGCGCCACGAACAGGCCGCCGCCGATCGTCATGCGCTGCGCGTCAGAGACAGCGGGGACGACCCACGCCCTCTCACCACGACGTTGGTCGACCGCGATGGGGAACCCGAAGTGAACCCCTTGCTCCGGCGCGCTCACCTTCTGCCAAGACTTGGCGCCGTTCGAACTATAGAACACGCCGCAGTGGTTCTGTTGCCAGACGTGCTCTGGCTGGTCGCGGCAGATTTGGATGAAGTGCGCGTCGTGGCCCCACTCCGCGTTGGGATCGGGCAGGTAGTCGTTCGTCATTCCGCCGTTGGCGCCGCGCCAGCTCTTCCCGCCGTCCGTGGTTTCGAGCACACCTGCCGTCGAAATCGCGATCAGGACGCGATGCGGATCACGCGGGTCGACCTCGATGGAGTGAATCCCCGGCGCGAACTCGCCGTCGGAGGCAGGGGTTCCGAACCAATGCGTCTTGCCGTTGCCGGGGCCGGTGAACAAGTCGCCACCGCGGCTCTCGTGATTCCAGAGCGGTCGGTTGAGCTCGAACGTCTCACCACCGTCTTCGCTCACGAACAAACCGCCGGGGATGGTCCCCACGTAGACGCGGCCGTTGGGACCAAAGCCAAGCGCCCACAACTTGAGCAACGTCGCGGTGCGCGTCGCGAACCGTTGCGGCGTCGACTCGTCTTCCTCGGGTGAAGGATCGGGAGGCGCCAGGTACTTCGCTCCTTCGGGATACTTGACCTGCGAAGCGTCCGCCCACGTGGCCCCGCCGTCAGTCGACTTGGAGAGCTTGGCGCCCCAATGACCGTGACCCAACGCTGCCCACAACGTGCCGGTGTACGGGTCGCGAGCCACGTAGTTGACGCCGACGCCCGGGTGGCCCGCCAACTGCAGACTCCACTTGCCCGCCGTACGCTCGGCGACGAACGTGCCTTTGCGAGTCCCAATCCAGATTTGTTGCGTCAAAGGTTCTGCTGCCTGCTGTGCCATCTTTCGTCCCTTCTTGTTCCCGAGGCGCTCGGCCCCACTCTCAATGGGTGCTGCAATACCAGCTCGTTCAACCGCCGCTGAGCGCTTGCGCGATGAACACGCGCGAGCCCTCTTCGAGACGGTCCGTCAACTTGCGGCGGTCGCACACCATGTCCTCTCCGATGAAGATGTTTACATGCTGCCGCAACCGGCCGCGTTCGTCGCAGATGTAGAAAGCCACGCCGGGGGCGATGCGCTCCAACTCCGCCACGGCCTCGGCCACGGTTCCCACTGCGAGCTCGAACGGCGCTTGCTTCAATGCGGGGAAGATGTCTTTCAGATGTCGCGTGAGTTCGACCTGGGCCATCGCACGCACGATGCGTCGGTTGGCACGTGGATGTCGAGCAAGAATCGACATGGGTCGGGCCTTGACCGACCGCCCTCGCCCGCGATGCGATTTCAGAAGCCGAGCAACTTGCCGACCGCGCCGAAGAAGAAGTCGAGCCACTTGTCGACCAAGGTCCGCTGCCCGCGGTGCGTGTTCTTCTGCCACACATACACGCCTCGGCCCGAGAACACATCGTCGACCAGGGGTGTACGGCCCAAGAAGTATGGCAAGAACGTCTCGGTCCTGGCGGTTGCATAACGGAGACGCGCGTCGAAGCCGAGCACCAGCACTTGTTCGATGCGTGAGCGGTCGTCGCTGACCTCGCGCGCAACCACGTCCCCGAAACCTTCGAGGACACAACGCCCCGTGCCCTTGACGCCAATGTAACGGAGCTGTCCCGTGAGCCACGAGTGCACGCTCCAGATCCGCCATGTGGTCCACAACTTCACGTCGCCGGTCACCGCAACCAAGTGTCGCGGGTGAAACACGAACCCCGGATGTTCGCTAAAACGCAGCTCCATCAAGTAGGAGTCAGCGTCCGTTGGTGACGCGAGCGTGGCGGAGGTCTGCGTTGCAGCACCCGAAGCCTCGCCGGTGATGCGCGTGAGCACGCTCAACCCGGCGGCGTAACTCACGAGCGGCGCGCCCCAGTCGAACAACCATTGGCTGTTGGTTTTGCCCGTCACCGGCCGGACGTAGGCCGCACGCGCCCAGCAGCGTTCGCCCGGGCCGAGGTCCACGTTCAAGGTCCTCACCGCGGGCCCGAGCTCTAGTTTGCCGGCCTCCGTCTCGACCAGACGTAGCGGCTTGGCGCGCGCGAGCAGCGGCATCACCACGAAGTAGAAGAGCGCTCGCTGCGTCCACGGGGCCGTCATCACCAGCGCAACGATCAACGCCAGCCGCCACGCGACCCGATCGAGCTGCCGGGAGATCCACACCCACGGCGAGCCTTCGGCGAGTTTGGCCTGCTCGAGG
>CBINDO010000137.1:0-19845 GCA_966249405.1 uncultured bacterium | reverse complement strand
GGGGATCCGCGGCCAGGCGGCGGGCGCCCGCGCCGGGGTGGCCTCCGCGGAGGCGCAGCTCGCGCTCGCGGAGCAGCGGCTGGAGTCGGCGCGCACGCTCTTCGGCGCCGGCGCCATGTCGCAGCTCGACTTCCGCGCCGCGCAGGCGGCCTACGAGGCGGCGCGCGCGCAGCTCGCGGCGGCGAACGCGCAGTCGGCGGGGGCGGGGGAGCTGGGCGCGAGGCTGGTTCGTGCCGCCCGCACGAGTCCCACGTACCGGATGTATCTGATCCCGAACACCGCGCCGCTCAAGCCTGGTATGGTCAAAGAAACGGGCGGTGGGGCAATTGCCGTCGAGGTGTGGCGCTTGTCCGCCGAGGCCTTTGCGCGCTTCGTTGCCGCCATACCCAGCCCGTTGGGGATCGGCACCATCGAGCTCGAGGACGGAACGTGGGTCAAAGGCTTCCTGTGCGAGCGATTCGCCCTCGAGGGCGCGACGGAAATCACGCGTTTCGGAGGGTTCCGCCAGTACCTGGAACAACGCACGTAACCGTCGCACGGCACGGCTCATGCAGGCCGTTGATGCATGGAAAGATCCGTCAACTGGTACGTGGCAAGTTTGCTCCTCGGAGTCTTCTGCTGTCAGCCAGCGGCGGGTGGGTCGAGGCCTAGCGCCACGCGAAACCCGGCCCAGGCCGCCGATTCGGAGCCTGCCCAAGCCCCGCGAGCACTACGCGTCGAGGCCTTGAACGAGACGAGTCCTCCAGTGTTCGCGGTGCGGGGCAGTAACCTGGGGCCAGACAAGTTGGTGTTCTTGCACGGTATGTGCGGCCACGGTCTCGGCTACGCCCAGTCGTTTCAACATGCCTCCGCTCGCAAAGGGACGCTCATCGCCCCGCAAGCAGACCGAGTGTGCGGTGAGGGGCCCGGTGCCAAGTGGTCTCAGGACGTGGCGGCTCTCGACGCACGGATCGTCGCCTCCTTTCGGGCGCTCGGTTATGCCGAGCCCATCGACGACATCTGCGTGCTCGGGATGTCACAAGGCGCGACGCGTGCCGCGGCCCTCGCCAGAGCCTATCCAGAGCGCTACACACGTCTCGTCTCGATGGGTGCCCCGACCGCAGTAGAGACGCAAGGCCTAGATCACCTGCGGGGCGCCGTGCTCATGGTCGGTGAGCGCGAACGCAAGGACCTGATGCGATCGAGTGAACGAGCGCTGCAACGGCGGGGCGTCCCAGCCAAGGCGATGGTGATTCCCGACGCCGACCATGCAGGCATGGGTCCGACTCCCGAAAAGACCATGGGCGAGGCGCTCGATTGGCTTTGGCAACACTCACGGACCCGTGAGACGGGCAACTGACCTTCGTCATACACCCGAAAAGGCGACGCCTTCCTCGGGGGAAGGCGTCTCGTCTAGACCAAGTGCGGCGACGTGAACGCTCGCTCGCTGCGCAGCCTCGCAAACCGCCCGCCGCGAATGGCAGCGCGGAATACGCATGTCTCAACTCAGTGCATCCTTACCTGCCACGTTGCGGGGACGGAGTCGAGGTGCGCAGCGACGGCGCGTCCACGCCGCCGCTCGAAGCTGAATCAGTTACCCATCATGTACTGGACGCCGACTTGGATCATGTCGTCGGAAGTGTCGTCCCCGGCGACGGAGTCGATGTCCGAGTGGCGGTAATTGAGGTGGTACTTGTGGTTGAAGCCATCGACCACGTAGGCCAGACCGAGGTCGAACACGGTGCGCTTCTCCGTCGACCAGTCGGCGTATTGGATGCGAGCATTGGGTTGCAACTGCCCGGGGCCCATCTTGCCGGGCGTCAACCACGACAACACGCCCATGAATGCGCTTCCAGGATACGGGCCAGCGACACCGATACCCGAGTCCACGGTACCTTGGTTCACGACGTACTCGTTTTCGCTGCTCTCGTAGTTCCAGTAGCCGCCCTCAACCGTGAAGGTACCCGTGTCCCCGGTGTTCTTCTCGAAGAACGCATCGAAGGAGAAGCCGCTGAAGTCACTGTTGGGTACGCCATCCGGCCCCTTCTGGCTCTGGAACACGGCACCGATCGCGAGCACGTCCTTGGTACCCCAGTAGGTGCCGGAGTTGTAATAGAAGGCCTCTGGCTCGAGCAGGTGCAAGGTCAAACGGCCAGCGAACCGCGCGTTCTCCACCTTGCGGCCCGGTTGGAGGTCTACGATCGACGCGTGGTACTTCAAGCGACCGCCGCCGATCAGACCCCACGCCGTCAGGCCGCGGTCACGCGCACCTACGTCGAACGGGTATTCTTCGACGGCGATGGCAAAGTTCCAGGTATTACCAAAGAACGGACCGTTCATGTTGTTGCGGTCGTTCGCCGGGATGTGCTGCCCGACCCAAACCTGAAACTCGTCCACGACCCTGAGCTGAGCGATCGCATCCAACACAGCAAATGAGCCCAGGCCCTTCGGCGTTCCGACCTCGAACTGGGTGAAGAAACTGACGTGGTCGTTGATGGTTCCGCCCATGGCCGGACGGATGTGAACCTGATCCACCAATCCATCGTTGAGCGACAACTGCGACTTCGATTTCCCAGCCAAACCCATCGCCAATCCGGAGCGCATACCGACGCCAATCGAGAACTTCGGTGCGGTTGGTGCGGGTTCTTCCGCGGGAGCCTCTTCTGCCGGTACTTCCTCCGGGAGCGGCTCGGGCTCGGGCGCCGGTACGGGCTCGGGGGGCGGAGGCGGGAGCTCAGCGGTGGTCGTCGCTGGCGGCGGGGCGACCTCGGGCGCGGCCGGCGCGGGTGCGGGTTCGACCGGAGCCGTTGGAGCGACCGCCGGCGGCGCCGTCTCCGACGGAGCGGGCGTGGTTGCTGGCTGCGCCTGGGCAACGTTAGCGAGCAACAGTAAAGCCCCGCCCAATGGAGCGGTCTTTCGAGCCATTTCGAGGGTTCTCTTTTGCCCGATGTTCTTCACCCACTCACGTCGAAGATAAGTCATCTTGTCTACTGTCCTTTTTGTGTTGGTGTTTACGTTACGAATTTACCCCTCCCCCGACGAGGTCCATGTGAATGGCCGCGCCAGGAGGCACGGCCGAGTTTTTCAACTATTCGGCCGCGACGGGTTCGGGGTCGTGCTCTTTAATCGCAGGCTCTTCTTCGCTCGCGCCGCTCCACTTGGCGCACGCGATCAAGACAGCGCTAACCATGAGGTAGCTTACCGCTACCATCTTCGATGCACCGATGCCGATGGCCTCGCCGTGCATGAAACCAAAGAACGAAAGGATCGATCCCGCTACTGCAAACGCAGCCGCCTTCGAGAACTGGCGGTCGATGACGAAGACACCGATCGCGCCGAGGATCAAACCTCCGAGTATCGCGCCACCGCCCAAGACGGTGAGACCTTCGTACAATACACCGACCTGTGCGAGCTTGTCCATACCTACAGTCGCAGCATTGGTCCCAGCTGCACCCAGGGCGTTGTCGATTTGAACCTTGCCCCAAGCCGCAATGTGTGGGGCCAAGGACAACACGATGGCGGGAGCGTGACTGCGAGGCGTCTCTTGGAACGCCTGGGCACCGATCAACATACCGATGTAGAGCAGGATCGGCGCGATGGCGACCACTGGGATGAGCGCCAGCATCACGGGGATGATTCCAGTCCATGCGAGTAGAATCACCATGAAGCCCGTCGCCGCGGAGTACCCGATGCGACCGCCCATCGCCTTCCAGCCTGGGTGTCCAATGTACACGGCCAGAATGAACGGGTTACCCATCAAGCAGCCAATCAAGCTGATTATGCCGTCGGCCGTCAGCACGCGGGTCGTTGGGTAGGAGTCGCCGGCAACTGCCGCGCTCTCGACGTTATCCATCGCTTCGACCAGGTCGTAGATGCCGAACGGGATGGCGGTAACCAGGATCACGCCAAGGAACTCGAAACCGGAGAAGGTGTGGCCGATTGCGGGAATGGGCAGGGAGAAGCCGAAGCCGCCGACCGATTGACGCAAGCCCTCGAAGGACATACCACCTTGCTCGAACCCGAGCAGCGTCGACCCCCAAGCAATCAACGTTCCAACCGCGATCGCCACCAAGCCCGCGGGAACGCCACCAAAGTACCGGACTCGACCGAACCAACTGATCAAGATGATGGCGAAACAGGTCACGCCGATCATCGGAGTCATGTACATCTCGAGGGCGGGGCGCAGCGAAATGAACGCGACGGAAACGCCAGCGAGGGTCCCGAGCAGCGCGGCCCGCGGTGTCACCTTCCTGATCAGCGGCGCGATGAAGCCGCCGACCATGAGTAGACACCCCTGGATGAACACCCAGGCCAGGCCCGCTTCCCATCCTTTGATCGGATCTCCGGTGGTGTTGGCGATCGGCAGCATGATCGCGAAGACGACCACGAACATGTGGGGCACGCTCACGCCGGAGGGCAACGCGCAAACGTCGGTGCGCCCCGTTTCCTTCGCCAACTTGTAGGCAAGCCACGCGTAATAAATGGTGCTCATGAAGAGCATCAAGCCGGCGGCGGGTAAGACGCGTTCGAAGATCACTTCGTCGGGCATCCGCAACACGAACCGGAGCAATCCGGTCAGCACCAGCAGATTGACTAGAATGTTGGTTCCAAATCCGAAAAAGGCGTTCCAGTCACCTGGAACCCATAACTTTGCTGCTTGGGTCGTCATGATACTCCTTCCATCGATTCCTGCTGGGTGGCGCGCGCCAGGGCGTCGAGCACTCGAGAAGAGTGCGTTACCCACCCAAAAATCCCGCCCTGGGCGCTCACCATGCGCAGGGCAACCTCATGAAACTCGGGAAAATAAGAAGCACAGCAGTCCTGGATCACCGCGCAGCGGAAACCCCGGTCGTTGGCTTCACGGACCGTAGTGTGCACGCAGACCTCGGTGGTCACGCCGCACACCAAAAGCGCTTCGATGTTCCGGTTGCGAAGCATCGGCTCCAGCTCGGTGGCGTAAAACGCACCCTTGCCGGGTTTGTCCAGCACCGGCTCGCCGGCGATAGGATACAGCTCCTCGATCAGATCTTGCCCTGGTTCACCTCGAACGAGTATGCGACCCATGGGGCCCACGTCACCGATCTTGGGCCCGGCTCCGCGGTGCACCTTGGCAGGTGGCGCGTCACTCAGGTCGGGTCGGTGACCTTCACGGGTGTGAATGATGAAGGCCCCAGCGCGGCGCAGTCCCGTCAACAGGCGCTTGCAAGGCTCGATAGCAACTCGAAGCCGTGAAACGTCGTTGCCGAGACTCTCTCCGAAACCACCTGGCTCGAGAAAGTCGCGCTGCATGTCGATGAAGATGGCAGCGCAACGTTCCAGCGACGTTTCGAACTTCCCAGGTGAGGCATCAAAAATTAGTTCGGCCATACGTTCACCGCGTCGCTTTCGAGGAGGGCTCGTCGAGGAACTCGACAGGCTCGTTCCAAATCGCGAGCGCCAGGCAGCCATCGTCACTGGTTACCGAGTGACGGGTGCCCGGTGGACTCACGAGGCAGGTGCCGCGACCGTAGACGCCGCGTTCGTCGCGTTGCGACCCCTGAAGGATGAGGATGTGTTCGTACCCCGGGTGTTGGTGCGCGGGTACCGACGCGCCGGGGCTATACTTGAGGAACGCTGCCGACGGTCCTCCTTTGGGGGACTCGCCCCGCGGACCCCGTCCGTAGAGCGGGAGAATGAGGACGCCCTCGGCGAGTGGATAGAACTCGCCGTATTGCGCTGGGTTGACGCCATCGAACAGCGAACTCAGCACCAACGGCGTCGAGCCGGGTTCGGTCATGCGTTACCCCGCTTGGCGAGCGTCTCGAGCAATGCCGACGAGTCGGCCACGGCTCCAAAGACGCCACCTTGCATCTTGACCATTTCGAGCGCCGCCCGGTGGTTGTTCGGATCCGTGGCCGCGCAGCAGTCCGATAAGATCAAGCACTCGATGCCCCGGTCGTTCGCCTCGCGCATCGTCGTGTGCACGCACACGTCCGTCGTGATCCCGGTGAGGATCAAGTTCTCGATCCGGTTGCGATGGAGCAACAGCTCCAAGTCGGTCGCGTAAAAGGAGCCCTTGCCTGGCTTGTCGATGATTGGTTCGCCAGGCAGCGGCGCGAGTTCCTCGATGATCTCCCAGCCCTTCTCGCCGCGCACCAAGACGCGCCCAGTTGGACCCGGGTCTCCAATGCCTGCACCGATCTGCCGAGAACGCCACCGTTTGTTCGGCGGCAGGTCCGAAAGGTCGGGCCGATGCCCTTCACGCGTGTGGATGATGAAATACCCGAGCTCACGCATGGCGCCGAGCACGCGGCGTATGGGCTCGATACACGCACGCGTGAGCGAGATATCGTAACCCATGAGGTCGACGTAACCGCCGCGACCGCAGAAGTCGGTCTGCATGTCGATGACGATCAATGCGGTATTCTGTGGCCTAAGATCACCGTTGTAGGGCCACCGATAAGGAACACTAGAGACTGTAGTCTGCATCGCCACCTCTCTTCCGTTCTTCGAAACCAACGACAGTTAACTAACCAGCAACACCAGGGTGTCGCAGCAGCGGTGTACGTGGATCGACCGTGCGGCACTAGCAGTGAATTGCGCTCGCTGCGCTGCTCAAAACGCAGCACTCGGTGCGCGGCGCTTGTGAAACTTCGAAGGTATCGTGCGCTAACACTCACGAAGTGCACTTGCACACGCGACGAAAGTCCGTCGTTACACAGCCGACATCAAGCGCAATGCCAAGTTAACCTCGAGCTCAACCTTGAGCTGCTCGGCGAACATCGCGGCGACAACTGGTAACGTGCGTCCACGACGTGCCGCGAGGAACAGTCGGGCATCGGCGCAGTGCGGATTGCGGAGCTCGAGAGCAACCAGGCCCGTCGTCTCGGCGGTGTTGCCCAAGTGAAAGCTGAAGCAGACCGATTCCCCCAGGCGCGCGAACGCCTTCAAGGTCTCGACGGAGTTCGATTCGATCGCCGGTGTGATTCGAACGGAGGCTTGCTCGAGCGCAAGGTCGAGCAAGCGGCGTGCGGCCAGCGTTCGGTCGGGCAGTGCGCAGGGGTAAAGTGAACAGTCACCGAGCGTCGTCGTCGCTTGCTGCGCCAAGGGATGGTGCGGCGCGACGAACGCACACAATGGGTGACGCGCTGCAGCGAGGGTCACGCAACCTGGATGCTGCAGCAGTTCGTGCGTGAGGATCATGTCGACGTTGTCTTGAAGCAATGCCTCGCCCAGCCCCTCGGGCCCGTCGACGGTGATGTGGAAACTCACCGCTGGGTGCGCTTTGCAGAAGGCCTCGACTGCGCCTGGCAGCAGCTTGGGAGTCACTGACTCGGCCACTCCGATGCGCACGCTGCCCACCGAGTGTCCGCGCACTTGTTCAATCTGAGCTTTGAGCTGCTGCAGATCCATCGCGCAGCGTCGCACGTAGGCCAGGAACAGCTCGCCCGCTTGCGTCAACCTAACACCTCGAGGCAACCGCTCGAAGAGCGCCGTCCCGACCTCCTCCTCGAGATCCAGCACGCGCCGGTTGAGAGCCGACGAGGCGATGTGAAGCGCCGTCGCCGCCTTGCGAATCGAGCCGTGGCGATATACCGCCTCGAAGTAGACGTGGTTCAAGTCGGGCTGGAGGCCGTCGTCCGGCACGGCGCGCGAGAGCTGCGCGGCTTTGCCATCACTCGCTGACAACCCGGGCTTGTTCGACGTGTCCATATGCGCCTTTCACCAAAGCGGCCGCGACAGGCCTGCTCACCGAGACGCGCGGTCACAGGCACTCGCGGGTCGGTCGACGCATCGTAAGGGCTCGAGCACCGCGAATCAGCAGGCACGCGAGTCACCGCAGGCGACGAAACGGTGCCGCAACGTTGGCGCTTCGGTTACGAAACAGCCTCCCGGTCGTCCGTCCGCAAGTTCAGCGTCACTTCAGTGACCACCGCTAACCAAGAACCGTCAGCTGGCTACCGACGACACCCGCGGCCACTTCGCGACCGTGGGAGGGTACACGGGCCGGCCCAGGAAGTACCCCTGGCCGAGATCCGCCCCCGCGCGGTGCACTGCCTTGAGCTCGTCGACCGTCTCGATGCCCTCGGCAACGACGAGCGCCCCGAGTTGGTGGCACGTCTTGACGATGTCTTTTACGTAGCGCTGTTTCTCGAGCGACGCGTCGAGGTCGCGGACGAGCGACATGTCCAACTTGACCACGTCCGGTTTGAGGGCGAGCACCCGTTGCAGATCCGAAAACCCCGTGCCGAAGTCATCGACCACGATGCGGGCTCCACATCGGTCTCGTACCTCGTGCAGAACCTGCATACACACGTCGAGAGCTTCGAACGCCGCAGACTCCGTGACCTCCAGATACACCGGCTGCTCGTGCAAGAAGAGCGGATCCGTCGGCTGAACGAGCCACCGTTGGCCTGCCTCTTGAGGATGCACGTTGACGAATACGGGGATGGCGCCGCAGGTCTCGAACAACACGTTGCGCACGATGCGTCCCAGACGCCCGCACGCCTGCTCGTTGGCAGCACGCTCGAACAGGACCGCTGGAGACTCGAACGAGGGTAGCGTGCAGCGTGCCAAGGCTTCGTAAGCGAATGTCTTACCCGTGCCCAAGTTCACGATGGGTTGGAAGACGACGCGCATGTCCGACTCTTGAATGGCTCGAACGCTATTCGAACCGGGTGCAACGAGCCCCGTAGTCGTCCATCGGGTACGGCCGTCTTCGGACATCCTGTCCAGTATGACTCACGTCATTTCCTTGGCTACGGATTTGTACGTAGCCCCTACCCCAGTCCAAATGGTGTGTGTTGCTTCGAAACTAGTTGCAACGAACCATGTAGGCAGCGCGCTCGCTCATCCCACACGTGCGCCTACGACACGACCGGTTCGAGTGCGCATGCGTCGGCCAGCGTCTGACGCTGCTCGGGCGTGAGCGCCTCGCACAGGGGCGCCAAACGCTCGAACGGCACTTGGGCGCCGACGTAGGATGTGAGACATTTCGTATGCAGGTAGCCCATGGGGTCGAATCGACCGTCCTTGAATATCGAGAGCTCGATGCGTACGTCGCCCTTTTCGATCAGCTCCCGGCAATGACGGCACCTGGCTCTCCCCGACGGCGCCACCCCGACGGCAGCAAACCGCGCGGCACGTCGATGGTCCTTACCGAAGCGGGCGGCGTCCAACCAAGGGGCGACAGCGGCCGGGAGCTCGTGCTCCGGCAGGGCAGCCAGCAGCACCTCCGGACGACGCACGGCCGCGCATGAGACGTGGAACCAGTAGGTCGTCTCGCCTTCGCCGAATGGGTTGTGCGCGCGCTCGCCGAGACGCCACTCACCTTTGACGAGAGCCTGCCCGCACGCGCGGCAGCGAGCACGCCCATTCGCGGCTATCTCGAGGACCCCGTGAACGGCTTCCGCCGACTCGACGGGCTGCTGCGGGTCGACACTGGCGTCTTCGGTTTCTTCGGTGCTGGCAGACATCGCCGTCGATCTGGCCAGGTTACCGCGCGCTCGTCAACCAACTGAGCGCGTGGCCGTCGCCCGAGCGCCGCGAGTGCGGCTTCGCCACAGGTGTGACAACGCCGGCAACGGCGAGTATACCGCAGCCATGTCTGAACCCCTCCGTTCGCCCCTACCGGTGATGTTGTCGGCGATCCAGCCGACGAACCCGATGACCCTGGGCAATTTCATCGGCGCCATGCGCAACTGGACGCAGCTCCAGGCCACCTACGACAGCATCTTCTTCGCGGTGGACCAACATGCGATCACGGTGCGGCAAGACCCGGCGATCTTGCGCCAGCACACCTATCGCCTCATGGCGACCTTCATCGCTGCAGGTTTGGATCCCGAGCGCTGCACGCTCTTCATCCAGTCTCATGTTCCGGAACACACGGAGCTCGGCTGGATTCTCACGTGTAATGCGTACATCGGCGAGCTGAGCCGCATGACCCAATACAAGGACAAGGCGGCTCGCCAGGGGGAGAACATTCCGGCCGGGTTGTTCGTCTACCCGACGCTCATGGCGGCGGACATCCTGCTCTACCAGACGGACATCGTGCCAGTCGGCGATGATCAGAGGCAACACGTGGAACTCACCCGGGACGTCGCCGAGCGCATGAACAACGCCTACGCGACGGATTTGTTCAAAATCCCCAAGGCTTGGAACCCGAAGTACGGCGCGCGTGTCATGAGTCTGCAGGATCCGACCAAGAAGATGAGCAAGAGCGATTCAGATCCCAAGGCCACCCTCTTCGTGACCGACGACGACAAGACCATCACGAAGAAGCTCAAGAGCGCGGTGACCGACTCCGGGACCGAGATCTCCTACTCGGACGACAAGCCCGGCATCCGAAACCTGATCCAAATTCAATGCGCGCTGACGGGCGAGACCGCCGACCAAGTCGTGGCCCGCTACGTTGGCAAGATGTACGGGCACCTCAAGGTCGAGACCGCTGACCTCATCATCGCGACCATGGGCCCGATCCGCGACGAGGCGGACCGGCTCTTGTCGGATCAGGCAGAACTCGACCGAGTCCTGGCCCGAGGTGCGTCGAAAGCCCGTGAGCGCGCCGCCAGAACCTTGGACAAGGTCCGCGCCGCCGTGGGCTTCGCGCCTCGCCTCTAGCGCGTGGTGCCACCTCCTACCGATCGCTCGAGGCCGCTTGTATCACTTTCCCGATCTATTGTTCTCCGAACCCAACGCCCGCGTCGACGCCGTGTTGTTGGAGCGGGCGCTCGTGTTCGGCTTTTCGGCGGGCGATACCAATCGGGCTTTCGAGCGTGCCATAGAGCAAGCCAGGTGCCCCCCTTCGACCTTCGAGGAGGCGAGCTTCGCCGGCGATCTGTTCGTCGACGAGCTGATCGAGAAGTGTTTCAAGTTCCGCGTCGCAGGCAAGGCACATACCCCTTGCAAAGCCTACTTGCGGCGCGTCTTGTGCAGCCCGAGTCCGGACATCGGGATCGCACTTCAGCGTCAAGCGGTCTTGAGGGAGCTCCTCGATCGACCCGATACGCGCGCCCGACTCCAGTCGCTGTACGCGTCACTGGTGAACTTTCGGGACACGCTCGCGAGCGGAGATTTCTCGGCGCGGGTCGACCCCAATCAACGCCGCCTCGAGATCTTGAGGGCCTTTTCGAGTCTGATGCACCTGCTGGGCACGTTTCGTGGTCAAAGCTCGGCGCTGACGCGCCTTTCCGACTTCTCGGGCCAAGTGATCGCTAGCAGCGGCTTCACCTTCCTGGAAGAGCTCCTTCGGTACGAGGAGTCGCATGCACACGTCGACGTCCGACTCCAGCTCGGTAGTGATGGCTCGGTCCGCCACTTCGAGATCGTCCAACACGAAACCGCGCCGAGCGCCTTTCAGAGCAGCTGGCTATCCCAGCTCTGGCGACGCCTAGCTCTAATTGTCAAAGGTTACCGCGTCACCGAAAACGAGGTGCTGAGCCGGCTCATCTTTCGGGCTTTCGAGGGCGTCAAGGACGCCATCCCTCCGCTGTTCCAGGTGCTCGGCGACGTGGAGTTCTATCTGGGCGCGTTGCAGTTTTGGGATCAGAACAGCGCAGCGGGCCGGCGGATGACGTTTCCTTCGCTCGTCCCGCCGTCGGCGGGGTTGCCAACTGCGTTCGTCGGACTGTTCAACCCATTTCTAATCGCGGACGAAGTGCGAGCCGTGCCTGCCGACATCTCGGTCGCGTCGACGGCGATCACGATCTTGACCGGACCCAATTCGGGAGGCAAGACGCGCCTCATGCAGTCTCTGGCGCTGGCACAGCTGTTAGCCCAAAACGGGCTCCCGGTGGCTGCCGAGCGCGCCCAGGTCAATTGCGTGCGTGGGTTGTTCGTCAGCATGATCGAGGAAGTGCGCGCCGATCAGCCCGAGGGGCGGCTGGGAATGGAGTTGCTGCGCATCCGCCGCTTGTTCGAGAAGCTCCGTCCCGGCGACGTGGTGTTCTTGGATGAACTCTGCTCGGGGACCAACCCGAGCGAAGGTGAACAGATCTTCGAGCTCGTGCTCGAGCTCATCGCTCAGCTGCGGCCCCAGGTCTGGATCTCGACGCACTTCCTGCAGCTAGCGGAGTCACTGAAGGCGGAACAGGCACAAGGTAAACACCCCTTGCTGTCCTTCTTACGCGTGTGCCTCGACGAGGACGAGCGCCCCACGTTCCGTTTCGAAGCCGGCGTCGCCACCACATCGCTCGCGCATCAAACCGCCGCTCGCCTCGGGGTCACGCGTGGCGAACTGCAGCGCTTGGTGACTTTGGCCCAAGCGCGCGAGGCCGAAGCGGGCTGAGGCGGCGCGTGGCCTCGTGCTGGCGTCGAGCTGTGCCTAGGCTTGCTCCGGCGCTCTCCGACTCGGGCGGAGGCTCCCCTGACCACGGGGCTTGACCCACTGACTGATTGCGTACAGGTCGGCGTCGGGCACCTCCGTGAAAGTGTAGGCGAGTTCAATCCCCAGCTCGCGAGCTCCAAGCAAACGGACGCAGCGCGCGCGCACTTGCACCTGTCGCGGTCCGTCGCCGGCACTCAAACAGTCATTGAGACGCAGGACGAACACGGGGTTCATCGCCTCCGAAAGGTTGAGATCGAGATGTTCGGGCAAAGTGACGCGCATGCCCGAATGGGAGATGTCGTGGACGATGACACTTTCTTCGACCGCGCACCCGGAGACGGTGCGAGCCAACTTCGCGATCACGGCCACCGGTTTACGAGGCGAACGGGGCGGAAACAGCTCAGCGAAGAGCGCGCTCAATTCCGCTTGCAGCACGTGGCCGTGGCGGCCCTCGAGGACGCTTGCCAGTTCGGGATAACGCTGCAGGAGCCGCGCGAGTGGCTCGTCCGCCGGCTTCGGCTCCGTCACGGCGCTCGCTCCGGGCTGTGAACCTTGAGTTGGCCAATCCACGCATCCAGGGTCGGCGCGATTTGCTCGACTGGCAGCACCGCCTCCGGTCTGCCGTGGTCAACGGCAGTCTGCGGCATGGACGCGACCTCGGCAGACATCGGATCTTGTACCAAGACGCGGGCCCCACTCATGCGCATGAGTTCCGCCCCCATCGCTCCGTCGCAACCCATACCCGAGAGGATTACCGGGACGCATTGGCTTCCGAAGCGAGCTGCGGAACGGAACAAGACGTCTGCAGAAGGCTTGAGGAAGTTGGCAGGCGCGGTGTCGGCCAGACGCAGACACGCCGCGTCGTCGTCGATGATGCAATGCAATCCTCCGGGCGCGATGCGAACCTGACCTGCTCTCAAGGCCTCACCATCAGTCGCCAACGCGACTGGGAGCGCGGTTCGCGTTTGAAGTCGGTGGGCGAACGTGTCGAGCATCCAACTGGGACCTTGCTGAACGATCAGGAAGCACGCTTCGCGCCCGGTCTGTAAGCCCCGAAAGATCTTCTGGAGCGCCATCGGGCCCCCGGTTCCTGCCGTGAGCAACACGAGCGGGCAAGGTAACTTCCTACCAACCGTCGGGACTTCGGAATCGGTATCGACCGACTCGGGCCGCCACGTCTGACGATGGCGCGCGACTGCACTGTCGAGGCAGTGCAACAGCTCTTCGGGTTGAACGGGCTTGGCAAGGTACTCGTCGGCTCCCGCCTCCAGCACCTGCTCGCGCGCCACGTCGGAGGCCACGGACGTGACCACGACGATGGGCGGGAGCCCAGGCACGCTGCGCCGCGCCTCTTGCACGAACTCGATACCGTTCATCTTCGGCATCATCCAGTCGGTGAGAATGGCATCGAAGGAGCGGTCTTTCTTGACCGACTCGAGCGCCGCAACACCGTCGGCGACGCGTACGACGTCGTGCCCCGCCTTCTTCAGCACCCGGGTCAACAGCATGGCTGTGGTATTGTCGTCTTCCGCGATCAGGATGCGCATGCGATGGACTCGTTCTCGCCCTTCGAGCATTCGAATGAGCTGGTATGAGGTATGTTCAGGAAAAGCTTTTCCGAGAGGAACTCTTCGACACCGATGGTGAAGCCCATCGTGCCATCGCCCAAGATGGCGACGCTCGTCTGACGCTCGATGTGGCATTGGGCGTAAGGCACCTCTTGGGAGAGACCTCGGCGTCGGCCGAGCACCTCGTCCACGACGATGATGCCCCGTCGACTACGTCGGTCTTCGACGAGCACCCCAATCGTCCGCTCGTTTCGCAGCCTCGCTGGGTCGGATTGACCGGGCAAGTGAGTGAGTGGATAGATCTTGTTGTGGTAGAGGGCGCTCACTTGCCCCAGGGGGTGAGCGATGAGCGCGAACTGCGAACGCGCCATGAAGCTCAGCACGTTCTTGACTGGTATCAGATAAACGGCCTTCCCCGACCTCACGGCGAGACCGTCTACGACCGGCGACCCGAGCTTCGGGATGGAAATTCGGAACGTCGATCCACTGCCGAGTTCGGTCTTGGTCTCAATCACGCCGCCGGCCGAAGTGATTGCCTTGGCGACGACGTCCATACCCACGCCCCGCCCCGACAACTCGGAGACCTGCGCTGCGGTAGAGAACCCAGGGTGATAGATGAACTGTATGATTTGGTCGGCGCCGAGCTGCCTGCCAGCCTCTTCGTCGACCAAACCTTTTTCGATCGCCTTCTGCAGGATGCGCTTGCAGTCCATGCCTCGGCCGTCGTCGGATAACGTCACGACCACCCGGTCTTCGGCGTCTTCGAAGGTCAAGACCACTCGAGCCGTGGGTGGCTTGCCTGCAGCAACTCGGTCAGCCGGCGTCTCGGCACCGTGGTCGCTCGCGTTTCGCACCATGTGCATCAATGGATCTTTGAGTGCCTGGATGACGTTCTTGTCGATGCGCAGGTCGCGCCCTCTCACCGCGAACTCGATACTCTTTCCCGTCTTTCGACAGATGTCCCGCACGTTACGTTCTAGCGGACCAGTGAGCTGATTCACCGGCAGACGTTGCATGTCGATGAGGTGTTCGTACAGTCGCTCGATGGCTGTGTCGAACTCCCGCGAAATCTGGGTCAAGCCATCCCAACGCTCGAGTTCATCGTTGTTGAGCGCCTGCGACGCCGTGCGTACGAACACCTTGAGGCGCTCGTCGATTTGGAACAACTCACCAGCGATCGTCATCGCGTCAATGATGCTGCGAACGTCGACCTTGAGCTTGGCTTGCCCCGATTCGTGGCCCTTGTCGCTCGCCGCCGCATGTTCGTCGTGGTCGAGTTCGCGGACGGAGGGGCGCTCTTCCGAGATCGGTGGCACCTCCTCCGGTGGGGGCGATAGAGCAGGAGCTTTGGCGGGGGCGGCTGCGGCTGGTTCCGGCTCTGCCGCCTCAGCACTATCGCCCGCCAAAAGGGCTTCCAAACGCTCCAACGCTATGTTCAGCGTTGCCCAGACCTGCTCACTCTCGTCCAAACCTTCGATCAGAGGGTGGAGCAGGTCGACGACGTCGATGAGCACCCGAGCCTCCGCGGCTGCCAAGGGCCGCTTCTGCTCGCGTACGACGTCCAGCACGTTCTCGACGCGGTGGGCGGCCTTGCTGACGGCGACGCGTCCCGCCATGGCCGCGTTTCCCTTGATCGAGTGGAAGCACCTGAACAGCGAGGCCACGACCTCCGGGCTCGGGGGACCATGTTCGACGGCGCGGAGGGTCCACAAGGCGCTTTCGAGGCTCTCGAGAGCTTCAGTAAGAACGACCTCGATGAGGTCCTCGTCCAAGTCGGTTTCGCCCATGCCAGTGCCGCTTTCCCCGCTCCAGTCTTAACGGCAGTCCGTCCGTGACAATTAGCCATCCGGACTAGACTGATCGGTACTCATGACCTAGAACAGCCGGCCCCGCTGGACCGGTCTTCCACAATTGTCACCGACCTGTCACCGCTCGTAAGCCGCCCTGTACATCCCGGGCCCCATTTTCCTGAACAAATGAAGGTGGTGTGACAACAGCTCACCAGGAAGTTGTTACGACCGCCGGCATGACAGGCGTCCTAGTCCTCTACTTCCTCGTGCTCCTGGTTCTGTGTTCCTACGGGATGCACCGTGCGCACCTGGTGCTTCTGCTGCTGCGCAACCGCAGCAAAGTAAAGCAGACCCTTCAAGCCTATTCTCTGCCCGCGGATCTGCCGCGCGTGACCATCCAGCTGCCGCTCTACAACGAAGCGACCGTCGTGGAGAGGCTCCTCGATGCGGTTGCCGGCATCGAATACCCGAGGGAGCTGTTGGACGTGCAGGTGCTCGACGACTCCAACGATGAAACTCGCTTGCTCGCGAGTCGCAAGGTTTTGCAGCTCCAGAGCCAAGGTTTGAACATCGAGCACATTCGCCGCCCCGACCGCGTCGGCTACAAGGCGGGCGCGCTCGACTACGGCCTGCGCACCTCGCGCGGTGAACTCGTCGCGATCTTCGACGCCGACTTCATTCCGCAGCCCGAGTTCCTGATGAAGATCGTGGGCCACTTCCAAGATCCGAAGGTTGCCATGGTGCAAACCCGCTGGGCGCACCTGAACCGCGAACACTCGTTGCTCACGCGAGCGCAAGCGCTGCTCCTCGACGGGCACCACATGGTCGAGAACCAGGCGCGTTTTGCTTCGAACCGCTTGTTCAACTTCGCCGGCACCGGCGGCATCTGGCGCAAGGAAGTAATTGCCGACGCCGGTGGCTGGCAACACGACACGTTGACCGAGGATCTCGACCTCTCCTATCGCGCCCAGCTCCGCGGCTGGAAGTTCATCTACCGCCCCGACATCACCACGCCCTCCGAGCTGCCCGAAGACGTCTCCGCACTTCGCGCTCAACAGTACCGCTGGGCCAAAGGCACGATTCAGTGTGCTCGCAAGCTGTTGCGTCGGGTCTGGACTTCGGACCTCACGTTGTCTCAGCGGGTCGAAGCAGTGTTTCACTTCACCCCGCACTTCGCATACCCGTTGATGATGTTGCTCAGCGTCCTGGTTCTGCCGGCCGTGCTCTTGATCCCGGCCGGCAGCATTCGCACGATGCTGCTCATCGATCTTCCGCTCTGCCTCGGCGCGACCGGCTCGATGACGCTGTACTTCGCGTTGGCGGAGCGTCAACAGGGTCGCTCGGCTTGGCAAGCAGTAGCCATGGTCCCGACATTGATCGCGCTGGGGGCTGGGTTGAGCCCACTCATCACCAAGGCCGTCTACCAAGGCATGCGCCAGATGGCCGGTGAATTCGTGCGCACCCCGAAACGCGGTGAAGGCGTGGCACGTTATCGTCAGCGTGTTCAGCTGCCCTGGACGGAGCTGGTCTTGGGCGCCATCTCTGCGATGGCGACGCTCGCAGCCATTCAAACCGAACATTGGTTCGCAGTGCCGTTCACGGGGCTGTTCGCGGTGGGTTACTGTTACGTCGCGACCCAGCTCATGACCGAGCAGTGGAGTCAGCGCAACGACGTGCCGCGACTGGTCGTCACCACCGACGTGTAAGCTGGCGGTTTTCGCCGATACCTGCGCGATCTTCGCGCCGGCCGTACTCACGGGCAGCAGCCCGTTCCGTGCGGCCGTCGCGAACCTCGCTTGGTCTGGGCGAAAACCATCCAGCTTACGGGGGGACGGCAGGGGGGCGAAGCTCGCGGGGCGTCACGCTCCTGCGGAGGTGGCTTCATGGGGTGGACGAAAACGCGGGGGCGCCACGCTCCTACGGAGGTGGCTTCATGGGGTGACGAAACGACGGGGCGCCACGCTCCTGCGGAGGTGGCTTCATAGGGGTGGACGGAACGACGGGCGCCACGCTCCTGCGGAGGTGGCTTCATAGGGGTGGACGGAACGACGGGGCGCCACGCTCCTGCGGAGGTGGCTTCATGGGGTGGACGAAACGACCGGGGGTTAACGACGTTGGTGAAACCAGCGATCGTAGGTGAGGAGCAGGTGGGTGACGCCGGGGCCGCGGTTGAAGGTGTACGAGTGGTCGCCGGGTAACATGACCCACTCGTGAGCGAGGTTGCGGGTGTTGAGGGCGGCTCGGTAGTGTTCTAGGACGAGACGAAAGTAATCTTGGTCGCTCGTGGCGAGGGTGAATCGAAGGTTGGGGTCTAGTGTGCGGGCGCGCGCGAGGACGTCGGCGAAGACAGTGAGTTCGCGTTCGTCGATGGCGGCTTGGACGGAGCCGAACGCCGCGAAATGGGGCGTCAGGTCTGCCATACAAACCATCGCCACGCGTCCTCCCAAGCTGATGCCGTCGAGCGCCCAGCCGCCACGGTCTTGTCTCACGGGGAGGTCTGCCTTCACGCGGGTGACCAGCTCGGTGAGCTGGCGCGCGTATTCAGGCGCGTTGACGAAGGCCTCTGAGCCTCGAAAACGATCGGGTAGGTACGGCATGACCAAGACCATTGCCGAAAATGGCACGCGGTCGAGCTCGGCTTCTACGCCCTGCCGATAGCTGGTCGGCAGCCCCGGCGGCGCAGTTCGCGCCCCAGGTTTACCTTCGAGCCATTGCCATGCCGCCTCGAGTCCGTAGTCGTCGACGAAGCCGCGCGCCCCGCGTTTGGGGCTCTTCTGGGCTTCACCACGACCGTGCAACAGGACGAGCGCAGGGAGCCTCGTAGAGGCAATGTGAACGGGCACGCGCACCAAGGCGGGGATCGGACCCAGCGTCGACGAGCTCAGCTCGTAGTTCACCCATTGCAACGGCACGCGCGGCTGGGTTTCGGTGCCGCCACCTTCGGCCTGCCCAGACGCCGCTGCGCGCTCTTGCTTGGCAGTGGGCGGCGGGCTTGCCTCGGGGGCGGAGCGAGCCGACTGACAACCAGCCACCGTCAGCGAGGTGGCTAGCAAGAGAAGCCAAAGCCGACTGCCCGATCCAGCCAGGCCCGAAGCGCGGGGTCGCCTCCGTGAGCTCCCGTTGTCCCAATTCGTCCGCATACGGTCCCGCATCGGCGCGGTTTTATTTCATTTTCGCCGCTGAGGCAGCGATCGCGGCAGGAAATTGTCGCTGCCCAGCCTTCGATGGTGAAGCGACGTGGTGCCGACTATGCTACGGCGCGTGAACCGGAGTGGTCGCGGCATTGCCGGCCCGCCCCGAGTTTGCTACGAGCGCCGCCCCCACATGAGTATGTCCACCGCCGCTGCTTATGGGACCGACGAAGCGACGTCGAGCCCGGTGCCCAATCCGGACCACGTCCGCGAAGTATTGGGGTTCGCCCTGCTCTGCGCTCGCACGCCCCATAGCCAGGATCGCTCGTTACCCTTCCCTATCCCCCGCGTGGTTCGTGACGTGGACGTGCGCGCGATGCCGGTTCCGGAGTTGAGAGCGGCCCTGGATGACATCATCCTGTCGCGCAAAGCGGACGTAGGGCTGCACGTGTTGTGGCGGGCCGGCGTACTCGGGGTCGTGCTGCCCGAGGTAACCTCGTTGGTCGGCTTTGGCGAAGGCACCAACCGCCACAAGGACGTTTGGCTGCACACACTCCAAGTCGTGGTGCAAAGCGTGCCGCGCACGACCGTGCGCTGGGCGGCGTTGTTCCACGACATGGGCAAGCCGCGCACACGCAGCATAGCGGACGACGGCACCGTTCACTTCTTGCACCATGCGGAGGTGGGGGCACGCATGTTCGAGCGTCTCGCCCGGCGTGAGAAGCTATTTCAAGACCCGGTGGAGCACGAAGCGATTCGGTTCCTAATCTACAATCACCAACGCGCCCATCAATACGAGGCGGACTGGACCGACAGCGCTACGCGCCGTTTCTCGAAAGAGATTGGCGACTACCTGGACGACCTGCTGGCGCTGTCGCGCGCCGACATGACCACCAAGCGCAAGGAGAAGCGCAAGCGGTTCATGCAGCAGCTCAAGACGATGGAAAACCGCATCTTGGCCCTGCGCGAGCTGGACGCCAAACCCAAGGCCTTGCCGAAGGGTCTGGGGGAAGCGATCATCGCCGAGTTCAAGCTCCCCCCGAGTAAAATCGTAGGTGACATTCGCAAGGCAC